>NZEV01000003.1 GCA_002690495.1 Legionellales bacterium | reverse complement strand
AGCTCTTTGATAAATTTTACCATTTTCAAGCCTTGAAAATGGTAAACCCATATGCTCAAGCTCTAAAATAGTGTCTGGTGCTTGGTGACACATATATTCAATTGCGTCTTGATCGCCCAGCATATCGGAACCAACGACACTGTCGTACATATGCCATTCCCACCTGTCTTCAGTATCAACATTTGCAAGTGCAGCATTAACACCACCTTGTGCTGCTACAGTATGTGACCGAGTAGGAAAAACTTTAGAGATGACTGCCACTTTGTAGTTTTTTTTTGCAAGACCGAGGGCAGCTCTTAAACCAGCCCCACCACCACCAATTACAATTGCATCGTATTCTTTGACGGTTAACTTTTTATTATTCACCATACTATTATTATACCCCATATGACCATAAAAACTAAATAAAAATCGATAATCCTTAATAAAACTTGTTGATATATATTCGGCACATAATCAGTTACAACTGCCCACATACCTAATCTCACATGCGTTAAAATACTCAAGAACAAGATTGTTAAAAGTGATTTGTGTAACAATGAGTTGATATTAAATGGTAATCCAAGATAAGGCACTAAAATCAAATACAAACCATAGAATAAGTTGATTAAAGCAGTGATGCGCTGAACTCTCCAATGTAATAAACCTGTCATAATACCACCACATGAATAAAAAAGAATACTGAAGCAATCAAAGCACATAAAAGTGTTGTTTTTGCAGTTAATCTTGCGTGATGTAACGATTCACCCGCCATAAAATCAGACCAAAGGTGTCTTATGCCAGAAATAATGTGATAGCTGATACCACTGAGAATTAACCATAAAATAATTCTTCCTGGCAATGAATCTAGAAAAATCATATATCGGGTAAATGAACCATTTTTTATATGTGCAAGAATAGGTAGAAGAAAAGGGAAAGAAAAGATTAATGCGACTCCACTCACCCTGTGTAGAATAGAGACCAAGGCAGGGTATGGCAATGTAATTTCTGATAAATTGAGATAGACTGGGCGTTTATTTTTTGACATAACAAATCACTTAAAGTAAATATCCTTGGTGTTTCTCCAATAACCATCAAGATCTAGACCATAACCAAAGACAAATAGATCGTCAATTTCAATTCCAGAATAATCGGCATGTTCTATTTTCGAGATCGGTCGTGAAATTTTCTTCTCAAGAAGAACAACTGATTTAACAGATTGAGCACCTTGACTCAAACAATAATCACCAATTGTTTTAAGAGTGATGCCCTCATCGAGAATATCATCTATGATTAAAACGTTTCTGTTGTTTAGGTCAATATCAGGTTTGTATTTCCATTGAATCGCACCTGCTTTTTCGCCCTCGTACCTAGTTGCATGAATATATTCAAGCTCCATTCTAAAATTTAATAAGGGTAGTAGATTTCCAGAGAAAACAATCGCACCTTTAACAACACAAAGAACAACAGGATTCTTATCAACCATATCTTTGTTAAGTGATGACGCAATCTTATTTAGACACTCTGAAATTTGAGCGGAGTTAAGTAAAATTTTTGAGTTTATTAAGGATTTTTCTTCCACACTTTAATTATACGAAACTGCAGTTATAAATCAAGTTTATTAATGATAATAAAACTCTTTAATAATAAGGTAGTACAATTGCCGTATGATGACATGTAAAATTAATGAAATCCCTAATATTAATTGGATAATTTGCTGCTGCATGATCATAGATTGATCAAAATAATATAAGATTGGCAAAATACTGAGAGGAATTGTGATTGGTATAATCATTAATACCAGATTTTGGTCAGCTAACTTAAGCTGGTGTAACATCAGCCCAGTTAAGCTTGATAGTTGAAAAATATTTAATTGATTGATAGCAAAGATGACTATAAAAGTAAGTGTGAATGATACTTTTGTCATACCAATTAGAATCAAAATAGGTATTAATTGAAAAGTGACATAGTATATCGATACACGTATGTAAGCACATGTCCCTGCGCCTGAATTTGAGATCAGCCAAAAGTTGTAAGGAATTAAATTAGACCATAAGACTTGAGCTGTATAGACATTGGCCCAAAAAGCAATAATCCAAAGCATCATAACCTCAAGAGTATACACATTATCGACAGGAATATTAATTTGACTGATAATGAATTCCATAACCGCAAATGGTAAAAATATTTCTAATATTCTAGTGATTAATGATGAGTAATTACGAAAAATATTCAGTGATTCATAGTAAATGATTTTAATCATACACACTCCATCAATTTAATAGAGTTGGCCAACTCCTTTTTATGTGAAGTCATGATAATACTGCCTCCAGCTTGTTGATATGAATGACAAATATTAAAAAACGCTTCACAAGATGAATGATCAAGGTGACAACATGGCTCATCTAAAAGCCACAACTTAACCTTGAAACAAGATAAGAAATACAACTGACATAATTGAAGCTGACCCCTTGAGAGATCTCTAAAATAAACATCTCTTATGTTTAAAAGACTAATTCTTTGTTTAACATGATTAAATTGTAAGTCATTAACACTGCTAATTGAGCTGATATAATTTAAGTGTTCATTGACGGTCAAATTTGATAAACCTGATTGATCACAAATTAATAACGCAATATCAGATATGGCAAGATTTGAAGTAAAATGACCGACGTCAAACGCCTGGCTCCTAATAGCATTGATGAGTGATGTTTTACCAATACCATTTGCTCCATAAATACATAAAAAGTCACCTTTATTGATTTTAAATGAAACCGGTTGAAATAAAACCTTTTGATTTTTCAGAATAGTAATATTATCAGCAACAATCATAATACTCAGAAAAATAACATTGACAAGATAATTTGTAAAATAAATATGGTACGGCTAATATAACCGAATGAGTTTTCAAAAGTCACTAAGCCTGTATGGAGTTCTTGCAACTTCACTAAGCTGTATGATTGGTTCTGGTTGGTTATTTGCATCATTTATTAGTATGCAATATGCTGGCCCAGCAGCAATTATCAGCTGGATTATTGGTGGTTTTCTCATCATCTTGATTGCCTTGACTTATGCTGAAATTGGAGCAATGTTACCTGTTGAAGGAGGAATTGCTCGCTATGCTCAACTGACCTATGGCTCATCAACTAGCTTTATCATCAGTTGGTTTGCTTGGATTAGCAGTGGCTCAGCTGCTCCTTCAGAAGTTCAAGCTACCATTATTTATCTTAGTCAATATTTCTCCGATTTATCAATAACTAAAGGTCTTGAGCCAATGTTAACAACAAAAGGAACCATCATTTCTTACTTATTGTTGCTTATATTTACAGTGATCAATTTATATGGCATTAAGATTGTATCTTATTTCAATAATTCAATGGCCCTATGGAAAGTCATGATTCCTCTTCTCATCAGCCTGGTTATTGGTGGTTCACAATTACATTTTGAAAATTTTTATTTATATGGTGGATTTGCTCCACATGGCATCAAAGGCATCCTCATGGCTGTATCAACCACTATCGTTTTTTCTTATCTTGGATTTAGAGAAATCACTTCTCTGGGTTCTGAGATTCAAAACCCTCAAAAGACCATGCCGTATGCAGTAGTGGGATCAGTCTTATTTGCAATGTTATTTTATGTTTTAATACAAGGGCTGTTTATCATATCTCTCCCAGCTGAGTATCTCAATAATAGCTGGACTCTAGACAAGATCAATTATTCGTCTCCAGTACTTGATTTATCAATAATATTGGGGCTATCTTGGATTTCGAGCTTAATCTATTTAGATTCAATGATCACTCCTTCTGGTACTGCGTTAATTTATATCACAACTTCATCAAGACTAAATTATGCTATAAGTAAAAATGTTCAAGCACCTCGATTTTTAGGTGATTTAAATAGCTACGACGTACCATATAAGTCAATTATCACAAATTACATCATAGGCTGTTTCTTATTAGGTTTTTTTCCAAGTTGGCAGTTATTGGTCAAATTCCAGACAACAGCAATTATATTAGCTTATACAATTGGTCCGTTATCTTTAATTGCATTCCGTCAACTGTACCCAAACCTTAAGCGCCCTTTTAAACTTCCTCAATATCAATTGCTTTCTTTTTTAGCATTTTATTCATGCACTTTATTGATTTATTGGACAGGATGGGAAGTTATTTCATTGATGAGCATTGTCTTAATGATTGGCGTTGCTTTTTTCATGTCATTTAGACTTTATACCAATCAAACCCTACCTGATCTACATTTTTCAAGTTGCATATGGATCATCTATTACATTCTAGGTTTAACCATCATTTCATTTTTCGGTAGTTATGGTGGCAATAATTTGATCGAACTAGGATACGACTTATTGCTACTTTTACTACATAGCTTTATTACTCAGTCTATATCCAATAAAAGCATGCTATCAATTTATCAATCTAAAGAGCAATCTAAACTTTGTCATAGTCCTGTGAATGCCTGATCGACAACTGACATAAATTCTGATACCAAGTTGAAAACGCCTCGTTTTCTTTAAAACTTAATAAAGCATCAATGCTGAGAATATGTTGGGCACTACAGCCTGTTTTCAAGCATGATTGCCATTTTAAAGATAAATTATCGATACGCTTCTCCCCATGTTCTGGATGTCCTTTGTGTGAAGACACCTCATATGTTTCTGTTTGACCATTATCAAGTTCAATAATAACCTTAGCTTCGAGTGGATGATCCCAATGAGCACTTTTATTGTGTTCAAATTCTATTTTTCTTTGAAGTGTTTTAAATGCCGGAGCATTTATAAAGCTATCCTCAGTGTAATCAATGTGAATTTTACCGTACAACAAAAGCATAGGAAGTAAAATCCTAGCATTGTGCAATCTTTCAGAACTTGGTATAAATGACGAATCATCAAAAAATGGAACATGTTGAGATTGACCAACAATAGTAATTTTAGAAAAAGTATCATATGGAATGGATTGAGATACTTCAGCGACTTTTTCAATGAAATTATGGCACTCAATTGCGCAACCAAAGTCTATCTTAAATTCTAATTGACTAAGCAACTGATCTGGATTTGATAATTCAAATTTTAGATCATTCCAATCAATGCCCAATGAAAGCAAACCATAATTTTTATTGGATATAATTTGATCTAAGCATGCCTCTCCCCTGTATACTGCATTTACTGCATGAAAAAGACCTCTGGAGCCTGAGTCTGCTCCTGACCAGATGTTTCTATGAGTCATGTGATAAGGCAGTTTATATAATTTTAAGGGCGCTAAATCTGCCATTGCATGAGAAACTGCGGAACAAATATGATTTTCATTCCCACCTAATACCCAAGCATTAACAGAGGCAGAGGCTATTTTTATAATGTATGATCCATCCACAAATTTTTTATTTGAAACAAAAAGGTTACTTAATTTCATGCAAATTGCATAGGCTTTTGCAACAGCATCTATAAAAATTTCTGTGGTGATTTTTGACATCGACAAACGTAATTCATCTCCTGACAGAACAGCATAAACAATGCTAGAAATGACCTCGGATGGGTGGACTTTTAGATGATCAACATATACATCATTATAATTTGCCCAACTAATGAGAGTACCTAACCCAAATGAGCCTGATAAATGATTTGTTTTACCAACCGAATGAATCATTGGAAATAGTCCATTACCATCAAGAATTGGCAATGCTACCTGCCTTGCACTTTTATAATCACCTGCCATTAATGCAACACATAGGGCATCCTTAACAGCAAGCTTAACTAAGCGTTTAGTATCTTCGCCTGGTTTGTAGCAGATTGTAAATTCTGCAATTTCCTTTAAGAATTGATCGGTGGTATTCATGTATTACCCTCTTTTTATTATTTAATTACCATTCAAGTGGTCTTGGCTCTTCTCCAATATAGTTTGCATCAGGTCTGATTAATCGATTATCAGCTCTTTGTTCCAAAATATGTGCTAACCACCCTGTAATTCGACCCATGACAAAAATACTTACGAACAAGTTTTCAGGGATAGACATTTGGTCATATAAAACAGCTGTATAAAAATCAACGTTTGAAATAATATTTTTCTCTTTCAAAATTGTTGCCTCAATTTGCATAGCAACCTTGAGTTGTTCACACTGGAAATCTTTTTCTAATAATTGCTTAAGATAAATAGATCTAGGATCAGATGTCTTATAAACTCTGTGCCCAAACCCCATTAGTTTTTCACCTTTCTTCAGTTTTGCATGGATTCCTTCTTCAACAGATTCTACAGTTTCAAATTCCTTAATGAGTTTAAGCGCCTCACGATTCGCTCCTCCATGAAGAGGACCTCTTAATGTTCCAATAGCGGAACATATTGCGGAGTAAATATCAGATAATGTTGCTGATGTGACCCTTGCAGCAAATGTAGATGCGTTAAATTCATGTTCTGCATATAAAATTAGAGAAGCATTCATAGCGGAGATCATTGCGTCATTAATTGTAGTATCGCAACATGCTTTGCATGCAGCTAACGCTAAGGAATCATCTTGACTGATCTTCACACCTCGCCATAAACCAATGATTCTAGGCATCAAAGCAATAAGTTGATCAACAATGAAGTAATGATCATGCGTGTCTTTTTCTGGTTGCAAAATACCTAAGTAGGATACAGAAGTTCTAAGTATATCCATCGGATCTGCAGTTTTAGGGAATGTTTTGACTAAAGATGCCAATTCTGCTGGAATTTCCGACAAAGAAATAAGTCTCTGTTGATATTGTTTTAGCTCATTCTCACTTGGAAATATTCGTCTTGTCAATAAGTAACACACCAACTCAAAAGAATGATGTGTAGCTAAGCTGGTAGCATCATACCCAAGATAATATAAGGCATTAACTCCCTCTCCCATCAGGCATAAAGAAGTATCTCCAGCTGATATGTTTTGTAACCCTTTTGAACTCAAAATTTCCCCCTTTAAAAAACTAGTATATGAAAAATGCTTCTGTAACGTCAATCTTGAAGATTTATTTTAATTTTGCAATCCAGTCATAATTATTATAGTATCAATTTTAAAATGAGTATATAGTCGGGGATAATTTTGGTTCAAGCTCAATTTATCAATAATATCGTATATGGGATTCTTACATACCCCTATCTTCATAGGTTACTATCATCCTTATTCAAAATGACCATCAATCCGATGTACTTCATTTGGTTATTAGTCTTCCATACACTGATCTCCTTAACTGTCTATCACGTGTATCCTGGAGCGACTGATACTTACCATTACTTTTTAATTAGTATTCACTGTTTACAAAGGTTTTTATCATTCGTTTCTTTTTTATCTATTTTTAAATTTTGTATTGAACTTGCAAGCAATTTTTTTAATCCGTATATCTTATGTATATTATTTTCAATGGTTGCAATTATTGTAGCCTACTCAACCTCAAGAAATGTTTCAAATGAATTTATTAAGATGGCAACATTTCTCGATGAATTAATCAAAGCGACCAGTGCGATGTTATTAACAGTTGATTTCATAGCATTATTCCCATTTTTATTTGATACTATGTCCCAACTCTCTTTGTTCGGAGTTCATATGTCAATTGGCACACTATTACTGAGTGTCACAGTAATATTTACTCTTGTACAATGTTACTTTGAACTGTTTGATAGCAATGATCAATCTCATCTTAATTTCATCTCAATTTTAAAATGTTTATCTATGAATCTTGTAACAAGTTGTTTTACTGTTTTCTTTGGAATCACATTTATTAGCTTTCAATTAGGGACTGCATCTGAACCAAACGTTGTTACATTTTTATACAATTTTTTCATTCAAATGACGACTATTTTTTGTTACGGAACAACATCTAAACTAGTGATTGAATATCATAATAATAAAACATCAAGTTTATTTTTTGAACCAGGTTCTACTGCTTCTAATTCTAATCAAGGAAATGAATCCACAGGCCCTTCTGTAGGGCCTAGGAATAATAATAAACCTTATCGCTGATATTACTCGTCCCAATCAAGGGCACCACCTGTTTGGTATTCCGTTACTCTTTTTTCAAAGAAGTTCTTTTCTTTCTTAAGGTCCATGATTTCACTCATCCATGGAAATGGATTTTCTACTTCTTTATATTGTTTTGGTAATCCAACTTGAACTAAGCGTCTATTCGCAATAATATGTAAAAAATCTCTTAACATATCAGCATTCATACCTAGGATACCATCAGCCATGGTATCTTTCGCATATTGATACTCTAGTTCCACACCTTCTTTAATGATTTTAATCATTTCATTTTGGAATGATTCTGTCCACAAATGTGGGTTCTCTAACTTGATTTGATTAATCATGTCAATTCCAAAATTCATGTGCATAGATTCATCTCTCAATATGTATTGGAATTGCTCGGCGGTACCAACCATTTTATTTCTTCTACCCATTGATAAAATTTGAGTAAATCCAACATAAAAGAAGATACCCTCAAAAACAACATAAAATGCAATTAAGTCTCTTAAGAGTCGCTGATCATCTTTTGGTGTTCCAGTCTTGAAAAGTGGATCTGAAAGACTTTGTGTAAAGGGTAATGCCCAGTTTGCCTTAGTAGCTACAGATGGCACCTCTCTATACATATTGAACGTTTCTGCCTGATCAAGTCCAAGACTTTCAATGATGTGTTGATATGAATGTGTATGTAATGCTTCTTCAAACGCTTGGCGTAAAAGATATTGTCGACACTCGGGGTTTGTAATGTGACGATAAATTGCAAGTACAAGATTGTTTGCAACCAGAGAATCAGCAGTTGCAAAAAAACCAAGATTTCTCTTAATGATAATTCTCTCCTGGTCTGTTAGCCCGTCTTTTGATTTCCATAGATTCAGATCTTCAGTCATATCGACTTCATTTGGCATCCAATGATTTGCACAACCAACTAAATATTTTTCCCAAGCCCACATATATTTAAATGGGATTAATTGATTTAAATCTGCCCGACAATTAATCATTGCTTTATCATCAACGCTTAGCCTGGACTCTTCTCCCATTTGACCAAGCTGTTTTTCTGCTATTTCAGCTACATGTAATGCCATAATACTCTCCTCTTATTGACATGCTTCACAATCTGGGTCATCAATACTGCACTGCTTTGGTACAGAATTTAACGCACCATCACTTACAGTTGCTCTTTCAGGAGCAGACGCACCCTTACTTCTTAAGTAATAAGTTGTTTTAAGTCCCTTAATCCAGGCACTCTTGTACAGTTCATCTAATTTCTTTCCAGATGGTGCACTAATATATAAATTGAGTGATTGAGCTTGATCGATCCACTTCTGACGTCTAGAAGCACACTCGATTAACCACTTCGGATCAATTTCAAAAGCTGTGTTGAACACTGCCTTTAAATCTTCAGGTATCCGTTTAATAGATTGAAGATCTCCGTTAAAATATTTTATATCATTAATCATAGCATCATCCCAAAGGTCTCTTTCCTTTAGCGCTTTAATTAAGTAGTGATTCACGATAGTAAATTCACCAGATAAATTTGATTTTACGAATATGTTTTGATAGTTTGGCTCAATTGATTGAGATACACCGCAAATATTAGCAATGGTAGCTGTTGGTGCAATTGCCATTACGTTTGAGTTTCTCATACCATGTTGTGCTATTTTCTCCCTTAACCCAGTCCAATCAAGACTACAATCTTGGTTTTGATCGAGTAAAGAATACGGTTCTCTTGATTTCTTTAGCATTTCTATTGAGTCGATTGGTAGTATGCCTTTGGACCATAATGATCCTTTGTAACTCTCGTAGACCCCTCTCTCAATAGCAAGATTTGAAGAGGCATCAATCGCTGCATGGCTAATAATTTCCATACAAGTATCAGCAAACTCAACAGCTTTATCGGATGAATACGGGACTTGCATCTCGTAAAGAGCATCCTGAAAACCCATTATACCCAAACCAACAGGTCTGTGCTTAAAGTTTGAATTTCGTGCGGTATCTACTGAGTAGTAGTTAATATCTATGACATTATCAAGCATTCTCACTGCAGTTGATATGGTTTTCTTCAATTGTTCAACATCTAACTGACCATTTTTGAAATGTTTTGGTAGATTAATACTACCAAGGTTACAAACCGCAATTTCATCTTTGCTTGTGTTCAAAGTAATTTCTGTACATAAATTAGATGAGTGAACCACACCTGCATGACCTTGTGGTGAACGTATATTGCAAGGATCTTTAAATGTAATCCAAGGGTGGCCAGTTTCAAATATCATAGAAAGCATCTTTCTCCAAAGTTTGACAGCTGATATTTGTCTGTGTGGTATTTCTCCTTTTTGGGCCAACTGTTCATAATGCTCATATTTTTCTTGAAATGCTTCCCCATATAGATCATGTAAATCGGGCGCGTCAGAAGGAGAAAACAATGTCCATTGCTCGTTATTCAAAACACGCTTCATTAACAAATCTGGTACCCAATTTGCTGTGTTCATATCATGTGTCCTACGACGGTCATCTCCTGTGTTTTTTCTTAACTCAAGGAAATCCTCTATATCCATATGCCATGATTCTAAATAAGCACAAACAGCACCTTTACGTTTTCCACCTTGGTTTACCGCGACTGCAGTTGCATCAGCAACATTTAGGAATGGGATAACACCAGAGGAAATACCATTAGTCCCTTTAATTTTAGAACCAGATCCACGAACATTAGTCCAATCGTTCCCTAATCCGCCTGCATACTTTGATAAATTAGCATTATCTTTCAATGCAGCATAAATACCATCTAAATGGTCCGGCACAGTAGTGAGATAACAACTCGATAATTGACTTCTACATGTGCCGGAATTAAACAACGTAGGAGTAGATGGCATAAAGGTAAAAGTAGATATTAGATTATAAAATTCTATTGCTCTTTGTGTTGGTTGATCTTCTTTGAGAGATAAACCCATTGCTACCCTCATGAAAAATGTTTGAGGGAGTTCAAAGCGATCCTGATTCCAGTGAATAAAATAACGATCGTATAGAGTCTGCAAGCCTAAAAAGTGAAACTGATTATCTCTTGACTCTTGAAGATGTTTTCCTAATTCCACAAGATCAAAATTAAGTAACTTTTCATCCATCAAATCATGATTAACGCCAAACTCGAGCGACTTGAGAAAAATATCTGAAATGGGAGCATCGTTATTTAAAGCAAGACGCTTGCAAACCATCTCTCTTAAATCTTGGTTAAGGATCCGTGCACACAAAAAACTATAATCAGGCTCTTTTTCAATTTCAGATCTTGCACACATAATTCGTGATTTTTTATAATCTTCTATTGATGCACCTTGATACAAATTAGACTTAATTGATTTTGCAAGCTTTTCGAGATCAACATTTATATTATTTGATAAGGGTTTCAATTCATTAACGATCTTATTCAAATTTAAACTGATGGTTTTATTTCCGTCCTGAATTTCGATAGCACTATCATCACCCTGATTCAATCTTTCAGTGTTTCGTTCATGTCTATATAAAATATATGATCTTGCTACATCCTCGGGGGCATTACGCATCAAGGAGTATTCAACTTTATTTTGGATCAACTCAATATCAATCGGTAACCTGGGATCTGATTTGCCATCTAAAAATGATGCAGTAAAGGAATCAATAACACTTGCAATAATCTCTACTGTTTCGTCAGAACGAGAAACATCGTATCCTTGTGTTGACACAAATGCCTTCTCTATTGCCTGTTTAATTAGGGATATATTGAATTGGACTACTCGACCGTCTCTCTTCTTTACTCTGAGATTTTTAAATACATCCTCAGTTGATTGTTCTTTAACTTTTGCATTAACACTCATAATTTCTCACCTCTAAATCCACTATACGTCAATATGTTGTGCCAATCAATCAATTATAACCACAACATAGTGTAATTTTAGCAAACCCATGATTTTCCATAAAATTTGTTCTCTACAGATGATTTAGTCAATAATATTGATTCATATGCTAGACTTTTAAACTCAAAGAGAGTAGAATCTTAGGATTACAAACTGGAGAAAATATGCCAACAATAGATGTAAGCAAATGTAATGGTGTTGTTGAAATCGCAATTAGAAGATTGAAGAGATTATGCGAAAAGCTTGGGATACCTAAACAGATGAAAGCGCTTGAATATCATATTACCAAGTCAGAAATGAAGCGCAGAGCAAAAGCAGCTGCTTACAAACGTCAAAATAAGAAAAGCACTCGAGAACGCTACAACGCAGATTAATTTTTGTGTCTAACAGATACTCCAAAGAATTACTCAACCAAATCAATACCCATTCTAATATCGTCCAAATCATCGAAAAGGCTGTAAAGTTACAAAAGAATGGTAGAAACTACAAGGGGTTATGTCCTTTTCATAATGAAAAAACACCCTCTTTCACAGTTTCAGATGAAAAAAACATGTATTACTGTTTTGGATGTCACGCTCACGGGAAAGCGATAGATTTTTATATTCAATATTATAAGTTAACTTTTGTACAGGCAGTTGAAAAATTAGCCCAAGAATTAGGTATCGATACTCATCAATCAGAAGATCCAGGCCTTACACTCCTTGAAAATATTAAAAACTGGTGCCAAACTCAATTTAAATTAAACCACAAAGCCAAAGGTTATCTTCATCAACGTGCTCTTCATTCTGACACCATTGACAAATTCTCTATTGGGTTTATGCCAACTATACCAATTAACCGTTTATGTAAGATACTATCCTGTTCAATTAATGACTTAATTCATATTGGTGTTATCAATCCAGACACTCAAAAAAATAGATTTTCGAACAGAGTAATTTTTCCTATCTTTAATTCCCTAAATCAAGTCATTGCTTTTGGTGGTAGAACTTTACAAGAAGACTTTCAACCAAAATATATTAATTCTCCTGAAACTAAATATTTCCATAAACGCCAATCTATTTATGGACTTAATTTCATTCCTCAAAAAAAAGATCTAATTGTTGTAGAAGGCTATATGGATGTTATTCAATTATCGAACTATGGTATTCATAATGCGGTAGCCATACTTGGTACGAGCTTCACAACAGAACATCTACAAAAATTAATTCAAGTAGCATCAAAGATCACACTATGTTTTGATGGGGATGGTGCAGGTGTAAGAGCTTCACTCAAGGCTGCCAAAATGTGCTTACCATTACTGGGTCCAAATTGTGAAATTAACATTCTCAACTTACCAGATCAACATGATCCAGATAGTTTCCTGAGTCAATATTCTAAATCTGCCTTTATAGAATTGATTGACAATAGTGATGATGTTTGTAATGTTATCATTAAAAATTTACTTTCGAAAAGAGATATGTCACGTGCGATTGAGAAAAGTCGATATCGGCAAGAATTAAAAGACCATACGGATCAAATCAAAGATCTAGATTTTAAGAAAAGTATGATGAACGATGGTTTAGAACAGCTTTACCAAAGAAAACCTGTTGCAAAAATCTTAACTAATATACAAACCTCTTGGATTGACGAAATCATTGCGATCATCATTTGCAACCCAACTATTCTAAAAACCATAGAGGATACTCAAATAAAACAACTTGTCAGCTATTCAATAGAAGATAAACCTGTGCGACTATTGCAAATTATTGTAAAAAAAGTACTTGATGAACATTTAGATTCTTACGACAAAATTATAAAGCACTGTAGAAATCAATCTACTCAAAAAAAATTAGCATTCTTATTCAAACGAGGTATTCAAATTACTAATGAACAACAACAATTAGAGCTTGTCGCAGGTATTGAAAAAATAGGTAGATACTATAAAACAAAGAAAAAAGAAGCCATTATAGCACTTTCAAAAGAGAGAAAGTTAAGCCAAAAAGAAAGAGATGAATTAATAAAACTGATTGAAGAAATCAATTATACGTAGCGTATATGTGCTATAATTTTCAATGTAGAAGAATAACATTGATAAAATCCTAAATAAGTGTTAAATTTTTCATTTGGACAAGTCAATATAGAGGTATTATATGTCAGCAAAAATCCCTGACGAACCACAAATAAATGATGGAGAACAAACAAGCTACGATCTAATAAAGTTTGCTTTACTTGATGCGCAACAAAAACAAGGGATCATCAGCATAGAACAGCTGACTGAGTGCATTCAAGAAGAGCTCACTCTTGAAGAAGTCAAAGAAGTAATTGATCAAGTCAAATTAGAAAATGATAATATTACATGTAGAGTGATTGACTCTGATGAAGACAATATCAATTATGATGAAAACGAAAAAGAATTAGAAGCTGAATCCAATATCACAGCTGGTCCTGACCATGTTAAAAGATACATGTTAGAAATGGGCTCTATTGATCTACTTGATCGTAAAGGTGAAGTACGTATTGCAAAAGAAATTGAGCTTGGTAATCAGATGGTTGTTAAAGGCATTGCAATGAACCCAGACTTTGTCAAGTTTACCATCGAGCTGTTTAATAAGGTGGCTTACGATTCACAAAGAATATCAGAAATCATTAATGGCTTTTTCAACCCAGAATTTGCACAGCTTGATGAAGTTGAAGAGAAGATATTGAGTGAAATACCTGATACAGATGAAAATGAAGAAATTGCAGAAGATGAGGAACCAGAAGACACTGAAACAGATCAAGGACCACAAGAAAACTTCATAGATCCAATCATTTTCAGAGTCAAATTCAAGCGATTAGAACAGTTGTTACTGGAAGATGACTACAGCCTGGTCATAGATTATTTTAATCAATTTAAATTATCTAACAGAGTACATAATCGAATCATTAAAAAACTGAATTCGATCATTGAAGACATCAGAGCTAATGAGAAAAAAATAATTGATGTGATGCTAAAAAATGATATCGCACCCAAAAAAGAGATCATCCATGCATTTAAGAGTATTGAATACAATAAAATGATTCTTGATTTGTGTAAGGGAAGTAAGCATAGTCATCTAAATCACATTAAGAAATATTTAAAAACCTTAAATGAGATAGAAAACCAACATGAGCTTTCCTTGAAGATGCTCAGAGAAATCAATAAGCAAATTAAAGTTGGTGAGACAAAAATGCAAAAGGCAAAAAAAGAAATGATTGAAGCTAATCTACGATTAGTGATTTCTATTGCCAAAAAATACACGAATAGAGGATTACAATTTCTTGATCTCATTCAAGAAGGGAATATCGGGTTAATGAAAGCTGTTGATAAATTTGAATATCGTAGAGGATATAAATTTTCAACATATGCAACATGGTGGATAAGACAAGCAATCACCCGCTCTATTGCAGATCAGGCACGTACAATTCGTATTCCTGTTCACATGATTGAAACCATTAATAAATTAAATAGAATTTCAAGACAATTCCTACAAGAAAAAGGGCGCGAACCAACACCTGAAGAGCTCAGTAAAGAGATGGAAATGTCCATTGATAAAATACGTAGAGTACAACGCATTGCAAAGGATCCAGTATCAGTTGAAAACCCACTGAGTGCTTCAAACGATGCAGATGAAGATGACTCACGAATCAAAGACACCATTGTTGATAAAAATGCACAGCTTCCAGTTGATGCAGCCACAATTGCTGGTCTGAAAGAAGCTGTAAATGATATGCTTGCTACACTTTCACCAAGAGAAGCTAAAGTACTGTGTATGCGTTTTGGTATAAAAATGAATACAGATCATACTCTTGAAGAAGTTGGAAAACAGTTTGATGTTACCAGGGAAAGAATTAGACAAATTGAAGCTAAAGCTTTAAGAAAATTAAGACACCCAAGTCGCGCTGAGCATCTCACCTCATTTTTAGATGAAGATCCTGAAAATTAGTGAACTTTGGTCAATTAGCACATCATTTAGCGACATCTGACCAATATCATTTGGTTTTATTAGATCGATCGAGTGACGTTCAACAACTTTACGAAGCATATAATTTATTCGCAAATAAAGATTTGTCATCTATTATATTTCCAGACCGTGATACAATCCCTTACTCAAGAGAGTTTATTCCAGATCATATTATCTATGAACGATTTCGGTCACTATCGGTCATGTTGCATGATCATCCTAAAATAGTATTTAGCACAATCAGAAATGCGTTGCTGAAACTGCCTCCGAAAGGATATATCGAATTAATGGTTCGATATTTTCAAAAGGGAGACCCTTATTCACTAGAAAAATTATGCTATATTGCATCTACGCTTGATTATCAGCAAGTCAATGAAGTACTAGGTGTTGGTGACTTCAATCGTTTAGGAAACCTACTAGAAATTCAAACACCTAATGGTAGATTTAGAATTGAATGGGATGACGATGTCATTGACCACATTTGGAAGTATGATTTTAAAGAACAGAAGTATTTTTTATCAGAAGAAAAGATTCACTTATTTCCATGTAAAGAAGTCATACTCAATCAAGAACAAAGAAATAAATTATGTCAATATTGGTGTGATATCGAGGATCATGCAAAAGATAAAAATGAATATAAAATGCTCTCTGAAGGTATTCCAATTGAGGGATTATATGAACTACTGCCACTCATCTATGACCAATTAAGCACAATCCTTGATTATTTCAAAGAACAACCAACTATCTGGTTGCCAGAAAACTATCAATTGGTGATGAGTCAATATCATGACTTACTCCAAGAAAATATAGAGAAGAATACCCATTTAGACAGTATTCCCTCTTCAAAACCAGCTGACTTACTTGCTGAATACATCATAAATACAAACTATAAAAAATATGTCCCTAAAGATAACCAGACGGATCAACATATTGATCTAGAATTTATAAAAGCGCACCCTGAAAATCACTTCTTAATCAGTTGTAGCTCGTCGCAAAGAGCCATCAGATGTCATGAATATTTTAAAGATCGCCAAATAAAAACACAAATTATCAAAGATTTTCATCAAGAAGAAATTAATAAAAGTCATATTTCGATTATCGAAGGTAATTGCCATTGGCAAACTAATATTGGCAACATCACTGTACTGCCAGATTATCACTATTTTGCACCAAAAATGAAGATCTCCGAAAATAAAGAGGGAATTTCATCAATTAGCCAGTTAAAAGTAAATGATTATGTGATACATGAAGATCATGGCGTTGCAATATATCAAGGTTTAAAAGAGCTTCATCAACAAGAATTTATTATTTTAAAATTTGCCCAAAATGATCAACTCTATATCTCTATTGATCAATTTCACTTAATTTCGCCATATAAAACAGACGAACATCTTGAATTAAATAGATTAGGTTCAAAGAGTTGGTCTAAAACAAAAAGCAAAGCCAAAAAAATCACTTATGATTATGCAGCTGAAATTCTAAAAATACAGGCAATGAAAGAAAATACCAAAGGCCATCAATATGCCATACCGAGTGAATATAGTGATTTTTGCAATGATTTCTGTTACGAACCAACACATGATCAAAAAAAATGTTTTAAGGAGATTGAACTAGATATGCAATCTCCTAAAGTCATGGATAGACTCATCTGTGGGGATGTTGGCTTTGGAAAAACAGAAGTCGCTATGAGAGCTGCATTTATTACAGTATATAATAAGACTAAAGTCTTGATCTTAACCCCAACAACTTTATTAGCAAAACAACATTTATCAAATTTCTTAGACCGTTTTTCAAAATATCCCGTAAATATTTCACTGTTAACAGCATCTGAAAAAAACACATCACTTGATCGTACTGATATTGTTATTGCAACACATGCTGCAATTAGACGTATTCAACAATTTTCAAAACTTGGCTTACTCATTATTGATGAAGAACATCGATTTGGAGTGAAAGATAAAGAAGCAATCAGAGCAAAATTTCCAGCAGCAGAAACATTATCAATGAGCGCAACCCCAATACCAAGATCTTTAAATTTTGCATTATCTGCTTTAAGAGATATCTCCCTCATTACGACACCACCTGTAAATAGACAAGAAATAATTACAAAAATATACGAGGAATCAGAAGCAATGATTATTCAAGCGCTTCAACGAGAATTCCACAGAGGAGGTCAAGTTTACTATATTCACAATGATATTAGTACAATTAATAAAGTAGCAGATTATTTAGAAACGAAGCATCCTCATGCACAGACCGGGGTGTTACACGGTCGCATGAAACAAGCGGATCAAGATAAAGTAATGTATGCATTTAGTATGCACCATATCAATTTATTAGTTACAACAACTGTAGTAGAAAGTGGTATTGATATTCATAATGCCAATACAATTATTATTACTCGTTCAGATAAATTTGGACTGTCTCAATTACATCAACTTCGGGGACGAGTTGGACGAGGAAAAAGACAAGCATATGCTTATTTTCTTGTACCTAATTATCAGTATCTAACCAAAAATGCTAAGTTACGTCTAAAAGCGATTGAATATTTAAAATCACTTGGCAGTGGCTATCATCTTGCAGTACAAGATCTTGA
This sequence comes from Legionellales bacterium, assembly GCA_002690495.1. Lineage (GTDB taxonomy): Bacteria > Pseudomonadota > Gammaproteobacteria > Comchoanobacterales > Comchoanobacteraceae. The sequence goes on along the minus strand of NZEV01000003.1, from coordinate 10,474 downwards.
AATCAGAGGTGGTGGATCTATTCTTGGAAAAGAGCAAAGCGGCGTAATAAAAGGCATTGGTTATGATCTTTACTTAAGCATGCTCAAACAAGCATGTAAATCATTAAGCATTACAACAGAAATAAATATTCAAAAAACACAGCTCACATCGTGTATTAATATGATTATTCCAAATGATTATATTGAAGATACAAATATTCGTTTAGAATATTATCAAAAAATAGCTGATTGTGTTGATGCACAATTATTAGGTCGTATTCAAAAACAACTTCAATATAACTATGGTGCTTTTCCAAAAAGTGTAGAGTATCTTATGCTAACACATGAACTTTTAATTAAATTATCAAATTATCATGCAATAGAATTAAAAATAATGAAGAATGCCATTATCATTCAATTTAAGGAAAATAATAACACTGATAATAATATGATATTAGATCTTCACTCGAAAATTAATGTTAGGTACCGACCAAATAACAGTATTGAGATTCCGATTAAGGATGACCACAAAACAAAAATCGATGAGTTAAACAATATATTTTAAGGAACAAAATGATAATAATTACTATTTATTGATGAGTCTGGAGAAGATGAATGAACCTCACTCATTTGTAAAGGTTTAATATCTGAAGATTCTTTTGATTGTATAGCAGAAGTAAGATTATCATTAAGAAATACACCTTCCGTCATCCAGGCAAAAAATATAAATATCGTGATAAAAATATTATGAAAAGCTTGAGGAAGATCTTGTGTATGTGTCACAAATTCATAGCCACCATTAATACCAATCATAGAGGAAATTAGTGTCACCAGTGTCATCTTGAATATATTGAATATAAAATCAAAACTAAAAAAGTAATTATTAAAACGTTGTATATCATAATTTTTCTGTTCTGAATCTTCGTGATAAATCCAAATAGAAAAACTTAAAATTTCCTTAAATAAATAATATGTGATTGAAAATTGTAAAAAGCTATTAAGAAAGACATTAGAAAATATAAATATAGGTAAGTGATATGAAGAAAATATAGCAAAGAAAAAACATGATAATGTAATAATCATTCTTAAAGGGTAAGATGTAATCCTATTTTCACTAAAAAAGAGACGATTATAAAATGGCAAATAGTTAAATCCATGTTTATGTGATAAATCTAAAGGCTTCACCTGACCAACAGAACTAGAGTGATTTGTAATGGTAATTAGTGACCATAAAAAGCATAATCCAGAACAGTAAAATATTAATGGTAGTAAGTTGTATAAATATAAACCATAACCAAAAGAAGCAATACTAAAGAAAAGGGATGGTTTATGAAAACCAGACTCATTATGGATTGGAGAGTTAAACACTTCCTCATTAAGAAGCGGGATTTTCGCACTTTCTTTTATATCTGATATATCTGATTTTAGGTTAATATGTCCGAAATTATCACGTGAATTTGAAGCAAAAATGAACTTTTTATCTAAAGAGATCATGTACATTTTTTTATGTCTATATAAATCAATATTGTCCAAAAGCTTTTTAACGTTATAATTAAATTTCTTTGCAATCGATTCTTTTATAAAATGATCATCTGGATTTTTAGAATCTAAAATAAATGATTCAGACTCAATATAACGACCTTCTGAATCGAATATTAAACAGGCATAATTATTTTTTTGTAGTTTATAGTTAAGATAATACCTACTATCTCCGTTTACCGAATCATAATCACAGACAATTTCCGATACACTAGTAAACAATCCAGCAATTTTTTGAACAATGGATGGTGAAGAACCTCTAACCACAGCACCCTCACCTAATGAATGAAAGACAAGTGCTAAATATTTTAGGATTGCACGTTCAAATGAAGTAAATATAGAATGTTTATTTGTTGTATAATCAGATATGACAACAGACGTTAATCCTACCAACAATGAAAAAGCTACTGCTAAGTGGAGTGGTCCTGTGATAAAGAAAGTTAAAGCAAATACTGATAGAGAAGAAAGTATTGCAATTATTTCAAAGGGATTAAAATCAGCACCTTTAAACTCTTCAACTAATTCAACAACACTATCAAAAAAGATTATGAAAAAGCTAAATGAAGATATAATAGAAAAGGTAAAAGATAAATCTGAGAAAATAACTGGCCAGAAAAAAGAAAATTCAAGTGCTAGATTGTAAGATATAAATAGCCCGATAAAGAAGCCTACAATAAGAATCAATGTTTTTTGAACATCTAGTTCTTGAAGGCCATTCAAATAAACAAAAAAATAGTGAACAAGATGCTGTGCCTTTTTATTTGATATTGTAGCATATGTTATTCCAGTCAAAACTGAGAAAAAAGCAATTAATGTACTTGGAAGACTAATAGAGAAAAGCACTAATACTGAACTCATCATAGAAAAAGATAAAAATGCATAAGACAATGCGAATAAAGAAGATATAATGTATGCAAAGGACAATGGAATTGGTTCGAAATTTGTTACAGCAAATTCATCCTTTGAGGTATCCTCTCCAGCTGCGATAGATATATTGGGATTAAGGTTCCATTTGTCGCTCATTTTTTAACTCTTATCATTAAAATTATTTAGGTTGTTTCATTAAAGAAAAAAACTTAGATTCTAAACTTAATACAACAGTTGAATTAGATTGTTTTAGACTTTCTTCGTAAGCACTTAAACTTCTCAATATCTCAAAAAGATTTTTGTTTTTTGAGTATGAGGAACTAAATATTTTTACCGCTTTTGCATCTCCATCAGCACGTAATTTTGCACCATCTTTTTTTGCTTCAGCAATGATCAATGTTGACTCTTTGTCAGCTTCAGCTCTTAATTTCTCAGCAGCAGCTTTTCCATCAGATCTATGTTTAGTCGCAACACGCTGTCTATCAGCTCTCATGTTTTCAAAGACTGAAGAACTTACTTCTTGCGGTAAATCAATTTTTTTAATTCTGACATCAATAATTTCTATACCAATTTCAGATGCTCTTTTATTTGTTACAGTTTTCATGTAATCCATAATATTGCTTCTTTCACCAGATATTACTTCAGTAATTTTCTTACGTCCAAACTCAGCACGCAGAGTATCATTAATTTTTTGTTGAATCAGCCTTTCTGCTGTATCCGTACGACCACCTGTTCTCACATAGAATTTAACTAAATCGACAACCTTCCATTTAACATAATAATCAACAATGACCATATAGTTTTGTTCACTGGTAAGAATCCTAGATGATGGTTCCTCAAATGATTGTAAGCGGATATCAATGATTTTAGCACGATCAATAAAAGGGATTTTAAAATGTAAACCTGGGTTATAAATTTCAGGTTGGTCATTAACCTTAACAATATCACCTAATCTTATTAAGAATGCTCTATTGCCTTCTTTAACAATAAAGATAGAACTAAATACTAGAAGAAGTAACAAAGCCAATATAATTGCAATTATGTTATTCATTTTACCGTTCATTGAGTGTCTGCCTTAGAAAAAAAGGTTGATGAAGCATGATGGCTTTTATTGATAGTAGAATCAATATTTGATTGATTACCGATCATTTTCTCCAATGGTAAAAATAAGAGTGGATTTTGATTTTTAGGTAAATCGATTAGTACCTTATTAAGGTTACTATAGATTTTTGATAATTTAGTATAGTAAATATTATCTCCAATAATTCCAGGATACTTTTCATAATCTTTATAAATCGCTAAGAAATTTGCTACTTGTGCTCTTGCTTCAAGAACCGTACTCAATTCATAAGCCTGACTTTCTTCAAGAATACGGCGGGCAGTACCTCTAGCTAATGGGAGTACTTTTTCTCTGTAGGCTTTTGCTTCGTTAATATACCTTTTTTCATCTTCAAGTGCTTTAATTGCATCATCAAACGCAGCACTAACCTGCTCTGGTGGTTTTGCAGGTTCAAGGTTAACGTCAATTATTTCAATTCCGATATTGTAAGAGTCCACTGTTTCCCTTATTTGTTTATCAATTTCATTACGTGCTTCAGCTCTTTCCTGAGTTAATATTCCATCCAGTGTCGTATTACCAACAACTTGGCGGAGCGCACTTGCCGTAGCTTGATTAACAGAGTCTAAAGGATTAACGGCATTAAACAAATACCTCTTCGGGTTAATTACTCTGAATACTATTGAAAGTTCAACATCAACAATATTTTTATCTTTGGTTAACATTTCTGCATTTTGTTTTAACGTATAGTCTCTTGTTACATTCACTAACTTTACAGAATCAATGATTGCAGGGACCCAATTTGGTCCAGGTTGCAAAGTACGGTTATATGCACCAAATCTTAGCACGACCCCTCGATCTGTGGGAGGAATGATATTGATGCCAGATATGAACCATAAAATGAACAGAACACATGCAATCCCAATGAATAAACCGAGAGGAGAATCATTATCTGGTTTTTTTGATGAATGTGCATTCTTTTGTTTAAAACGTTTTGAAAAGGATTTAAAGATCTCGTCTAAATTAGGCGGATCTTCTCTAAAATATTTATCGATAAGTTTAATAACGCATCCTCAATTTACTTAAATTATAATGAACTATTTAATTACATTTTTCAACCAAAAAAAAACCTGCTCTAATGCAGGTTTTTTTTGTGATACAGTGATGATTACATCATACCGCCCATGCCACCCATTGGAGGCATACCACCACCCATAGCACCTGCTCCGGCACCACCATCAGATGAATCTTTTGGTTCATCAGTAATGAGACACTCTGTAGTAATCATCATGGATGCAATTGATGAAGCGTTTTGCAAAGCACTTCTAGTCACTTTCGCTGGATCGATAATACCCATTTCAACCATATCACCGTACTCATTTGTAGCAGCATTATAGCCATAATTACCTTTCTTATTCATAACCTCATTAACAACAACAGAAGCATCTTCACCTGCATTATCAACAATCTGTCTTAAGGGTGCCTGTAGGGCTTTTTCAATTAATCGAATTCCTACAGTCTGATCTTGATTAGCGCCTGCTTTTCCTTTTAATGCTTTAGCTGCTCGAATTAAAGCAACACCACCACCAGGCACAATGCCCTCTTCGACAGCTGCTTTCGTAGCGTTTAACGCATCTTCTACTCGAGCTTTTTTCTCTTTCATTTCAACTTCCGTGGCTGCACCAACTTTAATGACTGCAACTCCACCAGATAACTTAGCCAATCTTTCTTGAAGCTTTTCCTTGTCATAATCTGAATCTGAATGTTGCATCTCATTTCGAATCTGGTCAATTCTGGCATGAATATCTGCTTCATTAGCTGAACCATCTACAATAGTTGTGTTCTCTTTAGTGACAATGGCTTTTCTACATGTACCAAGTTGTTCTACTGTTGTTTCTTCCAGTTTTAATCCAACTTCATCTGCAATGACCTCTCCAGAGGTAAGTACAGCAAGATCTTGTAACATCGCTTTTCTTCTATCACCGAAACCAGGTGCTTTAATTGCACACACCTTAACAGTTCCACGCATATTATTAACCACTAAAGTAGCAAGCGCTTCACCTTCAACATCTTCAGCAATAATTAGAAGTGGTTTACCCGCTTTTGCAATACCTTCTAGTAATGGAATAAGTTCTCGAATATTGCTGATTTTTTTATCCACCATCAATATACAAGGATTATCCATTTCAACTGTCATGCTTTGCTGATTCGTAACAAAGTATGGAGACAAATATCCTCTGTCAAACTGCATACCTTCAACAGTCGTAAGTTCATTATCTAGACTATTACCTTCCTCTACAGTAATTACACCTTCTTTACCAACTACAGACATTGCTTTTGCAATCATTTCACCGACTTCATGATCTGAGTTTGCTGATATCGTACCAACTTGAGAAATAGACTTTTCATCAGTACATGGCTTTGCAATACTTGTTAATTCGTCATTAACAAACTTAACTGCCATGTCTATGCCACGTTTAATATCAACTGGATTCATACCCGCAGAAACAGCTTTAATCCCCTCACGAACAATAATTCTCGCTAACACGGTCGCAGTAGTGGTTCCATCACCTGCTGTATCATTAGTTTTTTTTGCTACGCCTTTAAGCATTTGAGCAGCTGCATTAGCTTGTTTATCTTTAAATGAGATGTGATCTGCAACAGTAACACCATCTTTCGTTATTTTTGGACCACCAAATTCTGAATCGTATACGACCCAACGTCCCATAGGACCTAATGTCACACATACAGCATTTGCTAGACCATCAACACCTTCAAATATTTTTGAATAAGCTTCTTGTCCAAATATAATATCACTAGCCATAATTTTTTACCTCTTTATTTAATGTTGATTAACCTACGATACCGACAATGTCATCTGCACGCATTACTAAAAATTTCTCACCACTTATGGTTACTTCGGAACCAGAATATTGTGCATAAATCACTTTATCACCTGGTTTGACTTCCATTGGTTGATGTTTACCATCGTCACCAATCTTACCTGGTCCACAAAAGGCCACTTCACCGAGTTGACTTTCCTTTGGATCAGTAACAATAATTCCGCCACTAGTTTTAGTTTCGGGATCTGCTTTTTTCACTAGAACACGATCATTTAATGGTTTAATGCTCATATAATTTAATCCTCTATTTAAGTTAAATAATTTATTACAGAATTTATATGGTACTCTTTCCAAGAATTTCAAGAAATAAATTTTATTGAGATAAAACTTTAAAAATGATAAATTTCAAAAAATGATTGACTTTAATAATCCTGTGAAACTTCTTAAAAAATTAATCAGCTTTAAATCAGTCACTCCTAATGATGATCACTGTCAAAAGTTTATTGTTGAAAATCTTTCAAATTTAGGCTTTCAGATCAAATCATATTCGACACATGGTGTAACTAACCATTGGATCACTAGAAAAGCCTGTAGCCATAACACTTTACTTTTTTTATGTCATACGGACGTAGTGCCTGCAGATATCGAAGAATGGAATAATGATCCATTTTGTGCCAGAGAAGAAGATGGCAGAATTATTGGTCGTGGCGCATGTGATATGAAGGCCAGTATCAGTGCGATGATATGTGCAATAGGCCAACTTTGTGAAGAGCAAACCCCACCAAATATTGCATTAATATTAACAAGTGATGAAGAAGGTGACGCAAAATTTGGCACAAAGTATGTTGTTAAAAGAGAAAAAGAGAACATTAGTCGAATTCAATCCGCATTAATTGGTGAGCCAACTTGCGAACAGATGATGGGCGATGTTGTAAAAGTAGGCAGAAGAGGTTCATTAAATTTGAAATTAGAGATTCATGGGAAGTCTGGACATGTTGCATATCCAAATAACATCGATAATCCTATTGATAAAATACTAAAAGTATTAATGAGCTTAAATGATTTATCTTGGGGAAATGAGTATCCAGATTTCCCAAAAAGTCATATTAGTACGGCTATGATTCACTCAGGTAATGAAACCTTTAATCAAACTCCTGAAAATGCAATAGCACATGTGAATTGGAGATATAATCCAAGTATTCATTCTGATGAAATTAAATCGATTACAAAAGCAATCATTGAAAATATTACAATCGATTACACAACGAGCTGGATTGAGTCAGCAATGCCTTTCTACAGTACTCAGGGTGTATTAACTCAACAAATTAATTCGATTATTGAAAATAAATATGGTCTTAAACCTTCCATAAAAACAAATGGAGGCACCTCAGATGGGCGCTTTATTAGCCCATATGTGAAAGAAATTGTAGAATTTGGTCCTATTAATGAATCAGCACATCAAATTCATGAAAATGTTATTGTGAAAGACCTGATTGATCTTACAGAAATTTATAAAGCCATATTAAGAAACTACTTAGTTTGATATCCAGGATCATCAAGCTTGATTTGTAAATCGGCAAAACCACCTTGTAAATCACTGACCTGGTCACCAATAGAGGCAACAATATAATATCCCTGTTCAGACAATTTTTTTCTTTCATTTGACTTATAACGCATGGCACTAATTTCATGATAATTACAAGGCTCTTGAAACAAAATTAACTGATCCCAGTAACGGTAACCTTGCTGATAGAGGTTTTTCATTGTAGGCAATCTTGCTGATTCACAGCGATAAGTAAGAAAAGCGACCTTGATATGGTTATTGACTGCCCATCGATATAATTCGTGAGATTCCCTCATTTGCAATAAATTTGCTCGATGATGATTAGCATTAATATTAGGTATGCTAAATTCTCCATGAAAATTTATAAACTCTTTATTTGAGAGAACTGTATCATCAATGTCAAATACGAGCATCAATTGAGATTTATTTTTATCTAAGACGTGAATATATTGATACACGTCATCAATCGAATGATTTGCAAATATTGTTTGAATAATTAAGAAAAAAATTGGGATTAATGAATAGGTTGTTTTTTCCACGGTAATTTTGATTCCAAGTAAAATGGGTTTGGAATTTGTAAATGATGTTCGGCAAAACCACCCTCAAAATCGGTGGGTTGATCTCCAATATTTAGCAAAATCTGGTAACCATTTGAAAATATCTCTCTTCGTTGACTAGCTTTATATAACTTAGTAGATGGCCATTTTTTTTCATCTCTAAAATAAATTCCAGTCCAATTAGTTACTCCTATTTTAGCAAGATTCTCATAAGTCGCAACTTTAAGATCGTAATTTCTTGCTGTTACAAAAAATACATTGAAATTATGATTAATTAACCAATGATAAAAATCCACAACAGGTTCAATCGGTTTACATAACCCAAGTGACTGCCATGAGCAAAAATGATTTAAATCATCTAAGGAGTCATGATCTAGTATATATTGATAATTTGATAAAATTGTTTCGTCTATATCAATTACAACAGCTGGTTTCAGCGAATCATCTCTTCGGGTATTCATCAAAATAATTTGTCCGTCGTAAATAACTCTCTTAATATCTTGTTTATATTCACTATAATTAATATTTTCTAACATCTCACTATCCTATGCTTAATTCACACATACATCTAAAATCCATTGAAAACATTATAACAAAAATTAGAAAATTTGTCATAAAATAACTCATAATAAAAAACCAAATTGGTGTGTTATTGTTATTTTTTAACTATATTTTTGCTAATTATTATTTAAACATGCAAGAAATCCCTTATTTTATTTGATATTAAAAAAATTATGTGATAGCTTGATCACATCTAAATGGTTTTCCGAACCTTTATTAAACGTAGGAGTAAATATGGGCGAAACATTAAATAAAGGCGACATTGTCGCAAAAGTAGCTGAGAAATTAGGCATACCCAAGTCTCAAACTGGCAGCGTTATTGATGAGTTTTTTGAAGTTTTAGCTTCAGAAACTGCAGAAGGTAACAATATCAACTGCATCGGCTACCTTGGAATTAAAGTAGTAGATCAACCTGCAAGAGAAGCTAGAAATCCTCGAACAGGAGAAAAAGTAATGATCGCTGCTGGAAAAAGGCTGACAATTAAAGCTGGTTCCAAATGGAAAAAGAAAGTGAAAGAAGGTAATTAATCCTTTTGATCAATTTTTTAAAAAGCGGCCTAGTCCGCTTTTTTTTTTAGGATAACAAGTGCAGCTTCTCAACCTTTTAATAGATAAAGTCATTTTCTATAATGATCAAAATTATTATTGTGTTCTAAGATGTAAACTCAAACATATTGAAGTTGATGTTATTGGACATTTTAAAGATCCAAAACCAGGATTAATTTTAAACTCTCATGGAGAATGGATAGTAGATCAAAAATTTGGTAAACAATTCAAAGCAGCTCTCATTGAAATATGTTTACCTAAGGAACCTGAAAATATTATTAAATACTTAAGTAGTGGTAGAATTAAGGGAATTGGTGAAAATCTTGCTCAATCGATTGTAGAACAATTTGGACGAGAAACATTATCCATTATCAACGAGCAACCTAAAAAACTTCTTGAAGTTAACGGTATTGGAAAATCTAAATATGAGAGCATTATTCAGTCGTTAGAAAAGGATGCCACATCTCAAGAAAGTATACTATTTATGCAATCGCTTGGTATTTCACCTAATAAATCTGAAAAAATATTTAATTTTTATGGTATCGAAACGATATCCATCATTAAAAATAACCCATACCGTTTAAGTTATGATTTAATGGGATTTGGTTTTATCATCTGTGATAAAATCGCCTTGTCTCTCGGTATAAAAAAAGATTCATCCCTAAGGATTAATGCCGGTATCGTTTATATGCTTGAGGAATTTTCACAACATGGACATTGTTGGGTGCCTAGAACAAAACTCATTGAAAAAACTTCCGAAAAATTAGATCTTAAGGCTGAGCTCATTGCAGAAGAATTAAAAAACAGTAATGAGTTTATTGAACAATGGACACATGATCAACAGGATGCGATCGCACTCTCATCAATTAAAAATATTGAGGAAGAAATCAGCTCTATTCTTAAAAAAAGAAATTCTACTCCATTTAATGCCATTCAAGGAAAAATATCAACATACTCGTTT
>NZEV01000002.1 GCA_002690495.1 Legionellales bacterium | reverse complement strand
CGTAAATAAGATAAAAGCAGGGCTAAATGAAACACCAACACCCAGGGCTTAATTCCAGTCACAAAACTTTAAGACGAATCATCATTCACAGCTTGAGCTCTGAATCAATTATACTGAATCTCTGATACTTTACTCTTAACCATCTATAATCAATATATAAAGAGAAATATATTATGTCCTACATAGGCAGAGAAAAAGATTTATTTGGAGCACTCGCAGCTAGTCTTACTGAACCCCCACATAAGATGGCATCAATCACTTATGATGGAAAAGAATATAATTTTTTTAGAGGAGGGAGCACCTCCGACATTTTTGTAAATAAAGATACAATGACAATCCTTAAATTACCTCGATTTACTACTAAAGAACAGCAAAAGGAGGTGGCAGAGACGTGTAGCAATAATTGGAACAAATGTCGGGATGTTGATACTGCTAACGTAGTCACTGCAACTTACAATTCAACGGATCTTGAGGGAAGGGAGTCAACAGAAGTCTACGCCGTGAAAGTGCCATATATTCGACACCCGTCGGCAGAGCAGGCAGCGACGGGAGGAACAGACTATGATCCAAATGTAATACCAGCAGTACAAAAAGAGAGCATAAGAATCTTTCTGTCAAAAGGTCAGATCGTTCCTGGTGAGATGTCAAACTTCTTATATGATAAGAACAACAAATCAGCGCAATGTATTGATTATGGTGATGCACATGATGCTTTGACGGCTGCTAAATGGAGTAAGGAATCAAATTATTCTCCATACGAAAATGAAGTGACCAAGGTTGGTCTTATGTTGTATCGTTTAACTAAAGATAATGTTATTGAAATACCAGCAGTACAAAAAGAGAGCATAAATAGGATCTTCACTGAACTATCGGGGAAAAATCTTAGGTTGAACAGTATTGAAGGCCGTAGGGAGTATGTTGACGTTCTAAATAAAGCGATTTATAGCGAATGTCCTAACCCATTATTCGATATACAATCCAAAATACGGTCCTATGTTGATTTACGTATAGGATCTGACGTAAGCTTAAAGGGTGTACAAGGCGTAGAGCTTAAAGATTGGAAGGGTAAATACAGACAAGAAGGTAAACTTAACTTGCTCAAAAGCTTATTGCAAGCGCTTTCAGAGTGCGATCCTAAAAACGAAGACAGTCTAACCACATTTACAACAACAATTACAACATTAAAGAACAACAATCTAGAGTCCGAAAAAGGTGGTGGTCTAGTTAAACAAGCAAGAAATATGTTCGGTAGACACCCAGGCGGTGAACTCGGCAAGCTTTTAGACAACTGCGAAAAACACGTAAATGATATAAAAGCAGGGCTAACAGGAACACCAACACTCAATCATTAATTCCAGTCACAAAACTTTAAGACCAATCATCTCTCACAGCTTGAGCTCTGAATCAATCATAGTGGCGCTCTGATACTATGCTCTTAATCACCTATAATAGAATATATAAAGAGAACTACATTATCATGCCAGAAAAGAAATATATATTGGTTGGGGAGGAGGAGGAAAAATTCACATATTTTGCTGGGGGTACTTTTAATGAAGTATATATCAATGAAGATAACAAATTTGTCATTAAAGTACCTAAAGGACCATTATTGCCAGAGGAAAAGGGTTCTATAGCCGAAAGAAATGCAGCAGTTTGGAACGCATGTAAACGGCCAGAGATTGGTAACGCGGAAGTTGTATTCCATCAAACTGAGCTCGGCAAACAGCATGGTTTTATACCAGATACCAGCATAAAAATGCCATACCTTCCATTCCCGACAGCAAAGGAGGCAAGCAGTGATAAACAAAAAACAGTAATTAATGCAGTACGTAAAGAAAGCATAAGAATATTTCTAAAAACAGGTAGGGTCATCGGTGATGGTCACCTAGATAACTTTTTATATGATGCAAACACCAATACAGCGCATTGTATTGACCATGATTTGGCACATGATGTTACCTTAACTGGAGCTAAAGAACCCCTGGAACAAAAATTCCTCATCAATTTAAAGAATTGTGATGACACTGGTATTGGCAGGGTATTGAATGAGGTTTTTCGTAATGATGAAATATTTATTTGTTCTGAGCCTGATGATAAGTTTCTAGATCTTATATCCAATGAAATGAACACAGTGATGGGGGTCCAACAATCTAAAGATACACAGATTAAGAGTTTTGCTACTGCTCTAAGGCGAGTATTGGTAAAAAATGATGTTAACCCGTTATTTTTTTTTCAAAATGACCTCAGAGCCTATATCAATTTACGTTTAGGATCTGAAACAGCCTTGCAGGGTGTACAGGATAAAGATAAAGGAGATTGGAAGGGGTGGAGCGGAGACAAAGGTAAACTTAACTTGCTCAAAGACTTATTGACGTCTATTCAACAATGCGACCCCAAAGATACAGGCAATTTAGAATTGTTACTAGAGAATATTCAAAATGCAAAGAACAACAATCTACAGTCCGAAAAAGGTGGTCCTATAGGTGGTCTAGTTAAACAAGCAAGAAATATGTTGGGTAGACACCCAGGCGGTGAACTCGGCAAGCTTTTAGACAACTGCGAAAAGCACGTAAATGATATAAAAGCAAATCTAGATAAAACACCAACACTCCGTCATTAATTCCAGTCAGAACACTTTAAGGTTCATGTGTTACAATTGAAATAAAAGGATCATTGTGGCAGCAACTACTAAAAAACAATATTTTGACAGCGATCATATCTTACGCATCTGTTATATCGTTTGTACTATAATCACAGCAATTGGCATACTATGTGGCAACCTGCCACTCGGTCTCTTATTATTGATCTTAATTAAAGATCCTATCTGGAATATTGTAGACGGTCTTGTCGATGATGGCTCAAAACGAGCTGCTTTGAATGGTTTTAAACTAGAACATAACAGTGATAAATCATATCAAGAATTTTATGAAGCTTTTTACAACAATAAAAAAAGACATGCTCTTTTTGATTGGGTTTTTCTTGGTGCAGGTGGCCTCGCGACACTGATTTATATTATCATACATGACGTGTCTACTATAGCAGGACAGCAAGCGATTGCTCATGGACATTTATCTTTTATGTCCTCTTTATTGATTGGCCCGATTGGCTCTGGTGTATTTGCAATCACAATGCTTTGGCTTGCATATGAGTCTTATACCAAATATACCGATCTATTAGCATTAAAAGACGATCACTTGAATCAAAGCAATGAACTTTTTGATCCAAATAATAGCTTAGGTACTGGTTATAATTGGATAGATGATTCTTTTACACAAACTCAATGCCCTTCTCAAAAAAACAAATACAGCGCTATGATAGAAATCTATGATTTAGTGGATGAGTATAACGCAGCCTCTATTTCATTAAATGAAGCAAAACTATCCAAAGCTTTACACAATACTTGTATTGATGGTTTTGGATGGCTATTTGCAGGGCTAGGCGCATTATGTTTTACAGCGGTGGCAATACTTCAAATCACTCAACCAAATATGGCTTTAGAGTTGCTATCATATGTGGCATTAAGTTTAATTCTTATATCTGCTACAATTAAGTCCTATCAGTTACTAGACAATCAGTCTCAGACAAAAACATTCAGCCGATAATCAACTGAAAAAACCTATATATATGTTATAATTAAAGTATAACAATATTAATTTACATATGTCTAAACTTAGAGAACTAAAAGACAAAAAGCAGAAGGATAAACTGAAAAATTTTTTTGGAAACCTTAATAAAGCAACACCATTCATGAACCCAACAAAGATAGATGGCTGGGTTGAACTATTTGAAGCAAAAAAGGAGTGTTTGTCTAATTTCAATATACTGAAGGAACAACCTCTCGAATGGAATTACTATGCCAGACAAGGAATAAAGACTTTAGAAGTTCTCGCAACCACTAATCTGATCATCAGAATGATAAATTACCCTCCTAAAGCTATAGTAGGTTTATGGGCCACTATAACAGGATCAAAGAGCATTCCACAAAGCAACGACTTGAGTTGGGGGATCATAAAATATTGTGGTACGCAACTTGGCTATAATGCCAACAATTTGCCTACATTGAAGCTACTTATCATGGTTGGCTATATGCACAAGTTTAGGAATGCTGCACAAGATGTTTTGCAGACAGTAAACGGTCAAGAGGAGGTAAAAACACTCACTGCATTTCTGAAAGCAAAATGCCCACAGGCTACAAATCAGGATCTACTTAAGGTGGTTTTGAAAGAAAATTTTAAACAATTAAGTCCAGAAAGGCAGAGGCAATTATGTGATCAAGAAAAGACAATAGGGCTTCATGCTGGCATTACCCCCCCCGAAGACAGCGATATTAACGCATATATAGAGTCCAGTGCGAAGATAGCAGAGCAGGACGGTAGCATACCATTTGAATTAAATCAAGATGCCCTTAAAGAAGTGGAACAACTCATTACGCCCGTAGAAGGACGAGGATTGTCTCAATAAATCCAAAATACCTTCACAGCTGCACCGTCAGATCTGCAAAACCCAAGTATGATATTGCTTTTGAATACAAGCTAAAGCATATAATCAAATAGAGTGAATTGGTACAAGATCGGTTTGATCAAATGAACAGGGCATATGCGGCAAATGACCACATAAATCCGCTTGCATTGTCCCTAATATGTTATTGACTGTTTGATAATGAGCTGGATTCACAAACATAAAGCACACAAAGAGCATGCAAATGTTAAATAGTTCCAGAAATAAGAACGGATACATTAAAAAGTGCAAACAGGAAAAAATCATTATAAGGAGGAAAATAAGAAAATCTATCACAGTTGAGACAGCAATGGCTAATATATTGATCTCTCCTCCAAAAAGCATCTCATCGTTGGTTACTGTTTGATAGTGAAGAACACTCTCAATAAAATATCGATGACATATGTTTATGAATAGGGGATCATCCAGCCCATAAGATGCCAATACTTGAGGGAGCACTTCTTGGAGTTGCTCTAAATGATTCCCCTTGAGATCCTCATACAATGTAAATGCAATAATTGAATTAAATTGATGTAATAAAGAACCATTGCTATATAAAAAGCCCCTTTCCGTCTTTTGATCAGGCTGTAATATAAAACAAACATCATCTATGCTCATTTCGATAAAACGCTTGCTATAGAATGTATCGTCAAGCTTTTGATGTTTTATTGCGTTGAAAAATTGTGCTCTTTGTTCTCCTATATTGGATCGGCTCATTGAGAATAAATGAGTTTTAAAATGGGTCAGGGATTGCTCATCATCGAATAGATTAGACTCTTTTGATCTGGGTTTTGCTTGATGAACCATAATTGATTTTACATTACTTTCAAAAAAATAACTACCTCTTTGCTAATACCTTACTTTAGCCTGCTCTTCGTATTGAAAGCGACTGTACTTTACTGTTACTATTTAAGCGATCAATGTAAAGGAGATGTAATATGTCGCGACTAGAAAAAACGATGAATGCGCTGACTCGAAGTGGTACAGGTATTTTAGCTGCAGATGAAAGTAATAAAACAATCGCAAAGCGATTAGAATCTATCCATCTTAAGTCTACACCTGAATCCCGCTATGCCTATCGTCAATTACTTCTCTCAACCCCTAATCTCAGCAAATACATTAGCGGGGTAATTTTATATGATGAGACGATTCAGCAAGATGGACCAAATGGCCCACTAAGACAATTAGCGAAAGGGTATGAAATCGGTATTAAAGTGGATCTGGGGCTCGAAGACCTACCATTTTGTGATCATGAAAAGATCACTAAGGGGCTAGATGATCTTGGTCAACGATTAACACATTATAAATCACTTGGGGCTACATTTACAAAATGGCGTAATGTGTTTAGAATTAGTGATTCCACGCCGTCCATGACAGCAGTGACAGCGAACTGTGAAGTGTTAGCGCGTTATGCTGCGATTGCACAACAGCATGATTTTATACCGATTGTAGAACCTGAGGTACTTTTAGACGGCAACCATTCGATTGAAGATTGTGCTGCAACAACATCTAGGGTCTTAAACACTTTGTTCAATGCGCTAAGTATGCACCAAGTCGACCTTTCTCTCATGATTTTAAAACCAAATATGGTCGTGCCTGGATTAAGCTCAGGCATCCCTTTTGATGCTGATCTTGCCGCACAATGGACGATTTCCACCTTTATGAACCACGTGCCTGCTGCAGTTCGATCAATTAACTTTTTGTCTGGCGGATTAAGCCCAGAGAATGCGTATGAAACACTGAAAAAAATCAACGAGATTGGTGGATGGCTACCCTGGAGAATGAGTTTCTCATTTGCGCGTGCATTACAAGAACCGTGTTTAGACTCATGGGGTGGCAAACCAGAAAACACGGCGAAAGCACAAGCTAAACTCATTGAATTTGCAAAGAAAAATTGTGAGTGTCTTGCTGAGATCGCTGATACCGAATCCATTGCCGAACCGGCCTAAGCGCTATAAGTTTTCAATCTCTGTATGTGATTTTGAAAAGTGAGTCGGTTTTTTGCGATTGGTCTGACGTGATCGGCCAATCGCAAGCGTATTCTCAGGGACATCTTCTGTCACACAGGTACCCGCCGCAACAAACGTATAATCTTTTAAATTGACAGGTGCAATTAATTGGCTATCAGAGCCTACAAAGACATGGTTCCCGATGATGGTCTTGTGCTTTTTTTGCCCATCATAATTACAAACAATAGTGCCCGCCCCAATATTGACATGACGTCCTATGTCTATATCACCGAGATAACTTAAGTGTTTCGCCTTAGAGTTATGACCTATATAAGCTTGTTTTGTCTCAACAAATGCCCCAACTTCAGCGTGATCGGCAAGCACAGTCCCTTCTCGACAATAACCAAAAGGTCCGACACTCGCATTAGCTGCAAGATATGTTTGCTTTAAAAAGCTATACGGATGGACCGAGGCATAATCTCCTAATTGTACATTATCTAAACGAGAGTTTTGACCAACATAACAACCATGTCCAATTTGACAAGGACCGACCAATGTCACATTAGGTTCAATCACAGTATCATGCCCAATCTCAATATCTCCAGTACACACAAAACGCTCAGGATCAGCAATCCTTACACCACTATCTAAAAACTGATAAGCGCGCTGCAGATAATATTGTTTTTCTAATTCGACAAGTTGTCTGATCGTATTCACACCAGAAATTCCATAATCATGATCTAATTTAACTGCATTAACAGCCTGTTTTTCTTCTTTGGCATACTTGACTATATCTGTTAATAAAAATTCCTTCTGTTGATTGTTATTATCAAGCTTTGCAAGTAATTTTTTCAACAGTGCAACAGGTGCAGATAAGATCCCGGTAAATACTTCCTGAATGGCATGTTGATCAGGGGACAAATCGAGCTCTTCCACAATAGATTGCACCACCTCATTGTGATCACGAATAATGCGTCCATAGCCTTTAGGATTTTGTGACATTGCCGTTAAGAGCTTAATGTCTCCATCACAATGGAGTAGGGCGTTTAATTGACTGGTTTCAATTAATGGCATATCAACAAACAAAACAAGCACTTGGCCTTCATAAATATGTTCAATGGCACTTCGTAAGGCATCTCCTGTACCACATATTTTTTCTTGTTTTATCCACATGATATCTGGAAAAGGGACTAATCGAACTAACTCTTTTTGATTATCCTTATTATGTACCACATGGATGAATTTGGGTTGACAAGATTTTGCTAAGTCATAAGCCCAATTGATCATAGGCTTGCCAGCGAAAACTTGGGCTGCCTTTGATTTTTTACTGCGCATACGTCTACCGTAACCTGCAGCTAAGATAATAATATGGTCAACCATACTAGTGTTTCCTACGTTGCATTAACTCTTTTAAGATCGCTAATTTTGTTGTAGATTCTTTTAATTCTGACAATGCAGCTGAATAATTGATTTTGCCCGAATGCTTAAGTGCTGCTGTTGCCTTTAAGATGGCCTCTTTTTCTTTTTCCTCATCAATCTCTGAAGTTAAAATTGCGGTATCTAGTACTGCAATGACGGAGGTTGGCGTTGCTTCTAATAAACCACCTTGTACAAATAAGCCTTGGCGCTGCTTTTTACCCACTTCGTCATAATAAATATGTCCTGTCTCAATACAAGTCAAAAAATGCGAATGACCAGGGCGGATTTCGAAACCGCCTTCACGGCCCACCGCGAACACTGCACTGACTTGCCCTTTGTATATCGAGCGCTCTGTTGAAACAATGGTTAATTCTAAACTCATATTAAGCTAGCTTTTTTGCCTTTGCGAAAACCTCGTCAATATCTCCGACCATATAGAATGCTTGTTCAGGAATATCATCACATTCACCATTGATAATAGCCTTAAACCCTCTAATCGTCTCTTTTAATGACACATATTTACCAGGGGTACCCGTAAACACCTCTGCCACAAAAAACGGCTGAGAAAAGAACCTTTGGATCTTTCGGGAACGATATACTGTCAAGCGATCTTCCTCTGATAGTTCATCCATACCTAATATCGCGATGATATCTTTTAACTCTTTCTCTCTTTGTAAAATACGCTGAACTTCTCTAGCTACATCGTAATGCTCCTGGCCAACCACTAAAGGATCTAATTGTCGACTGGTAGAATCTAATGGATCAATGGCGGGATAAATCCCTTTCGCTGCAATTTGTCGAGACAACACAACGGTGGCATCCAAATGAGCAAACGTTGTGGCTGGAGATGGATCAGTTAAGTCATCTGCTGGCACATAAATGGCCTGCACTGACGTAATTGAACCAGATTTTGTAGATGTAATTCGTTCTTGCAGCGTACCCATCTCTTCAGCCAATGTCGGCTGATATCCCACCGCAGAGGGCATACGACCTAATAGTGCAGAAACTTCTACACCTGCCAAAGTATATCGGTAAATATTATCAACAAAGAATAATACATCCTTACCGTCATCTCTAAAGCTTTCTGCAATCGTCAGGCCTGTGCTTGCGACTCTTAAACGGTTACCTGGTGGCTCATTCATCTGGCCATACACCAAAGCCACATTATGTAAAACATTAGAGTCTTTCATTTCATGATAGAAATCGTTCCCTTCACGTGTTCTCTCTCCAACACCAGCAAATACAGAATAGCCACTGTGCTCAATGGCAATATTTCGAATCAACTCCAACATGTTCACTGTTTTACCGACACCAGCACCACCAAATAGACCCACTTTACCTCCTTTTGCAAAAGGACAAAGTAAATCGATCACTTTAATGCCTGTTTCAAGTAGATCTTGACTCACTGCAAGCTCTGTAAATTTAGGAGCAGGTCGGTGAATAGGGAGCTTTTGATCACTCTCAATTGGGCCAGCCTCATCAACCGGACGTCCAAGCACATCAACGATACGACCTAACATAGGCTTTCCAACAGGGACTTCTATTGTTTTCTTTGTATTCGTGACTTTTAAACCTCTCTTTAACCCTTCTGTTGGACCCATCGCAATTGTCCGTACAACATGATCACCAAGCTGTTGTTGCACTTCTAAAACATGATCCTCACCTTCAACGGTTAAGGCATGGTTAACGTTTGGTGTTTCTCCAACTGGAAACTTTACGTCTACCACTGGCCCAACAATCGCTTCAATATGGCCTGTACTTGTCATGTTCTCTCCTAATTTCTAATTAAACCGCATCAGCTCCGGCAATAATTTCAGACAGCTCAGTTGTAATCACTGCTTGTCTTGCTTTATTGTAAGCCAAATTCATTTCCTCAATCATCGATTGAGCATTCTCTGTTGCGCTTTTCATCGCAACCATTCGTGCAGACTGTTCACATGCAATATTCTCTAATAATGCACCATAAACCACTGCATTTAAATATCTTTTTGCCACTTCACCCATCAATGTATGACTGTCTGGCTCATAAATATAATCCCACTTTGTTTTTTCAGCCACCTCTGGCTCGATAGGCAAGATACGCTCGACTGTTGGCTCTTGCGTCATCACATTCACAAATCGATTGAACACCAAATAAACATTAGACACGGATTTGTTGAGATAAAGGTCAACGACTTGGGCCATTAAACTGGCGACCTCAGCGCTATCTGGCTGATCACCTAAAAAGCGTTTATAGTCAACAATCTCACCACCAACGCGTTTAAATAACTGTAATGCCTTATTACCGATCAAACACAACTTATGCGCATTGTGTTGTTTCATGTGTTCTATAAGACGTTTAAATAACATGGTATTTAAAGCACCGCATAGGCCTCGATCTGAAGAGATCACAAAATAAATAGGCTCTCCCTCAGAGTGAGCCTGAAAGAATGGATGTTTTACTTCTGGATTACTTGCAGCAATGTCTGCCACCAATCGCCTCATTGTTTCAGCGTAGGGCAGGGCTTGATACATGGCTTTACGCGTCTTAGCCATTTTACTTGCAGCCACAAGCTCCATCGCAGACGTAATTTTCTTCGTCTTTTGAGTACTCTTAATGACTGATTTTATGGACGATAAATTAGACATTAAACGCCATAACCCTTTTTAAAGTCTTTGATGGCCTTCTCAAATTGAGATTTAAATGAGTCTGTGAGTTTTGGTTCCGCTTCAATCGAATCCATCCACTTTTTATGGTTCTGATGTAAGTAACTAACAAAATGAGACTCAAACTGACTAAATTGATCTGCAGGAATATCATCTCCGTGCCCCTCAGAGACAAGATATAAAATACACGCCATTTCACCAACACGATAAGGGGAGAACTGCTTTTGTTTAAGCATTTCTGTAATACGCTGCCCCCGATCAAGTTGCTGCTTGGTCGCATCATCTAAATCGGATGCAAACTGAGCAAACGCCTCCAGCTCATGAAATTGAGCCAATGATAATCGCACGTTACCACCTAATTTCTTGATGATGGACGTCTGTGCTGCACCACCCACACGAGACACAGATAAACCAGCATTAATTGCAGGACGCTTATTAGAATTAAACATATCCGTATCTAGATAAATCTGCCCATCCGTAATAGAGATGACATTCGTAGGCACAAATGCAGAGACATCACCAGCTTGTGTTTCAATGATAGGCAATGCTGTTAAAGAACCAGTTTTACCTTTCACTCGGCCTTTAGTCATTTTTTCAACATAATCTGCATTCACACGCGCGGCTCGTTCTAGTAAGCGAGAGTGAAGGTAGAAAATATCTCCAGGGAACGCTTCCCGACCAGGAGGACGTCTTAATAACAAGCTGATCTGTCGATAACTGACCGCATGCTTTGAAAGATCATCGTAGATAATTAAAGCATCTTCACCTTGATCCATAAAAAATTCACCCATTGCGCAACCAGAGTAGGGCGCAATATACTGCATTGCGGCAGATTCAGAGGCATTTGCTGCAATGATAATAGTGTTCTTTAACGCATCATGCTCCTCTAGTTTATGCACAATGTTTGCAATTGATGAGGCCTTTTGCCCAATAGCCACATAAATACATTTCACACCAGTTTCTTTTTGGTTAATGATGGTATCAATCGCAATCGCAGTCTTACCTGTTTGACGATCTCCAATAATCAGCTCTCGCTGTCCTCGTCCAATCGGAATCATCACATCAATTGGCTTAATACCTGTTTGTAATGGCTGAGAGACTGATTGTCTGGCGATCACACCCGGAGCAACACGCTCAATAGGCATGAATTGTTTACATTTTGGATCTCCACGTCCATCGATTGGACGACCTAACGCATCAATCACTCGACCTAGCAGGTTTTCACCCACTGGCGTCTGTAATACTTTACCGGTGCATTTAACCAAATCACCTTCTTTCACCGAAGCATAATCTCCCAATAGCACTGCAGCAACACTGTCTTTTTCGAGGTTTAATGCAATCGCTGTCACATGATTTGGTAAAGATAACATCTCTCCATTCATGACATCTTTTAATCCAAAAACATGGACCACGCCATCTTTGACACTCAATACATGACCGACTGTTTCTGTCTTCTCTGTAAGATCAACACCTTCAATTCTTTCTTTAATTAAACTACTAATTTCTGTTGCATTTAATGACATGATTCAACCCCTAATGATTGTTTAACTTTGTCTAGACGCCCAAACAGCGAGCGATCTAATTGCTGCCCATTGACTTCAATAATTAACCCACCTAACACCTCTGGCTCGAGTTGCCAAGATAATTGAACGTGGTCGGCCTGACAATGATGAGACACCCATTGTCTAATTTTTTTTTCAATTGCTTTTGTCGGTTGCTCTGGAATACGCACATTTGCAAAAGCCATATTAAACTTTTTTGCTAAAAGCTCCTGCAGAATACGAATAATAGCAGGAATTGAATGGAAACGTTTATTTTCCAACAACACGTCTAATAAACGCCAAAAAGCTGGAAAACCACTCTCTTTCAAAGCACACTGCAACCCTTGCAAACGCACCTCATTTGAGATTCTTGGATCTCCAATCAATGTTTGAATCAACGCTTGATTAAGCACCGACTCCAATGCATTCAACGCTTTAAACCATTTCTGCTGTTCGTTTTCTTTATCAATCAGCATTGCAATCGCAGTCGCATATGGTCTAGCAATCTGGTTGATCATGCAACTTCCTCTTCAATTGCTTTTTTAATGATCGATTCACTTAATTGCTTATCAAGTTGTTTTGCTAATACTTTTTTCACAATCAACATGGCATAGCTAGAGACTTCTTGCATTAATGTGTCTTTTACTTTGACTTTGTTTGCTTCAATCTCAAAAGTAGCCTCTTCGATAATTTGCTTTGCCTTTTGATCAGCAGATAAACGAGCCTCTTCAACAATATCCGTCGCATTTTTGTTTGCTCGATCAATGATTTCTCGTGCTTTCTTCTTTGCATCTAAAGTCATCTGAGCAATTGTAGCATCCGCCTCTTTTAATTTAAATGCAGCCCTTTCAGCGTCCGCAAGGCCTTTTGAAATTTTATCAGCACGCTCATCGAGTGCTTTTTCAAATTGCGGCCAAGCATTGCGCATAATCAACACAATTAAAGCAACAAAAACAAATACTTGGATAAATAATGTGACGTTTATATTCATTAGCTAGGATTAATCATTGTTAAAATGGCTGAAACAAATGGGTTATTAAATGTAAATAGCAATGCAACAGCCACTGCAATCATTGAAATCGCATCTAATAGACCAGCAACAATAAACATTTTGACCTGTAGCATTGGAGCAAGCTCCGGCTGTCTTGCAACGGCATCAAGGAATCGACCGCCTAAAAGCGCAAAACCAATTGCAGTACCAAACGCTGCTAAACCAACTAAAACGCAGACTGCGATTGCTGTAATACCATAAATTTGTGCAGCAACTTGAATGTGGGATGGATCTACCATGTTTCTCTCCTATGTAAAATAAAATTAATGTGCTTCTTTTGCCATACTCATATAAACAATTGTTAAAATCATAAACACAAAAGCCTGTAAGGTGATCACTAAAATATGAAAGATCAACCAAATTGACTGCGGCAAAACCATAGCATACCAAGGTAATGTCGCAATTAAAATAAAAATCAACTCTCCAGCATAAAGATTACCAAATAGCCTCAAGGACAAAGAGATAGGCTTTGCAAGCTCTTCTATCACAACCAAGAAAAAATTGATCGGAATCGTCAGGATGAACTGTGGTGGGAAAGGGTGGCAAAATAAGTGCTTGATGAACCCCATTAACCCTTTATAGTAAATATTTGTACCAATCAAAATAAAAAATACGGTTAAAGACAATGCAAATGTCATGTTCATATCGGTTGTTGGAACGACCCTGACATAATGAACACCAAATATAGATAGCATCTGAGGAATCAAATCGACAGGAATCAAATCCATAAAGTTCATTAAAAAGACCCAAGTGAATATCACAAGTGCGAGTGCACCTGCAAAACGGTCCCGCCGGCCAAAGCTATCTTGGACTTGGGTCGTCACAAACTCAAATAACATTTCAGCAAAAGATTGCACTTTTGATGGAACACCAGCAGTCATTCTTCTTGAACAAGTCAAGAATAAACCCAAAATCATCAGCCCTGTTAATATCGAGAAGACAATGGTATCTATATGAATCACCCAAAATTCCCCAGGACCAACAGAGACCTGCCAATGCTTGAGGTGGTGTAATATATATTCTTTACTTGTTAGTACTTCAGCCATATAAAATTATTTAAAATCAAAATCAGTTGACCAACGATTAACCCTAGAATCAATCCAAAACCATCAACTATATGAATCAATACGTACAGCATAAATGCAAACAAACCCCATTTGCAAGCCTCAGCACAGCATAATCGATAAAAAATTGCACTTTGCTGTACTCCACGTGCAGGAAAGAGAATGTTTCTTACAAGAAGATCTAAAATTAAAGGGCAACATAAACCTGCCATAATGCTGTAGCCTTGCTCAAAAATAGCGGCCATCAGCATGATACTAATGTAAATAACATAAAACCAAAGTGACACTTTTGGTCTCACGACTTCAGGCGCAAAAGGCATCATCCACCACTTGGAAATGTTGCTGAACATATTGAATCAATGCATTTAATCGATGCAGATGATCCTCCGATGGCCCTTGCTCAATCAACGCTTGAGCGCGTGCGATGATCGCATCGGGCGTTGGATGTAAGCGATTTCTGTAATCTCGTCGATATCGATTTAAACCCATCGTTTCCTCAAAATACTGCATCTCAGTTTTTGCATCAAAATAATCAGGATAATGACGCCAGATAAAACGACGCATCATACCTTGTAATCGGGGTGTCTGTGCATGGATCATTTGATACCAGTCTTTTGGGTTTTCTTTAAAAGCGACGATTGCTTTTTGTTCATTTGGACTAAATGGTCCATGCGCATACAATCCCGCATCCACATCCAAATCATCCACCATCGAGTACAACGCCGTTGTCAAAGACTGCTCGTATTCTGCCACAATCTGCATATTGTGCTCTATCCATACTCTATTTTTAACCACTAAATCCTCATTGAGTAATTCCGGACTGGACTCAATGACTAAACGCGTATCTCCAGCACGTTTTTTAACCATCAATTTTCTTAAATCATCGATACTTTCAATCAGCTGCACATCTAATCGAATCCAATAACTGGTATTTTTGTATACTGAATGCTCTCCCAACTTAAATACAACAGAACCAAAACGTTTATCGATACTAAAACGCGGATCGAGCATTGTATAAAGTTGATCGCCAGAATAAAAACGCCGCCCAATTGCTGATAGCGCTTGCTCCCATAACGCAACATCTTGAGAAAGTTGCTTTGCTAATGCGACACAAACACTCACATCCACTAAAGCATCATGCGCTTGTCCTGTGGCAAGTGTATTGGCTGCATTGAGATGCTCCAGCTTAAAAGAGGGTTTCCTATCTTCTCGAGTAGGCCATTTTATGGCCGTACTCGCTGCATGGTAAAAACATAAAATCATTGGAAATAAGTCAAAGCGCTGACAACCATTCTTATAGCCATGGGTATAGGCATCAAGAAAGTTACGATAAAATGTAAATCGCAAAACCTCATCATCATAACCCAGCGTGTTATATCCTCCATTAAACGTATTAGGTGTATTCACCTCATTGTAAATGCGCTGAGCAGCCTCATACTCTGTGTAGGCACTAACCTGCTGATGATGTGGAATTTGATGGACCATCATTGCCTCTGGGCTTAATAAACGATCACGAGTCAAGGCGACATAAAACATCGTGCGATCAATCTCTTGCCAATTTTCGTCCACACGAATAGAAGCATACTGCATAATTTGACCAAACACTGTATTTAAATCTGACGACTCAACATCATAAAACAACCAACTATGTGACACGACACCCCCCAGATCAATGAATTCGTCCCCTTGTTAATAATCTAAATGAACTCTGCAACAAGCGCAAACAAGAGTGGTTCATAACATTGACAACTCTCAGGACTTTTGTTAATTTAGCCAAAAAAAAGAGAGTACGGTCATGGATCAGCAATCACACATCCATTTTATGAAAGCGAAACGGCTTTTTAGTCTGCTACTCAAACAACTCAAAGAAAATAAAGAAGTTGACCTAGAACGCCAAAAAATACAGATTCAATTAAAGGAATTACACCACCTTGATCAGACCATTAAGACTCAACAGAAACAGCTCAAGCAAACATCAACCCAATTGTTTGACAATTCGCATAAAGCATTAAAAGGGCATTTCTCTTTTGAGATGCAACAAGCATATGATCACCTAATGCGTGCGATATTTTTGACAAACAGCCCCCTGAGTGGCAGCACCATATCCGAAGCAGAGATCATGCAAGCACTCAATCGGATTATTGCTTCTGCACCTCAATATAGCCAAGAAAACACACACCATACCCAGCAATTATTGTCCAAAGCCAAAGAGACCGTCAACCAATCTAAAAGCATAGACCAAGCAGCAGCCAATATCGATCAACAATTAGAAACAGCAAAAACACAGCTGGTATTGCACGACACAAGCTTAAGAGAATTCAAAACATCAGCGGCACAATTACTATGGAATATCGCTGATCTTATTGCCCATTCACCGATAGATCATTTACACCAAAAATTAAAATCCCTACCATTAGAGTGCATTACACTGGAGACAGTACAATCGTCAGACTATATCCGTGAAATGCAAGATTTTTTTCATCAAAACGCGACTCAAGACTTCACCATCCTGCCTGAACATACCTCTACAAAAGACTCAGAGACCTCGAAGGACCCTCACACTTCGCTCTGATTTTTGGGGCTTTTCAGCGATAGATGATACTTGATCAGACTATTCATAAAACCTTAAGATTCTTATGATACAATTCACGAATATATAATAATAAACTAAGGAGATTATCATGAGTTATTTGTTTTCCTGGGAACAAGACCCATATTCATATCTATTCACAAACTTTAGCATGCGTGATTTTTTATGGGATTTTTCAATATGTAACACCGTTCTGTTTGTATTGCTATATATGTCTATCCTGCCAGCTATATTTTTTGACTTTTATCCATTTGCTATGTTAGTGGCATTTGCCGTATCTGCTATGACAGGCCCCGGAGCCTTGATAACAATGTGGCTCACCGACACAAACGACCACATACCTGATTATCGAATTTAGCCTGCAGATCAACACTGAATCGTAACATTTGAATTCACTTGAATTTGAATACAGTACGATTCAGTGTAAGGGCGAAATAGTGATTGCTTAAAGGCCATCTTTACAATGGCAACGAAAAACCACTTATTGTATACACAACCTATTTATTTAAGCGATTAATGGTTGGTTTAAATGATCAATTTGGACAACAGATGCCACCATACACTAATTATTTATGCCCTAAGTCATGCGATCCATCCTGATCTATGAGCTCTCTGCAGCACTTGAGCAGACTCTTAATAAAACCTTAAGCTAAGGTTGATATAATCTAACTATAAATATAACAAAAGAGGAGATTTTTATGGGTTATTTAAGCAGATATTTAAACTGGCATTTTTCACCTAAATATGGGGTTTGGGGACATGGCTGCAGTACCTGGGACGAATACAAGAATAAATATCCCATCATAGACTATGGTACGGAAGAACTTATATCAGATTTTGTATGTTGCAATCTCGCCTTAGGGTTAACATTAGTCTGGTTAGCGATACCTGTAGCAATAGCCTTAGACTTTCATGTGGCTGAGTTTGTTGCAGCACTTATCGTCTCTTGTATATTACAAGTTGCGGCCTTTGCCATTGATGTTCTCTTGCATCCTGATGAACATATTGCTCAAAGCCCACCATCGCTGTAAAGTTAAAAGACCAACACTGAATCGTAACATTTGAGTTCACTTGAATTTGAATGCAGTGCGATTCAGTGTAAGGAAGTAATAGCGATTACTTAAAGACCATCTTTACAATGGCAACGAAAAACTACTTATTGTATTCACAACCTATTTATTTACGCGATTAATGGTTGGTTTAAATGATCAATCTGGACAACAGATACCACCATACACTAAATATTTAGGCCCTAAGTCATGCTCTCCATCTAGATCTATGAGCTCTCTTCAGCACTTGAGCAGACTCTTCATAAAACCTTAAGTTAAGGTTGATATAATCTAACTATAAATATAACAAAAGAGGCCGTTTTTATGGGTTATTTAAGCAGATATCTTGGCTGGTGTCTTTCACCTCAGTATGGTACTTGGGGACATGACTGCAGTTCCTGGGATACATATAAGCAGCAAAACCCCATCACATCCTATGGCACGAGTGAATTTACATCAGATTTTTCAATTTGCAATCTCGCCTTAGGGGCAACATTAGCATTATTGGTTGTGCCTACAACAGCAGTTTTACACTTTCATGCGCCTGAGTGTTTACTAACGCTCATGATCTCTTTTGTTTTACAATCTGCAGCCATATTGGCAGACATTGCCTTAAATATTCAAAGACCGAGTCTCTCAAGGTAAACACAGGAGCTTTTAACGAGCTTTTTTTAAAATCAACCTTTGAAGAGGCGAACACTAGATCTCAATCATTCCAGGCAAATGCTTGGATATTCAGTATAATGGCGTTATAGTGATTGTCAAAAGGTCATCTATCATGGAAACAAAAAGCTGCTTATTTAATAGCCAACATATTTATGCAAGTGAGAAGTTACTGGCTGAAGTGATCAATAGTTACAACAGATTCTATCATGCACTTAACACTCAGCATTTAGAGCAATTACTTTCAGATATTCACGCTCAACACCAACAGTTAAATCAACTGATACCGGCTGATTTTCGAAAACATCAATCTGAGATGATCCAGGTCAGTAGGGATCTCAATCAACAAGAGTACCCTCCGATCCTGAGAGAAAAAATCAAAACACACCTTCAACTTATCCATAACACCATTTATGAAAGCTTAAAGCCACTTGAACTGAGCAATGAGCTGAAAACATTTGCTAGCATTTCAAAACAGTACTCTACGCGTTTAAATAAATATAAAGAACTGCTGGTAACGGCATTGCAGACGGATCAAGCATCAGCAAAAGAAATACATCGCCCAGAAATAATGTCTTTGCTGCAAAAGCTAGAAGCGCCCTCAGAGAATCATAGCATTTTCGGCCATCTACTGATGATCATTGTCAAACACATTACAGATTTCTCTCACTCACATGACCATTCCCTGCAACACCTCAGCCACCATTTAGGGCTCCATCATCAAGTATTCATGAATACATTGCAGTTATCTAAATCTATTGAATCTAAATTATCCACTTTAACACCATATTCAAATGACTTATCCATATCTGTGCGTAATCTTGAAGATACACATTCAAATGCAGCATATCAGCCGCGGCATGCAAAAGACTATGAATGGAAACTCTCAAATCTATCTTTAGATGTACACTACACACCCTCATTCTTTGAAAAAAAAGACCAGCATGTGTTTAACTTTTGCATCATGTGCATCACCTTAATTATTATGTTTAAAAATGAACCGCTCGATGCATGTAAACACATTGTCGGAATAACCGTATTAGGCATGATGATTCATCTATGTGTTAAAAAGATTTTCGTACATGAGCAGTTAACAGAAGAGCAATACTTTAAAGTGAGCCACTGAAGCTCATAAATACAATGTAGGCATTTAGACTCAATTCAACCTGACAATCTCTTGGTTCACATTCGAGATAATGGGTTATCCATTAATTAACAATGTAGGCTTGATGTATGGATTAACAGAGAACGCTACTAAAATTGAAATCATAAACCCAATGAGTGCCTTTAAAGCATCTTTACCAATCAAGTACCTGACTCTTGAAAAGTCAAAAGCAGAAGTACCTCTTAACCAAATTGCCAACTCACGTCCAGCGAGCAACCCTAGAAACACCCAAGTTGTACTCATTGGTATCCGATTAATCATCCTAAAGTAACCCAAAACAATCGCATAAACACCATCAATCATTGTTGCGAAACGTGGATCTGAAACATCCGTTTTCTCCACGACCACCTCCTGAATACGCCCACCTCTGAAAAAAAGCAACACACTTAATTCCAAAATAATGAACCCTGCAATCAATGAGAATTCTCCTGTATTCAAAGATCGCGGCAAGAAGATTGCAATGTTTGCTAAATCTTGCTGTAACCAAATAGACCACAGCAACCCTGAAGTGGTCCACTGTGTAAAGTACCAAATCTTAGATGGTTGACCCACAAAACATCTTTTACTCCATTTCGCAATCAAGATAAACACAATAAAACTGCTTACAAAAGCGAGGAGATATCCACTGAGACTTTTCATGATCATATTATTCAATGCAACACCAGATCCCACAAAACTACCTAATACTAAAAAAGAGGTCGATACTGGCATTTTTATATGTGTTAAAACCAATAAAATAATAGGTGCCGCAATTTGTAAATAGACAAACTGACTGGGAGCGTCCTCAAAACCTTTTGCCAACAGTCTTTGGTGAGAAATATCACCATCGTAAGTCAACCAGCTGAAAAGCAGCGTCACAAAAAAGATCGTGCTAATATAGATCCATAATATCCACCACTTACACTCTCTGTTCGATGCTAAAAATGTCCCTATGGTCTGCAAACTATCATTAGCGATAACAGAATATGCAGAGACGACAAAACCGAACCAAGCAGCCATGATTTTGACAGGATAAATCACCCCAGCAAACAAAAACATGATCAAGATAAAAACTGTAAATGTTACATGTGAGTCAATTACACGAGTAATTTGAATTTTGTGTATCATTAATCAAGAGATAATTAGAACAATGCTTTCCATAAAAAACCTTGTATCTCAGAGACTGTAATACTACTATTCACTGAAGTTGCGATAAGGATTGAAACCAAAAGACCAAAGATTGCTTTTGCAACATCTTTCGATGACATGCCCAGTGTTGGCCAAAGCGCATACCTTGATGTACTACGCAAATACATTCCTAGCTCTCTACCAGCAAGCAACCCAAGGAATACCCAAGTTGTACTCATAGGAATCTTACTTTTGATTTTAAAGTAATACAAAATTAGCGCATACACACCATCAATTAATGTTACAAATCTTGGATCAAAGACCTCTGACTTTTCAGTCACAATCACTTGAATACGACCACCTCTAAAGTAAAGTAGTAAACCCAAACCTAACACAATATAGGTTGAAAAAAGAGTGAACTCTGTTAAGGATAGGGAACGTGGTAAGAACACAGCAACATTAGCAAGATCTTGCTGCAACCAAACAGACCAAAGCAATCCAGAAGTTATCCATTGAGCTATAACCCAAGACGTGGAGGGCTGTCCTACAAAATACTTCTTCGAAATTTTTGCAACTAAACAGAAAAAGACCAAAGCAATACCGAAAGCTAGAAAATAACCACTTAGACTTTTGATTAAAACTTTTGCAATGGCTTTACTTGTCGCAGCAAACGAGCCCAGTAATAAAAAAGTCGTTGAAACCGGCATCTTAGCACGCGTTAAGACTAATAAAACAATAGGCGCAATGATCTGTAAATGACTGAACCGAGTAGGCGTTTGCTCAAACCCTTTAGCAATCAACCTTTCATGCGAAACATCTCCACCATAAGTTAACCAGCTATACAATACTGTCATGAAAAAGATCAAACCCAGGTAAACCCATAAATACCACCATGGACGCTGTTTATTAGAAGCGATAAATGTTCCAATAGTTTGAATACTATCGTTTGCAATTGCAGAATATGCTGCCACGAAGAAACCAAACCATGCAGCAAAAACAGGTACAGGATAGATCAAGTAGCTGATGAGTAACAGCCCAATAATAAAGCCTGAAAATGTTGACTGTCCTCGTAATGCGCTCACTAAGCTTTGCATTTATCACCTCCCTTAAACAATCAAATGTTGCCATAAAATCTGCAAACATGCAAATCTCTGTTTGGTAATGGACTGGATACTAAGTCAGCAATCCCACAGCTTTTTTTACTTGATTCAATGTTTCATCTGCCTTGACCATCGCTTTAGCACGCATCTTTTTTAAGAGGTGTTTTAGATCATTTGGATTTTGCAAGTACGCATTCATTTGATTGGCAATAGGCTCAATATACGCGACCACAATCTCCGCTAAATCAGATTTAAAGGCACCATATCCTTTCCCCTGATAGCGCTGCTCGATCGATACCACATCTTCATTAGTAATCATCGAATATATTTCAATCAAATTTGAAATGCCAGGTCGTGAGTCATCAACACGAACGACACCTTCGGAATCCGTCACGGCGCGTTTAATTTTTTTAACAATCATCTCCTTTGAATCCATGATTGAAATGTAGTTATTGGTATTGACATCCGACTTTGACATTTTTTTGGTCGGATCTTGTAACGACATCACCCGACTACCCGTTGAAGCAATCATAGGCTCAGGCACCACGAATGTTTGACCAAACTTATGATTAAATCTTTTTGCCAATAGCCTTGCCAATTCAAGATGCTGCTTTTGGTCTGCGCCAACTGGCACATAATCTGCTTGGTAAAGTAAGATGTCTGCGGCCATCAATACAGGGTAAGCATACAAACCAAAATAAACATGGTCTTTTGACTCAGACTTATCTTTAAATTGAGTCATTCTAGATAGCTCACCCGTTGCTGTTTGGCAATTGAGAATCCAAGCGAGCTCACTGTGTTGAGGCAGCTGAGATTGAATCGTAATTAGACTGTGCTCTGGATCAACACCGGCTGCCAAAAAGAATGCAACAAGCTCTAGGCTGCGCTGTGTTAATTCTGTTGGATTCTGCTCGAGGGTGATCGCATGGAGGTCTGCAACAAAAAAAATGCAAGCATGGTCTTTTTGCAAAGACTGCCAACGATGCACGGTACCGAGAAGGTGCCCTAAAGTTGGATATCCTGTTGGCTGAACGCCACTGATGACTGTTTTCATAGCCTTATTATGCTTGAACTACGCATGAGTCTCAACTTTCAATCTGAATGACTCGACTATAACACAAATTTAGAACCTCACCTCACTATATGCAATATCCATCGACTCTCTGAACATCAAGCATCAAAAGAGCGCATCATTGATCACTAGATCTGTGTCAGCTTATTTAATGTGTGATATTAACGGTGTAATCCCTCTATGCTATCAAATACATTTTTCCATTCAGTATCATCTTGGTCATCGTCTTCATTTAGATGAGCATCAAAAATGAGATCATCATCTCGATCGATATCTCCATCACCAAAAAAACCAAATAGATCGCTGATAAAAGGGGATAATGTGTCGGGTTGTGCGGCACTGACCACGTCAGCATCACCCACTTCCTCGCTCTCAGGAGGTAGACCAATACTTCTCGTACTGGTTTCTTTAGGCAACAATACTCGTGCCGGAGAGGGTTTAATTAGAACGTGATTGTCATTAATATTAAATACTCTTTCTACTGGTAGATTAAGATTAAAATCATCATTAATCACCTCTTCGGCATTAGGCTGCCCAATAATACCTCGATTCTCAAATAAAGCTGATCTTGCTAGCTTTTGTAAGTCCTTAAATAACAATTTGATGCAAATATAAGTTGCTGGAGAATCAGGCATATCCTGATCTCTTCTCAAAATACGCCCTAAAGTTTGGACCATACGCCTAATACGCTCTTTGTATGTTCTAAAATCTATCGCAACATTAATATCCTCAACATCGAATCCCTCACTGAGCGCATCAACACAGACTAAAATACCCTGTTTTGATTGCTTGTAATCTGCTAATGCAGACGAACGAACCTGGTCAGAAAGATTGGAATGATATAAAAATAAGGGATGCTGGGCGAATGGCATTTGTGCGATCAGCTCCTCTAACATTGCATAAAGCAAATGAGCATGTTCAATGCTACGAGCAAATACAATCGTTAATTTTGTTGTCTTTTTCTGAAGGACCTGTAGTAGGATACTAAGCGCCGTATAATTAAAACCGTTGTTAGTTTCAATGAGAGTATTAACATTCTCTTGATCCTCTCGATTAAGGTCTGTACGACCTGTCAAGGCTTGTCTACTTCTAATTAATCGGCTGACCTCTTTAGCCTCCTTGAACATAGAAAAATCTATTGTGAAAATCTGTAGAGGAGATAAAATTTGTCTTTCAATGGACTCTCTCAATTCTAAAATATAAGCATGCTCAAAACCAAGTTTTTCAAGATCCGGATACTCTCCAGGCAGTGTGGATGCAGACAAAGAAATCACGAGTTGTCGAGCATGTGCTTGATCCATCACCTCTAACCATCGTCTGATTGTTGTACTATTTAAATGATGTCCTTCGTCTGCTATGATTGCTGGCGCTGTATTAGCCACATGCAGCAGATGTTTGGGATCATAAAAATCAACTCCCTGTTCGTTAACGGTCTTCCACTGTGCTATTTTTTCAGCATAAATTGCCTTTGTACAATCTTTAGCTAGGGAATCAGGCGCTTGATCTTGGGGACTCACATGCAACTTCAGTCTTGAAAATGAGCTGTAAGTAATGATTGTGATTAAACTTGTTTCCAATCTGTGAAGAGAAGGGCAGTACACACCCAAGTACTCTGTTAGTCCTGATAGTTCAGTGCTGTGTTGCTCATACTGCCTCAGCTTTTCTTCTGTTTGTAAAACCAATTGAATGCTTGGCACCAGAATAATAACAGGACCTTTCTTTGCCAATATATGCGCGAGCATCGTTAAGTGTGCTGTCTTTCCAGTGCCCGTAGCCATTGTTAAAAATAATCGATCTTGGGTACGAGCTGATTGTGCTAAAGCCTGCAATGCCACTTGTTGATAAGGTCTAAGAAACGCTGATGAACTGCTATCATACTCTACAAGTGCTTGTTTTAGCTCATCAATGGGACATAAAGAGGGCGGCACAGGTCTTTTGACTTTTTTTTGTATGGGGTTGATTGCTTGTACTTTTTTTCTTCGCTTCCTTGAACCCTGCTGATGGCTCGCTTGATCAGGCGTCTCATCTGGCATCAACGCCTTAAACCGTTGATGCACTTCCCAGATGGTCCCCTCACCTTGACTGGTCGCATGATTTAATAACGAAGTGAGGCTCGTTTTTAGCTCATCCACGTTGAGGTTAATGTAATGCTGCATATCCTCTGAGACTGGTGTGATTACATTTACAAAGCAGTTAAATAGCACTGAACACAATCGCGCTAATAATGAATAAGTATCAAACAAATAAAATTTTTGATGCTGTTGGCGCAATGTCTTCTTTTGTGCTGTGATGACTGCCTCTAGCTGATTTAAATCACTGGTCCCTAGATACTGTAAACACACTACAAGTGCTTGAGCATTGTGATAGTATTGGATATCCACAGCTGCATCACAATGTGCAATATACTCAAGCTCTGTGCTTACAAATTGACCATGTGCTGTCAGTGCGTGCTTTAATTCATCCTTAGACCAATCATGCATCATTGAAAATTGATCAAAGGTTGCAGCTAAGTTGTAATGTATTTTAGCTTTATAGTGAGAAAAAAAATAATTGCCTTGAACCGCCTCACCATGCCGATCAATGAGAAATAGAATGTCTACGAGATTTGCAATTTTCATCTTAGGATCTGTCGCTTCAATACTATCAACCTCGAGCAAAAGGCATCGCTTATATAGACGATTCTCAATGGGACAAGAAAATATTCGATCAATGCGTTTGAGATCTATTGGAAAATCTCGGCTTTTCACCCAACTCGTAAAGTGATGATTGAGGTCATGGTCATTGAAAAGGATGATTTCTTTAATTGTTCTCATAATTGATGTTTTAACCTAACAAATATCAAATACTGAGTCAAGGTAACAGAAGCATCATGAAGGAATCGTCCATATCAGTCCCTTAAACGAACAATATTTTCAATCGATCTGTTTTTTGCTTGAAAAATAGCTGTATTCCATCTCTAATAGCAATATGTACTTTCAAAGAAAAAATATCTTGCTTTATTTAATCAACATTAGCTTTTTATTGAGCGCTGATGCGGAAAACATCACCCATAGCAGCACTCAATTACATCATGAATTTCAAACCACTGGTCAAATTCAAAGCACCCTCCCTTTATCCATCAAAACCCCTTTTGCAGGGCGAATTAAAGAA
Source organism: Legionellales bacterium (assembly GCA_002690495.1). Taxonomy (GTDB): domain Bacteria; phylum Pseudomonadota; class Gammaproteobacteria; order Comchoanobacterales; family Comchoanobacteraceae. The sequence continues at coordinate 4,637 of NZEV01000002.1, read as the reverse complement.
ATATTTGTTCATGATGGGCAGATCATTCAAAAAGGTGAACCGCTTTTTGCCATGGATGATGAAACAACGTCTACACAAATTAAAAACTCCCTTAAACAGCAAAAGGCAAAGCATGATGCGACTGAAGTGAAGATGCATCAAGCAAAAGAGCAACTGACTTTAATCAATGACGCCATCCACACACTGACAGCGGCCTTAGAGCGGGCTGTGTATCGCCAAGATGACGAAGAAAGTCATTCATTATCCCAACAGATTCAACATGAGAAAGAAAAAAGAGACCGATTAGAGACACAATATCAATTGTACTTACAAACCCTGAATCAACAACGTCACCAAATTGAAAACCTCCAACTCAACCAATTAAAAAGACACTCTAACCAGCAAAATAATTTAGTATTATCCAAAGTCTCTGGGACGATTTCTCATGTTAGACCACCCAGTCATCGCACGCTGCCGAATAAAAGCCCAGTATGTCGTATCACACCAACACAACCTTATGAGATTAAAGTGACGCTACCTAAAAAATTGGCATACTTATTTAAAAATCATCATCACTGGGTTGCGCAACATGATGCTCATACACTGACTCTTAATAGTTACGAGCTAAAAGCTTCATCGGATAAGATTGTGGCATTTTTCGATTATGACCTACCAGAGGCACCTAAAACATCAACCATTTCGCTGCTGATTAAAGACGACTCAAGTCATTGATTATACATAATTAAAAGCATATCCGGTTGACTTTCGGACACTTTTTCTGCACACTAGTAAACGATAACAAGGATAATAACCGTGATCAAAACCGTCATACTCAGCTTAATCAGCATGGTCTTCGCTGCTTCTACAGATCACTCTCAAGATCATTTTTTTGATGCATTTGCAAAAGCCGCACAGCACAGTCAAAAGCGCATCTTGATAGAACGCGATCACATTGAACAAATTCCATTGAACACAACCAGCTCCCGCAATCTTAAATGGATTGAAGCTACAGCAAAAAAATATAAGGTCAATGTGTGTTCTCAGTTTGATGGCGCATGTAAAACGGCACTCCTGGAGAAAGTCAATATTGTGCCAACAAGCATGACATTAGCACAAGCAGCAATAGAAAGTGGGTATGGTCAATCTCGCTTTGCCAAAGAGGGTAACGCTTACTTTGGCCAATGGTGTTTTGAATCTCAATGTGGTTTACAACCAATTAACCCGAACCCGAAACGTGCGTTCTTTGCAGTTAAATCTTACCCTTCTATGTCCGCCTCGATTGACGATTATATGCTCAATTTGAATCGCCATCCTGCATATGCTGAATTTAGGTCAAAACGAAAACTATTCCTCTCTCATCAAATCGGTCTTTTGCAATTACCTCCAACTCTAATCGCCTATTCTAAACAACGACAACAATACGTCAAAAAATTGAATTATATGTTGATCCACTATGATTTAAAACGCTATGACTAATGTGTTAATCTAAAACCATGTTAGATCCGTATATTCAGCTTTCTCGAGCACAAAACCCGATTGGTTTTTGGCTATTGTGGTGGCCCACCGCATGGGCTTTATGGTTAACGACCCATGGTCAACAATTTCACTTATGGATCATATTTCTGGTTGGCACATGGATTATGCGATCAGCAGGTTGTGTGATTAATGATTGGATGGATTGTGATATCGATCCGCTTGTAAATAGAACTCAACATCGTCCATTAGCCACTCAATCTTTGTCGACACATCAGGCTTTGTATTTTTTTATTGGTTTACTGACTGTCGCTTTTATACTTTGTTTACAACTTCCCATTCAGGCTCAAAAGCTGTGCTATGTTGCTGTAGGCCTAGTCGTGCTCTATCCAACTAGCAAACGTTGGTTACAATGTCCTCAAATCATCTTAGGACTCACTTTTGCAATGAGTATTCCGATTACATTTGCTGCAACCAATATGCTACATGCCATTCATTTGTGGCTACCTCTCTATGGCGCTGCCATCATGTGGCCTTTAGCTTATGACACATTATATGCTATGTCAGATATTGAAGATGATCAACGAGTTGGCATTTATTCCAGTCCTCTGTGGTTTAAACAATATACGATTCATGTTGTATTTGTTGCTGAGACCATCACATTTTTTTGTTTAATGATTGTCGGCTTAAATAGCCACGCCAATTGGCCTTTTTGGACCGCTTTGGTTTTGGCCATGACGTTACTTTTAGTGGCATTATGTAGATTATTACCACATAAAGCATATCAATCATTATTTCGCTTACATCATCATATTGGACTATTAATTCTGTTAGGATTCATCTTTGCACTATAGAGGCATTGATCATTAACGGTACAACTCATATAATGAGTCCATGCTTTCTGACATTGGTATAGCTACTCGAAACAGCCCGTTAGCGCTTAAGCAAACACATGCTGTGATTGATGCGCTAAAATTACATTTTCCAAAACTTCATCCTACGATTCACGAGGTACATACCCGTAAACCAGAACGACTAGATGATGGTGGACTAAAGGGGGTGTTTACAAAAGCAATTGATGAGGTTGTACTCTCTGGGACTGCAGATATTGCCATTCATTCAGGCAAAGATCTGCCTTCTGAACTCGATCAAGATTTATGTATTGCAGCTATTTTAAAACGAGCAGACCCTAGAGATGTCTTCATCTCTCAACACTATACATCTATTGAATCGTTACCTAAGGGAGCCACAATTGGGTCAAGCAGCCTTAGAAGAAAAATGTTCATTCAACATCTTAGACCAGACATTACGCTCGTACCCATCCAGGGTAATATCCATACACGTTTAGAAAAGGGGGCTGCGCTTGATGGCATTGTCCTAGCTGCTGCAGGACTATGCCGATTAGGTCTTGAGGCCTCTATTCAAGCATATCTCAATACTGACATCATGGTGCCTGCTGCAAGCCAAGGTGCCATTATTGTGACATGCAAAAAAAAGGACCATAGCGTCATCAACATGTTAGCGCCACTTAACGACGCGTTATCCGCGCATTGCGTTATGGTTGAACGACAAATTTGTCATGCGCTCTCACTAGACTGTCATGCGCCCATTGGTGTACATGCCTCAATTCAAAATAAGATGCTAACTATTCACGCAGGTTTATTATGGGAACAACAGTTTATAGCTGTTGAGCAACAGGGGGCACTTGAGCAAACCCAGTCAATGACGGCACAAGTCATTGCTGAAATAGAGCAAAAAAGGGGCTTTATTTGATGACTGTACTAATGATTGCACCCTCCTGGTTAGGGGACGCCATGATCAGTCACGCCCTCATACAAAAAATCAATCAAACTTATCGTTGCCAAGTGGACATTATTTGTCGCGCTTATTTAGAGCCATTATACCAACTCATGCCAGGCGTTGGAAAGATCTACCCAACGCAAGAACAAAGCGGTCAGATCAACCTACGCGCATGTTTTGCTTTAGCAAAGACAATTAGGCATCAGTATGATACTGCATTTATTTTGCCTGATAAGTTTAAAGCTGCCATCATACCTTGGCTAGCAGGTATTCCCAACCGCATTGGGTCAATTGGGGAGTGTCGATATGGCTTGATTAATCGAGTGATTCAGTTTGAGCATCAAGAGCCACACACAGTTTTGAATTATATTAACTTATTGCGTACAACATCATCACCAGAAACACTCGCATCCTGCCCAAGACCACGCCTACAATTAAAAGCGTCTGGCATACCAAAACATCTCACAAAAAAACCATATATTGTATTTGCACCTGGCGCTTCATTTGGTCCTTCAAAATGTTGGCCAGCTGCGTCTTTTCAGGCCTTAGGCGTGATGCTACAAAAATCCTATCATATTGTTTTATTGGGCAGCCCTAGTGATAGGGCGATGGCAGATGATATCAATCTACCTGAGCACATCTGCACTAATTTAACCGGTAAAATTCCTCTACAAGAAGCCATTGCTATTCTTGACCAAGCAGTGTTATTGGTTTCGAATGATGCTGGATTGATGCACGTTGCTGCTGCTCTGAACGTGCCCATTGTTGCTCTTTTTGGTCCAACTGCTCTTGATAAATGTCCGCCACTCTCACCAGACGCAACACTCTTATCTTTAAAGCTACCTTGTCAACCATGCCAACAAAAGCAATGTCCTCTCAGTCATCGGCGTTGTTTAGATGACCTGCATCCAAAAACTGTTTTTCAAGCGATCGAGAAAAAATGCGTATCTTGTTAATTAAAACATCGTCTTTGGGGGATATTGTGCACTGTTTTGATGGTTTATTGGCATGCTATAAGTATCGTCCTGACATCTCTTTTGACTGGGTTGTTGAGGAACCTTTTAAAGAACTGCCTACATTGTTGCCAAACGTCCATCAAGTCATTACAACCAATATCCGACAATGGAGAAAACAATTACTCCATCAAAACACATGGCGCGAGATTGCTCATCAGCTCAATCTACTTAAAAGTCACTCTTACCCGATCACTATTGATGCACAAGGACTCATGCGTAGTGCAATATTAGGATATCTAACGCATCCTGAGTGCTTGATTGGCTATGGTAAGAACACCATAAAAGAGCCATTGGGGCGATATTTTTATAATCGGAAAATCAATGTAGCCTCTCATCACAAACCCGCTCAATTTAGACTATTATTAAGCG
>NZEV01000001.1 GCA_002690495.1 Legionellales bacterium | reverse complement strand
TTTCAAGTGTGTCAATTTCCGCTCCTGCAAATGTACGAATACCAATAGTACTAAGTGCACTGGGTAATTGAAGTTTGTTTATCTTAGAAGCTTTAAAGCAAGCGTCAGGGATGGCTGTTACACCACCTGGTATTTCAAGTGTGTCAATTTCCGCTCCTGCAAATGCACTAATATCAATAGTACTAAGTGTACTGGGTAATTGAAGTGTTGTTATATTTGCTGCCCTAAAGCAATACTTCGGGAGAGCTGTTACACCCTCTGGTATTGCAAGTATGTCAATTGCCGCTTCTGCAAATGCCTCAATACCAATAGTACTAAGTGTACTAGGTAATGTAAGTGTTGTTATCTTAGAAGCTCTAAAGCAAGCGTCAGGGATGGCTGTTACACCACCTGGTATTACAAGTGTGTCAATTTCCGCTCCTGCAAATGCTCTCTTATCAATTTCAATATCTTCAATGGCAGTTTGACCTTTAAATATGTCCTTAATCGGTACATTGCTTAATTTTTTTTCCGGAAAAAGGTATCTAAAAGAGCCAAATTCCTTACCAATAAATTTATAATATACGTCAACGTTTTCTGGATTTTTTTCATTTTTAACTATTTTTTTCAATATTTTTTTCATAATTTTTTATAGCATGTTTAATAATGTTTTTATTGGCAGTACACTAATAAAACGCCTCTTTGAAACCTTGATCAGTCTCGCTATCCATTATTTTTTATATTCTTATTATAGCATATTTAATATTGTTTTATTGACAGTACACTAATAAAACGCCTCTTTGAAGCCTTAATCAGTCTTGCTATCCATTAGACTATTGTTACACATCTATAGCGGCAACCTTAACTTTGATTTATCAAACTATCAAATGGATATACATATCACAAAACAGGCATTATACTCTTTAACCAACAACTTAATCATATCCAACAATACCATTTAATCTTTGATGACAGTATTGGACCATACCAATCATCGTTTTGGTAAAAATACTCATAACAGGGTTACCGCACTCAATACCAAAAAAATCTCCTAATTACACAACAAGATGTTAAGAGATTGCACAGGCAATCTGTTATTGACTACAAAAAAATTGTATAATTGATTATAGGAGGATGCTTATGATCAACAATCCTTTATCTATGGTAATGAAAAAGATACAGGAAGGCATTGATAGCCGTCATAGTGATTACCACATCATGAATGTATCTTACGTTTTGAATACGCAGATCAAAACCAGCTGCACCGTCATCAGAAATCTCACCGACAATGCAATTTGGTTTAATACTGATTTTCGTAGTCAAAAAGTGGTTGCTTTAGAAAAAAACAACCAAGCTTGTCTCCACTTTTATAGTAAAAAAGATAAAATTCAGATGAGTGTGGCATGTACATTGGTCATTCATCATCATGACGATTTTACCAAGCAAGCCTGGGAGAAAGCTTCTCTCTTATCCAAACAGTGCTACCGTCAAATTGGTCCTCCCTGTGAGGCATATCATGAAGAGACAGCGCAACTGAAGTTACCATTAAAAACAGCCTATGAAAATTTTGCAACTGTTGAAGCAACCATGCATACCATAGACGTACTGTTCTTAAAATTTGGGGGTAACGAGCGATATCTAATTGATATGCATACTAAACACTGCCAATCGGTACTACCCTAAAGATTTTGCAACCTCTAATGCAGCATAACAGAATATTGCCTGAGCACCAGCACGCTTAAAACCAATCAAAGCTTCATACATTAAATCCATAAATGGCTGTTGTGTCGTTTGAGCAAGATGATGAATCATACTATATTCACCACTCACCTGATACGCAAATAATGGAGCTTGAAAATTTAGGCTGATTAGATGAATGACATCTAAATATGGCATGCCTGGCTTGACCATAATCCAATCAGCTCCTTCTTGTAAATCTAAAGCCACTTCAGTGATGGCCTCTTTACTATTTGCAATATGCATTTGATAAGTGGTTTTATCTTTAGTACCTAAATGTGATTGAGATCCAATCGCATCTCTGAAAGGACCATAGAATTTTGATGCATACTTGACAGCATACGATAACAGAATGATATCCTGGTGTCGCTCAGATTCTAATCGGGATCGAATCATACCAATTCGTCCATCCATCATATCAGATGGCGCAAGAACATCCGCACCTGCATGAGCCAATAGTGACGCTTGCTCAGCAAGTCGATCTAAAGTCTTATCATTATCTATTAGGTCATTCACTAAAACACCATCATGGCCGTGTGTTGTATAAGGATCTAAAGCAATATCAACAATGATACCCATCATAACACCTGCATCCTTCATTGCTTTGATGGCCCTACAAATTAGGTTATCTTTATTTAACGCCTCATCTCCGGACTCACTTTTTAAGTGCTGAGCTACTTTTGGAAATAAAGCGATCGCCTGAATACCACACTGTTGCGCTTCAAGTGCCACTATAATTAATTGGTCAATACTATACACATAACATCCAGGCATTGATTGAATTGGTGTTTTTAAGTTATTCCCATCTTGAACAAACAAAGGTAATACCAAATCATGTGTCGTCACTGTGTGTTCAGCACTCAGGGAGATGGCCCAACTTGCAATGCGATTTCGTCTAAGACGTGTTGCTGGAAATTTCTGGTGCATATTTTACCTCTTTAAACGCTCTAATAATGACTCAAAGACAGAAAGATCTGGTCGATAGCCTAACGCAAATAAAGACAATGAACGCTTAAGTGGGACAAGCGCATCTAGTAATCGTAACCCTAATGCTCGAGCTCGAACTGCGACCGGATGTTGTGGCCAAAAGACCAATTGTAGAACATCCATCATTTTTAAAGTGGCTATGTTCTCTAAATGACGCTTTTCTGTATATTGATCCACTAATTGCTGAGAACCTAAATCATACTCATGAATACAAGATAAAAGCGCACTAATATCTGATAGACCAAGATTCAACCCTTGTCCTGCAAGAGGATGAATCACATGGGCAGCATCACCTACAATCACAACGCCAGGTTGACCATACTTTCTTGTATGAAGTGAACTTAATGGATAATGAAATAATTGTCCCTCTAATTGCATCTGCCCCAAGCGTGCATGCCAAGCAGTTTCTAAATCTAAATTAAATGCCTTGAGCGGTTTTAATTGTTTCTTTTTTGCTTCATCAGTCGGTAATGACCAAATCATTGCACTAGAACACGGATCATTGAGTGGTAATAAGGCTAGGGTCCCATTTGGAAAAAATCGTTGACGAGCAGTATTAAAATGGGGGCTTTGATGCTTAATTAAACCTACTAGTGCAGTTTGCGCATAATCATCAGCAACATAACCAAAACCCAAATGCTGTCTCACCCACGACTGCTTTCCATCTGCACCAATCACAAGCTGCGTGGTTATCGTCTGTTGTTGACAGGATATCAGACAAGTTGCGCCTGGCTTTAGATCGACTAAAGTATCTATGATCACAGGAATTGAATGCTTTCTCACTTGATCAACAAGGGCATTATACATTTTTTGATTTTCAACAATATGTCCAAGGTTGGGTTCTGCACACTCTGCACCAGAAAATAAGACATCTTCTTTATGAAAACTATCCCAAATTAAAACATGATCATAGTCTTTGGCATCTAACTGGTCCCACAACCCAATCTGCCTGAATAAATGTTCTGATGGTCGATTCAAAGCACAAACCTGAGGGCTCAGTTGAGATGTATTCTTCTTTTTCAGTGCTGACTGAGAAATGATACCAACAGACCACCCTTGTTTTTTTAAAGCAACAGCCGCTGTTAAGCCAATGATGCCAGAACCAACAATAGTCACGTCAAAATGCACTCTATTCACTTTTTCACCCTCATGTAGACATCTGGTTGCCTACCTCGTAATAATGAAGGCACAGGATAGCGCAATCCCATACCAAATTCAGCAATATATTTTTTAAACAACCCGACATGATTCATTATCTTTAAACCTAAGCCATGACCAACTTGCAGGATAGGGTTTTGTAAATTAAATAAATTGACTAAATAGCCTACACGATCTAACAGATTTTTGTGATGTATCATGACAATATCATTGTATCTATCTGCAAATCTTTTGCTCGCTAAAGCTTGCCCGGTAGATAATGATTCTGCGAGAAGATCTGCCAACACGCCAATATCGTAAAAAGCAAGATTGAGTCCTTGTGCACCCACTGGTGGAATAGAAAATCCTGCATCACCCAATAAAACCATTCCAGGTGTGGCAACTTGAGGAGCAAAACCCTCTTGTAAGTCAAAAACCACTGGTTTCTCACAATGGTTAATTTGCCCAATATCACCCAATAGATCTTGGGCTAACGTCTGAATATGTTCTGACTCATAAGTAAATAATGAGTGATCGCTCTGAGCAGTTAAAATCAACTGATGATGACTTTTTTGTGTTGGTAGGCATGCAATAGTACCAAACTCTGTAAAACGTAAATAAGCATCTGTGGATACCTCTTTCATCAACGTAGGAATGATCATGGCTTTTTTATGCCAAGATTTTTGTTCATATGGGATATTTTGTTGTTGGCGACACCAAGACCGCATACCATCGCATGCAACCAATAAATCTCCATTAAATGAACGTTTACCAACCGTCAACTGAGGTTTTGGCTTAAGATCCAATGCTGTCAGTTTCACACCGAGATAACACGTAATATTAGGATGAGCCAACACCGCCTCAGAAATGGTATTTTGTAATTGATGACCCATGATGACGTAACCTAAATACGGAAAACGATGGCCGTCTGCATTAAAAGAAAACCTCGCCCAATCTTGACGTAACACATGCATGTTAGCTAGAGGATAAGCATATTCAATCAGTTGATCTGAACAACCTAATGCCGAAAATAAACGCCAACTTGAAGCATTAATCACAATAGGTTTAAATGCGTGATTTTGACTGTCCATGAGAGATTCTTTGACATCAAATAATCTCACTTGATAGCCTAATTGAGCACATGATAAAGCGGTAACTAGACCAGGAAAACCACCGCCAACAATCAGTATCGTTTTCATGATAACATCACTTCCTCAATCGCGTTAATGGTTTTAGGGCATTCGATTGTAAGAATCTCTGCACCATCCTGCGTCACTAAAATGTCATCTTCAATTCGAATACCAAGATGATGGAATTCGGGAGATAGTTCATCCAAGTGACTCGAAAAGTAAAGACCTGGCTCTACTGTGAGCGTCATACCTGGAGCGAGTTTTATAGATTGCCCTGTTTCACTCAAGTATGGACATCCATCATGTACATCTAAACCAAGCCAATGACTGACCCCATGGAAATAAAAATGCTGTAATTGCTCCATACGCCATTTCTTCATAATGCCTAGACCCTTTAAACCATCAAATAATGCTTCTCTGGCAATAGTTTGCAATGATTTAAATTCCAAGCCGGGCTTAATGGCTTTAATCACTGCAGTCTGAGCAGCTAAAACAACCTCATAAATATCTTTTTGTGCCGCGGTAAAGCGACCTGAAACAGGGAATGATCGAGTGATATCTGCGGCATAACCAGCATATTCTCCACCGGCGTCAATCAATACCATATCATTGTCATGTAATTGATCCTGACATTGGGTATAGTGTAAAATACAGGCGTTTTTTCCTGATGCAATGATAGACTCATAGGCAAGATGATCACACCCATGATAGCGACAAAAACGCTCAAATTCAGCACCTAACTGATATTCAAATAGCCCTGATTTTGCCTTTTCCATCAAATCAATATGACCTTTAGCACTAATGCTCGCTGCATGCCTCATCCTTTCAATTTCATAATCAGATTTTTCAAGTCTTAATCGACCTAACAGTGTGTCAAGATCATGCATACCTGGGCTTTCACGATGAACACGTTGATTCATCATTTGTTTCAGGCTGTGATTGATTCTGGATTGATATTTTTCAGCATCAGAAAACTCAAAATAAACATGCTGAGTAGCGGCAAGACGCTCTTGAAAAATTTGTTCATATCGATCCAAAGTATAAACAGTGGTCGCATGCCCTTTTGATACAATTGCATCATATGATGGGCAAATACCAATCCATTTTTGTTTCTCTGGATCAACCTCTTCATAAAATAAAATAGATTCCACATCGCGATCTTTGATATCAATCAACAATCTCGCATTAGGTGCCAACCATTCTGTTAAATAGAAAAAAGCACTGGTTTGATAAAAGCGATACTCAACATCTCGATTACGCAATGTCATTGAAGCCCCATCAATGATGATAAGCGACCCAGGCTCTACCTGAGATATCATGTTTTTTATACGATTATATAATTCTGGCCTCATAATATAATAATAACGCTTATCCAAAAAATCGTCCAGTTTACTTCCCTTTTAGATAAAAGTCATTTATCATAATAATGTCTGTGGGGGTTTATTTGGTGTACACTCTGAATCAACATTCATCAGAACGGGGCGTTGGCTTTGAGACCTGTTGACACACTTAGCCTAGCTAGGGAGTCTGAAGCAATCTTGTAACATCCCACTTGGAACAACTTAGTTCAAGAGTCAAATCAAATGGACCACACAGACACTCTTAAAAAACAATACCGTCAAAAACTCTATCAAATCAAATCTCGTTTATTACCAAAGCATGTTGCCCAAACATTGTCTCTTGAGCCTATTTTCACAAACGCCAAACACATTGGATGCTTTAAGCCCATCCAACCCGAGATTGATATTGTTCATCTATATGACATACTCACTCAAAATGGTGCTCATTGCTATTTACCAGTCGCCAGCCAAAATCATCGATTACAGTTTACAAAGTGGCATCCTGGAGAACCACTCAGACTTCAAAACCAATGCTGGGTCCCTGAAACGTTAGAGCTCATTGAAGCTAGTTCACTTGAATTGATTATTGTACCTTGCATTGGTATTGATAGCAGTAATAAGCGACTTGGTCGTGGTGGCGGATTGTATGATCGTACCATTGATTCAAAGATGTTAACTACAGCGATTATAGATCAAGCACAAGTGATTCCAGAAGTCATTACAAAATCACATGACTTACAAATAAAACACATTTACAAGGTCTAATTAGGCTTGAGTGTCCGAATCCCAGACTGGTTACTTAACAACAATAAATCAGGTCGATTCACTGCAAATAACCCATGTCCAACCACCCCAGGCATATTGTTTAGGCGAGTCTCTAACTGAATTGGCTCAGAAAGGTTTAAATGATACACATCGATAATTTCATGACCATGCTGGGTGATAAAACCCTCTCTATACACAGGACGACCACCTAAACCTATACAGGCTCTTGCTACTGAGCCTCTTGCTTCCTGAAGGACCTCGATCGCAACTGGTGCATTTTTACCTAATCTTGTGACTAATTTTGATTCATCAGCAATACAAATAAAACGAGAAGCAATGCTCGCAGTAATTTTTTCTAATGTTGCTGCTCCACCTCCGCCTTTCAGACAACACAACGCATCATTGACTTCGTCTGTGCCATCTATATACAGCTCTAATTGTCCTACCTCAGCCAAAGTAAGGACTTTAAAACCATGCTTTTGTGCAAGCTGTTTAGCTTCAGATGAACATACCACAAGGCCTTTGATATGAATTGATTTCTCAGCAATCGCTTCGATTAAATGATGTACTGTTGTGCCTGCACCAACACCTAAAATTTCTCCAGGTGTAATAAAATCAGTCACCGCATCCGCAACTTGTCTTTTAAGCATTTCTTGATTCATATGTAACAGAATACCAGGATGCTTTTATGAAATAAATCATCTATGATGAAATGATGATTCGTACTTTTCAAACACACCATCCAAAAATATCTCCATCATCATTTGTTGATGAAACTGCTGTGATCATTGGTCAATGCGATATTAACGATAATAGCTCTATCTGGCCATTAACAGTACTCCGTGGAGACGTCCAACACATCATTATTGGTGAGGGGTCTAATATACAGGATGGTAGCATTATACATTGCGCCAGTGCTTCGTTATCTCCTCCCCATGGTCATCGTACCTCAATTGGACGATTTGTCACTGTAGGGCACGGCGTCATGCTACATGCCTGCCATATTGAGGATCTCTGTCTAATCGGGATGGGCAGCATTGTTATGGATGAAGCAATCATTGAAAAACATGTCATGCTTGGTGCGCATGCATTAGTAACACCAAAACAGCATTTGCAATCTGGATATCTATACTTGGGCAGTCCAGCCAAAGCCGTCAGGAAATTGACTCAAGAGGAAATGAATCACATTGAGTTGAGTGCATCACATTACATCCAACTCGCTCAAGCTCACAAAGACCATTAAACGTCAATGTTGTCTGCTAGTAATGCATTTTCTTCAATGAAGTTTTTTCTTGGCTCGACATGATCGCCCATCAACGTTGTGAAGATGCGATCTGCCTCCATTGCATCACCAATTTTCACTTGTAACATTTTACGATTTTCTGGCGACATGGTTGTTTCCCATAGTTGGGCTGGCATCATCTCCCCAAGACCTTTATATCGCTGAACTGTTAACCCTTTTTGAACAAGTTCTAGCAATCGGCTGAATGTTTTTTCAACATCTTCTAAAGAATGTGTATTGCCATTAAATTCAAGGTAAGCATCCTTTTTAAACTTCTCTTTGACAATATCATCAAACTGGATAGATTTGATATAAGTTTCAGACAGAAAAAACTCTGGTTGCAAGGTATGCTTTTCTACAGAACCATGCAATGTCGCATGGACAGACAAAGTCATTTCTTCATCCTCTTGCACGTCATCTAAAAAGATCTCAATGGTTGCTTGTCTTGGATCAAAAGATTCAGGTTTGAGAATTTTTGTTGACTCCTGTGCCCATTGCTCAAAAAAAGCACGATCCTTAAGATGCGCCTCGGTCACTCTTGGTAAAGCTGGTAAACTATTAAGGAATTGATCAGGATATCGAGTACTGACTTTATTGATAGCCGCTTTTGACTCTTGGTACAGCTTAAATAACTCTTGGAACTCCTCACTGTTCATAGCAGGTTGATTTTTGTCTGGAAAACACTCGACATCCTTGACAGCGGCATTCAATAAGTATTCCTCAAAAGCCATTTGATCTCTTAAATAAGACTCTTTCTTACCCTGTTTTACTTTATATAATGGCGGCTGAGCAATGTATAGATGTCCTCTTTCAACCAACTCTGGCATTTGTCTATAGAAAAAAGTCAGCAATAACGTTCTAATGTGTGCCCCATCGACATCCGCATCAGTCATCAGCACAATACGGTGATAACGCAAATTATCAGGGTTATAGCCATCACGACCAATACCACAACCAAGAGCAGAAATTAACGTGCCGATTTCTGCAGAAGACAGCATCTTATCGAAACGTGCTTTTTCTACATTTAAAATCTTACCTCTAAGAGGAAGGATGGCTTGAAACTTTCTATCTCTTCCTTGTTTAGCTGAGCCACCCGCACTATCACCCTCAACAAGGTAAATTTCACATTTACTAGGATCGCTCTCCTGACAGTCTGCTAACTTACCGGGCAAATTAGCCACATCCAAGACTGTTTTACGTCTTGTCATTTCTCTAGCTTTTCTCGCAGCATCACGTGCCATCGCTGCATCAAGCACCTTAGAGGCCAACAACTTCGCATCAGCAGGATTTTCTAGTAAATAATCATTTAAACACTGTGCAGTCAGTGACTCAACAATAGGTCTAACATCTGATGAGACCAATTTATGTTTTGTTTGTGAAGAAAACTTAGGATCATGCATGAACACCGATAAAACACAACTTAATCCTTCTCTAATGTCTTCACCAGAAATAGCGATCTTTTGCTTCTTACCTAATCCTAATTCTTCAATATATTTATTGAATGCTCTGGTTAAGGCTGCTTTATACCCTGCAAGATGCGTACCACCATCTGGCTGAGGAATATTATTTGTAAAGCAGTAAATATTCTCTTGGAACCCGTCATTCCACTGCATACCAACTTCAACGCGAATATCATTTTTTTCAGATTTAAAATAAACTGCCCGTGTCCCTAAAACTGTTTTATTCTGGTTGAGATACTCAACAAATTCTCTAACGCCACCTTCGTAGTGAAAATCCCATTTCTTTTCTGTACGTTCATCTTCTAACGAAATTTTGATTCCTGCATTTAAGAACGCTAATTCCCTCAGTCTTTTTACTAGAATTGCTGAGGACATTTCGGTAATCGAGAAGATTTCTCTTGATGGCTTAAAATGAACAAATGTCCCTGTCTCAGTTGTCTCACCAATTTTACCTAACGGTGCTTGCGGTACACCGTTGGCATACTCTTGTGAATAAATCGTATTGTTTTTGTACACTGTAAGTGTCAATGATTCAGATAATGCGTTTACAACCGATACCCCGACCCCGTGCAATCCACCAGGTGTTTTATAGGCTTCTGCATCGAATTTACCACCAGCATGCAGCACAGTCATAATGACCTCAGCAGCAGATCGATTTTCTTCTGGGTGAATATCTACAGGAATACCTCGACCATTGTCTCTTACTGACACAGAGTCATCTGGATACACCTTGACAGAAATATGTGAACAGTAACCAGCTAATGCCTCATCAATAGAATTATCAATCACCTCAAAGACCATATGATGAAGACCGGTTCCATCATCAGTATCCCCAATGTACATTCCCGGGCGCTTGATTACTGCCTCTAAACCTTTTAATACTTTAATATTCGACGAATCATATACATCATTTGCTGCCATAATTTATAAACCTTTTATCAATCCTACATAATACTTACAAAAGTTCAGAACATTCAAGAAAAAAAATTTATCTTTAGATCATTTATCTGTAAACTAATACAAATATGACTGAATCGACAACTAAAAAAGAAACCAATCATCCACACAAGCAGCAATATCATCGACTTGGTTTAATTCGAAATAATGCTGATGACGATTCATCCGAGGCAAGATTGAAAGATCAACTCATCCATGAGCTTGGTACCTGTATTTTGTCACTTTATTCAAAAAGTGAACGCCCTGAAGAATACGATTACGCAATCGATTTACTAAATAACCTACAAGAGGGGATCAGCAAGGTTCCAATCCAAAATAATGATACTGCGAACCGCTTGAAATTTAAAATCACAATCGCATCTATGATTAGAGATGCTCTTATTGAATGTGACCTCCATCTTTACAGCTTTCAAATGGTCTACCAATCTGTCAGCCACACTTTACGACTTACCTTAAAATCAGTTGATCTTATGGAGGAGACAACTAAACACAGCGCTGAAATAAACGAATTGCCAGAAAATATCGATGAAACATCTCTTCATCAGCTCTATCATCAAGGTCAATTAGCACACTTGACTAACGACACTATGGCAGCAGTTAAGAACGGACTAGATGCTCAATCAAAAGCTCCTCAAGCTCATCAACCACCTCAAAAAAAATGGCTGTACTCACCCTTACCTTTGATTCAGATCTCACCTCAAACTATTTTGATGGTTCTTGGACTGATCTTTGCACCATGGCTTAGCAGTCTCATTTATGCTAGTCCATTAGGTGCTACATTAATTTATTTATTCACTCAAGCACCACTGACCATGTATTCTGCATTGGCTTTTTTTTCGGTAGTGTGGTTAGCATCACTCATTCGCCTATACCCTGATCATTTTTCAAATGAGTATCATATTGATCTTGGAGTCAGACTTGCTTCAATGTTAACGTGTCTCTCGCTAGTCATTTTCACAATCATCCCTGTCAATCCAATCACTCTCTCTTTGGCTTATCTCTTCCCATGGATTTCATACAACATCCTCAGCTCCATATGCATGGCAACCACTTTAATCGGCTACACCAGCATTTCTCTATACCTTGAAGGACAACGTGATCAATCGGAACGTCTCATTAAACAACCAGTTAACAACAAAACCTGGCCACTATTTGAAAAATATTCTCAAAAACCTGAAATCATCGCGGGTATGGGCATGATCACCATCATGCTTGTTTCCTTAGAAATTAAGTTCTGTTTTATTGAAACAATCATTACAGGATTATCTACCATTTTCAGCGTCTCAAGTACAATGGCTTTGATGATTTTGATTTCCTCTGTGCTATTTGTCAGTCGACTGATCAAAAGCATTGGTGATGAAAAAACTGCTACAACGAATTTTGAAAAAAGCCATTGGCTTGAAAATACGTTGTCCTTATCTATTTTTACATTCACCATGCTTAGCCTGCTATACCTTAACTACAGTATCATTACTTATTCAACTGGAATTATCACTACTCTGTTGGGATTACCAATTATCTCAGCAACTTATACCGGCCTAATTGCAACTGCTCTGATGATTGTGGGCTCGTTTTTTTGGCTGCCAGACAATTTAGACATTATGAAAGCATTTCAAAGAAACCCAATTATTCAAGGTGAACATATTTTCATGGAGTTATGTGAATTTTACTATAACACAGGTTTGAAGCATCCCATTGTTACCATCATTAGTTTCTGCTGTTTTATCATCAGCATGTCTTCATTCTATGCCTCATTCATCCCAAACATCATTCATCAACTCAGTTTTGCTGTTGCAACTGCTTTACTCAGTAGTGAGGTATCCACTTTTCTGTTTGCCTTTGCTGCAGCCATTATGATTGCAAACTTTGTCATTGTCATTCACAACACGATTGATCGAGGAGAACATAGTTTTTTTGCCAGAGCAATGAGATTTATGGAAAAATATCCTCTGGATGTGTGCTTATATGGCTGTGGTATTTTATTGGGTCTCAATATTCTTATTAGTTTGCCATATATTCAGTCTCATCTAGGTTCAGTTGCCATCATTGGCATGATGTCATTTAGTTTCAAGTTTGTATTAATCGGATATGACTTTTATCGCGATAAAGAAGACAAAAGTTTTATTGCCTCTTTATTGACCATGTTACTCTGGCCCCTGTTGGTACTCAAAAAACTACTCCAAGAACCTAGTTTTAAGACCTTTCAAACACTCTCCCACGCCTTTGAACGATCCTTGGTTAAATTAATACTTGTATTTGCTTTTGATTTCCCAATCAGGATTTTCCTGCGTATCTTTGAAGTATTTTTACTATCTGTATTCAGCTTGGGGAAATTTATCACGCATCTTTTTAGTTTAAAATATCTGAATGAGTTAATCGTTCGCTTCGAAAAAAGACCAATGCTCTTTATCGATCAAGTGCGATACTGCGCCCAGATCACGTATTTCAATTACGAACAGCATTATCGAATTTGGCACCTACTTGGTGTCATCAGTATTGCCTATTTAACGTTTTCAATGATTACACAAGCAATCTATTTCATATTTTCGATTAATCTGTCTTTCAATTTTGCAACATGGATCAGCTATGAACAGTTTTCACTGGCATTCGCTAATTCATTCGTGCTCGAAATTCTAGTTTTACATGTTGGTATCGGGCTGCTTTTGAGTATTATTTCCATTGCTAATGCATGGATTAATTTTACATGTGAGGCTATCGATAAAAAAACACTCTATGAACACATACGTTTATGTGTTAAACATCAAGGAATCATCATTTCAGTATTACTCGTTCTTTCAAACATTACTTATTTTATGATGCCCATGTTTCCTAATGCGCTATTATTAGTTGCCTCTGGCATTACGCTCTTCACGCAATTGTATTTAGGATCTACAGGTATTTATAATCAAATTCAACAAACAATTAATCACCTGTTTCCAACAAATGAATCTTCTGAGAGTCTAACCACTTGTTTACGATCATCTGACATGTCGGTAAACACCGATAGTCCTGAAGTAAACGCTCGGGATGAATCCACTCAATCTGAGAGCCCCTCTCACGAGCATATGGGCGACCGTAATAATGCATTACCTGGTAGATAGATAAACACACAAGCTTATCAGGATACTGATGCTCGATCAGGCCTAGCTTTTTGAGTACTCTGACATCAACACCAATTTCTTCAGCTAGCTCTCGAATGACGGCTTGTTGTTTTGTCTCACCAGGCTCTACTTTTCCACCAGGAAACTCCCAGTACCCTGAGTAATGAGAGCCACTTTTTCGAAGTTGAGATAACACCTCGGACTGATTGTTGATCATCAGTCCAACAACAACATCAACCTTTTTTGTCACTTGTCTTAGATTTCTTCTTAGAATCAAAATTGATTTGATCAAATGGTGCTGGTGGCTCATCACTTGTAAAAGTCATGTATGCCATTGATTTTGTAATATAGTCTGTAATTGCTTGACCAAAACTCATTAATGATTGATTGGGTTGTCCCGCAACAAACTTAATGATAAATTGAACTAGTGCAATGATAAATACAACATAAGACAATAGATAATATGTCGCCACAGCTAAAATCAATATAAACACACCACGAAGCCATAAAGACCAGTTTTTTAAGTTTTCTATAATAGATACCATTGTTAACCTCCTAACACACACTAGTATAGTGTATTTTATCAGAAATTGTTATTTTTATAACTTATATTTAGTTTTTGCACTTGATCTGATAGTGATTGAACGGATCCATTGTTATGAATAATATCATCATATTGGTTTTTTTGTAATAACGACTCATGGTCAGACACTGACTTAAATAAATCCTCACCCCAACGCTTAAATAAGCGCTGCCTTCGATGCGCACGATTGGCAGTCACAAGACAATGACGATCAAAAACGATACCAGGATTTGGTACCATTGGCATCTCAATTACAATATATGGTTGTGTTACTGATAGTAGATGTTGGTTAATCCACATACGTACTATTGGGTGAATGTAATGTTGCCAAGCACGATTGAAGTGATGATCTGAAAAAAACAACCGTCTTAATTGTTGACGATTTAACTGACCATGATCAAAACAATCTGGTGCTAATAATTGTAACTGATCCATATGTGTTGGGATGTTCAATAACTCTAACACCACTTGATCTGTGTTGATTGTAGCTGCACCAAACTGATTAAACAGGTTGAGGACCTCAGTTTTGCCCGCAGCAATCGGTCCGGTCAATCGCACTTTGATCATGATTCATTCAAGAACGTGTCAAGTCCAATCATGAGTTCATTTAAATGCATCACTTTATTAATTGCATACTTGATACCTGGCAAAAAAGAATCCCTACTCAAAGTTTGATGCTCAATGGTTAGACGCTCACCGATATCTGAAAAGTAGACCGTTTGCTCTGCTAATAAGCCACGCTGTCGTCGAGAATGAATAGTTACATCCTCACCCATCAAATGCGCTGTCATCTTAGCAGTGCCCGATGGCATATCTTTTTTCTCTGGATGGTGTCCTTCGACAATTTCTACTGATGAAAAGAATGATTTTGCTTCTTTCGCAAATTTCATCATTAACAAAGCCCCTAGAGAAAAGTTGGGCACAATGAGCACACCTGAACTATTTTGCTGTGCCTTAGATCTGAGTGTCTCAATCTCCTTGAGTGATAAGCCTGTGGTACCAATCACCAATGGGATTCGATGTGTGATGGCTTGCATGGCATGATCAAATACAACATCAGGTGATGTTAAATCCAGCATCACATCTGGCTTATTGAGTAAACCTTGAGATAAAGCATCTTCTTTTGAACAACCCTCACACTGATGACCAGCCTGTGTCAAACCTTGATAGGCCATTTTTCCCATTTTGCCTTGGTAGCCTACGATTAAAATTTTCATACCATCGTCCTAATTAAAATCACAACAAAAATTAACGGTAAAATATATTTTATTTGTAGATACCAAACACTAAATATCCCACTATGTGTATTTAAAGCCGTCTGTAATGACTGACGTTTTAAACACCAACCAGTAAACAGAGTATATGCAATAATACCTATATTTAAAAATACGTTGGTTGTTAAATATGAGACCATTTCAAAGAAATTGCTAAATCCAAACAGACCCAGATTTTTTTCGATGTTAAATGATACAATCGTCCCTAATCCTAGTACCCAACCAACGAAAGTCGCTAATGTTGCAGCATGTAATCTCGAAAGATGAAACGATTGCATCAAATAAGTCACCAAAGGTTCAATTAGTGAAATTGCTGAAGTCCATGCAGCTAAAAATAATAATGCAAAAAAACCAATGGCAAAAAAATCTCCCCCAGGATGCTGACTAAAACACAATGGCAAGGTTTCAAACATCAAGCCAGGCCCACCCCTAGGGTCTAATTGGTAAGTGAACACAATGGTGAAAATAGCTAAGCCGCTCATTAATGCGACAAAGGCATTTAAAAGCGCAACCCAAAAAGCAACACTAATCATTTTAGTACCCTGTGGTAAATATGCACCATACACTAGCATACACCCTGCACCAATGGCGAGTGTGAAGCATGCATTACCTAATGCCTCCAAAATCATTTTGGCGGATAGATGATCCCAACTAAAATTAAATAAATACGCTATTGCATCATGTAACCCTGACATTGATAGCGTCATCAATACCAAGATGATCACCAATAAAAACAATAATGGCATCAACATTTTTGTAGCGCGCTCAAGTCCTTTTTTAATTGGAAATATCACGACTAACCCTGTCAATATAGAAAACAGTGAATGGTAGAATAACATTCTTGGAAACGAAGATTGTAATGATTGCCAGTGCGATTGAATCTGACTTGATGATAAACCAGCCATACTTTCAGTGAATGACCAGACTAAATAATCTAAATCCCAACCTGCAATGACGCTATAAAAGGAAAAGATCAAAATCAAAGTCACAAGACTCAAGTAACCCAGGAATTGCCAACCTCGAGAGGATCCTGAAGTTTGATGAAAGTATGCGAACACCTCAACAGGATTTCGTCTACCGATGACTCCAATAGACATTTCAGCCACTAATGCAGGAATACCGACTAATAAGATAAAAATAAGATAGCACGCGACGAATAAGCCGCCCCCATTTAATCCTGCCTCATAAGGAAATTTCCAAATGCTTCCAAGACCGACTGCAGCACCTGTCGCAGCGAGAATGAAATAAAAACCTGATGACCAACGTTCCTGTAAAGACATGAATAAACCTTAACTCTTTAGCTTGAAGCTTAACATTAAAAGTAATTCTAACAAAGATTTTTTATGTACTTCTAAACCGAAATATGTAATATATAGGAATAATGATATTGAAAAAACTAACGAGTATAATTGTTCTTTGTCTTGTATCTTCCATTTACGCAGACACAAGTAAATTTTATGAGATCATCATCGATGTTGGTAGCAGTGGGAGTAGGATTCACATTTACTCTGTTGAGCCAGATGATCAACTGCCAAAAATAGAACAGATCTTTTATCATTCAGTTGAACCTGGTTTTAGTACATTTGCCAATGAACCTAACCAAATCCCTTTTTATCTCAGTCGATTATTTAATCCCGCACAAAAATTTTGCTACACCGAAAAACTACCTTGTCAGGATATTCCCATTTACTTCTTGTCCACTGCTGGTATGCGCTTACTCCCTCAAGGCGTGCAGAAAAACATGTATAACTCTGTTGAAACATGGTTACAAGATAATACACTCTTTGGTGAGGTGAAAGAAATCCGTACCATCAGTGGTAAAAATGAGGCCGCTTATGGTTGGCTTGAATCTTACGAAGATCGTATCCGAAACAAAGAGCCTTTAGGGGCATTCTTTGAATTAGGTGGTGCCTCCATGCAGTACGCATTTGTGGTCGATAAACCCGAGGAGTCAAACCATGTTATTCGTTTACCAGATCGTTCCATTTTTCTGAATCTTGGCAGTTGGTTAGGATTTGGTAGTAATGAAGCAGTAAGACGTGTTACAAGTTATTGGCAAAATAGCAAATTACTGTGTTACCCAAAAGATTATAAATCAAGCTCTGAATTTTCTTATAAAAGCTGCTTTAACCTATTCAAACACTACTTAGAAGTGAATGAAGATGCGACACCAGAAAAAGAAGCTGTAGCTAATGCGGTTAAGAAAAATGAGCCTATTATTATGGTTGCTAATTTTAGAACATTATTTGAGTTTTTTGGTACGCTAGATCCTGGTCAAATTCATAATCAACTTAAATCAACCTGTGAACTCGATTGGAAAACATTACGTCGCAAAAATCCACTAGTCAACCCGACGACATTAGGTAACTTTTGTGTTGAAGGCACATATGTCATGAGTCTATTCGATGCTTTAGGATTACCTAGCCAGTATGCTCACTATTCCATTCCTTATAATAGTTGGACACGGGGTGTTGTCATTCATCACTGGTCACAATTAAATGCACAACAAGCTCACGCTTAACTATATTTTGAATTCAGAAAGTGAATAATCTTAGCACACGCTGTATGTAATATCTCCATGCTTGCAGCACAGGATAAACGAACATACCCTTTTGCACCAAAAGCATCTCCTGGTACAAGAGCAAGATACTCTTGATTTAAAAGATCTTTGCAAAACTGAACATCATCTTGCGTATATGCACGTATGTCAATGAAGATATAAAATGCGCCCATAGGCTCACTGATTTTTAATTGAGTATTGGATAAAGTCTTCACAACATAATCTATTCTCTCAGCAAACACTTTACAAAACGCATACACACTATCCAGATTTGCATTTAAAGCACTGACCCCAGCAGCTTGAGTAATAGAACATGGATTACTAGTCGATTGTGATTGAATTTTTGACATTGCTTTTATTAAATCAGCATCACCGCCACAAAATCCCAAACGCCATCCTGTCATTGCATGACTTTTTGAAACCCCATTAAAAGTCACGACTCTTGGCGCAACTATATCATTTAATGCCGCAAGACTATATTGTTTAAACCCTTTGTAAACAACATGCTCATAAATTTCGTCTGAGAGCACCCAAATCTTTGGATGAGATTCAAGGACTTTCAGCAAGTCTTGCAGTTGTGACTTAGAATAACAAGCGCCTGTTGGATTTGATGGTGAATTAATCATCACCGCTTTGGTTTGAGGGGTTATTGCTCGTTCAAGTGCTTCTGGGGACATCAAAAAGCCATCTTGCTCATCACAATCAACAATGACTGGGGTCGCATCACAAAAGCTCACCATCGCAGGATAAGACGGCCAATAAGGAGCATGTATGATGACCTCATCCTCTGGATCAAGAATTGCAGTTAATGCATTGAAAATAACTTGTTTACAGCCGGTCCCTGCCATTACTTGATCAAGATTAAAGTGTAAATCATTATCTCTTGCAAACTTATGAATAATGGCTTTTTTAAGCGCTAATGTACCTCCAACTGGCGTATAATGATGTTCACCATTTCGAATGGCTGACACAGCTGCATCTTGGATAAATGTTGGGGTCATAAAATCTGGTTCCCCTAACGCAAGAGAAATCACAGCTTCTCCCTGAGCTTTGAGTTGATTGGCAAGTTCACTCACTGCAATGGTTGCAGAAGGCTTTAAAGCACTTACTTTTTTTGATAATGTTGGCTGCATACTATCTTTCCTCCAAAACGTTCTGGATCTGCGCAGTAAAAGAGGTCTTCATTTCCCCCGCTGTGTCTTCTAGGCAAATCAATCCTTGTGCATTGATGCCCATCACTTTTTTGAGTAACACAGTGTTTTGATCCTGAATTTCACACATCTTGCTATACAGCATATCATGATTTTGCCATTGAGATAACCATGGACTCAGCTGATGACTTAAAAATAAGGGCAGATTCTTGTTAAATATTTCAATATAATTCACCAGCCACTCATGACGATCAATAGGGCCGGTAATAAAACTGCTTAATCCAATTGCTTCAATCTGTTTTGTTGGAGGATGTACGTTCATCCCTATTCCAATGGTGACTTTCACATGCCCATGACCAACATCATCCACATTAATCAGCACCCCAGCTAATTTCTTGCCTTGATAATAGAGATCATTAGGCCATTTTAACTGTGGTTTCACAGCACAGTCATTAAACAGTTGATGTAACATCAGTATACTAAATTGACTTAATCCCATCATTTGTTGCATTGTCGCATTCACATGAAATTGCCAGGCAAAATTAATACCTTGACCATAGCCTGACTGCCAAGAACGGTTCTTTGTCCCTTGACCACATGATTGAAATTCAGCGACATGTAATTTGACACCATCTGATGGGGCCTCTTTGATGGTATCCAGCACACTGGTTGTTTCAGGCCATACCTGACATTGTATGTTTGTAAATAGAGAGGCAAGCCTTGCTTCAGACCAAGGAATAAATTTTGGCGTAAGATCAAAGACGTCACCGATTGCCTCTAATGATAAATCGTAATCACTTAAATCTTGATTGAGTTGCTCTTGAGAAGTCTGGTATTGATTAAGAAAATGATTGAGCGTTTCGTGGTTGAATGGGACCTGTTTTATTAATTCTGTGATCAATTTTTTCATGCTGATAATTTAGGCTGCTCACACGCTTTTAATTGGGGCTCTAATTGTAATGAACGATAGGTGAGACCTAAAGAGAATAAATTCATTAAAATTGCACCGGTATAGGGCGCTGGCATTACCACAAACCATAATGCACCTGCCATGATCGGTACTGCTATTGAGTTATACAATATCGCTAAATAAATCTGAGACCAAATAAAATCTTGGGTCATCTGCACTTGCGATTGGATCATCTCTTGATCGCAATCTTCTTCTATCATCTTTATCACTGTGCCAGCTTGAGTGTTGCTAGAATCGTTTTTATCATTGCTTCTTTCGATGTGGATGTCTTTGCTGTTTAAACTAAAGGATTCTAAAGTCGCTTTTGGTGATAGGGTCTTTGTTAAAACACTTTGACAAATTGGGGTAATCACACCTAATACACAAGGACAGACCGCCATCAAGACCCCCATAAAACTCTGGATAGCACATGAGAAGGCGACTGCTTGTGTTCCAAGAAAAATCCACGATAATGCGGCAACACAGGCTGTGGTGATCATCATCCTGATTGCTGTGCTAGCAATGTTTTTTGATGATTGGTATTCAGGCTGCTTATATTGCATCTGACTTTTTAAATACCTTGCTAAATTATTGACTCCAAGGATGAGTAAAGAATCTTGATAATATAGCTGCATCCCAAACCCGACACACAATCCTGGACATAATAATTGTAATGTCGAGAAGGCCCATGCCAACAACACACTCAAACAGATTAACGCACTCATGGACCACTCTTGATGAGACCAAATTTGATATAACCCAATCATAGGCAAAATCATCGCAACAGGTTCTAAGACTAAATACCAATGTCCAAGCGACCATAAGACAGGGACAGTAACAACAGTAAAAATCATGACAACGTATAACAATAACGATAACGTGTCAAAGCCTGCTTCTTTAAAATAACTAGATCCAAAAGTATAAATTAAAAGCAAATTTAAAAAAGCGACCAGCCCCCACATACTGGGTGACAGCATAGATAGTAAAACCACACAGCATAACTCGAAATAACCACATATGAGCGCTGAAATGGCTAGCACTAAATCCCAGATAGGGGCATGACTTGGCGTCTTTTCGACAGATTGTTTGTGAGAACAACAACTACTCATAGCCAATAAACAAATACAAATAGCATTAGCCAGACAATATCAACCATGTGCCAATACCATGCAACTGCTTCAAAAGCAAAATGATGATGTTCATCAAAGTGTTCTAATAAGATTCTTACCAATATGACACATAACATAATGGTCCCAAGTGTCACATGAAATCCATGTAATCCTGTTAGCATAAAGAAGATATTTCCATATATTCCAGAATCAAGCCTTAAACCATGTTCTGTAAATGCCTCTATATATTCTGTCGCCTGCAAGCATAAAAAAGAGATCCCTAATAAGATCGTTAATAATTGCCAAAAACCAGCCAGTTTATGTTTTTCCTCAATCAAGGCCCAATGGGCTAGTGTAATAGTGACTCCACTCACGAGTAAAATTAGGGTGTTGATTGCTGGCAAGCCCCATGGACCAATCACTTGCTTTGGTCCAAGAAATTTTGATGGGTCTGGAGTATGTAACACAGGCCAAGCACCTGAAAAGTTGGGCCATAATAGATAGTGTGTTGCCTCATCGCCCACAGTACCACCAAGAATCGATAAGCTAATGAATCTTGTATAGTAAAGCACTCCAAAGAAAGCAGCAAATAAAGCAACTTCTGTAAATAAAAACCAAGCCATACCCCAGCGAAATGATCGATCCATTTGCTCATCATCTCGGAAGATCGTCATGTTCTCTTTGATCACCTGACCAAACCACAACACCACAGTTAACAACAATAGAAACGCACCAGTGCTACTCGCGTATATGGCATATGTACTCTTATGAAGCCAACTTAGAAAGCCCACTAAAAAAAGAAAAATAGCGACTGAACCTAAGATTGGTAAATAAGTCGGTGGAATGATATGGTGCTCATGCTTACTCATAAAAACCTCTTAAGTGATGCATAACGAGTACGAATCTGATACCACATATTTTGCTTGCCTGGATTTTCTGCATTGGTCTTGTTACTTAAACTAATTGAAAAAAACAATGTTTTGATATCTTGAGGAAAATCATGGTCAAAGTCAATCTCTAATGATTGATGAAATGATTGGTATGGTGTTAATACGAGTGGATCTGGCAATCCTTCTTTAAAATGTAAACTCAAGCTTGATCTTTCTGGTGAGGCCGATAATAACGGATGCACAATTAAAGTTTGGTCACTAGGATTATTAATGGTCACTCCAAGACGATAATGGTCACCAGGATGCCAATGACTCGTCTTTTGATCTAAAGTTATATTACAAGGCATGCCTTGCATGACTAAAGACGTGAAATGAATTGGAATAGTACGAGATGTATCTATTATATGTTGAGAGGCTTGATGATGATGTTCAACACCACCATGAATACCAAACCGATGACAGACCATATGAAATAAGGGAATCTGTAAATAAGCAAACCACAGTATGAAACATGCAAATACAGTGAGACCAAACCCATAATTTAAATTTTTCCGAGAATGCATATGTACTGGTGCTTGCAATAACTGCATGACCCAAATTACAGCGACTACAATTATTGTCGCGACTCCTGGCACTAACGCAAACAGCCAATGTGTGCCTAATTGTAGATACACCATGAATCCTAGAGCAAGGAAAAACAATCCCGAGACCAATGCAAAAGGCAAAATACTAGGTACTATTGTTTGCGACCGAGCAATCATATATATGTTTTACCCTCCACCTTTGGTGGCTCAGAAAAAGTATGGTACGGTAATGGTGTAGGTAAACGCCACTCTAGGCCTTTAGCCCCATCCCATATTGTTTGACCTGCTTTTTGATGACCTTTGATGCATTGTCGCATTGCAATAACAAAGAGAATCTGAGACAACCCAAATGCAAATGCGCCAAACGTTGCTAATTGATTGAAATCAGTGAATTGTAAGTTATAATCGGGGATTCTTCTTGGCATACCAGCTAACCCAACCAATAACATGGGCCAGAATGTGATATTAGAGGAAATTAAAGATAGCCAAAAATGCCAGCTTGCAAGGGTAAAATTGTACATTTTCCCTGTCCACTTTGGAACCCAATAATATGCACCTGCAACCAATCCAAAGTACAGACCAGAAACAATGACATAATGAAAATGACCAACCACAAAATAGGTGGCATGATATTGATAATCAGCCGGTACAATGGCCAACATCACCCCTGTCAGTCCACCAAGCGTAAATAAAAACACAAATCCAACCGCAAACATCATTGGCGGCTCCAGTGTGATTGCACCTTTATACATGGTTGCAATCCAATTAAACACTTTAACTCCTGTAGGTACCGCAACAATCATGGTGGTGTACATGAAAAATAACTGAGTACTTAGATACACACCTGTGGTAAACATATGGTGAACCCAAACAACAAAGGACATGATTGCGATCGCAAGAATGGCATAAATCATTGACATGGCACCAAACAGCGGTTTCCTTGAAAAGGTTGGAATGATCTCAGAAATAATACCAAACACTGGCAGCGCGAGAACATATACCTCAGGGTGACCAAAAAACCAAAACAAATGCTCGAATAATAGCGGACTACCGCCACCTGCCGCGTTAAAAAAACTAGTACCAAAATGTCTATCTGTTAACATCATTGTGACTGTACCAGCAAGCACAGGCATAATGGCTAAAATCAAAAATGCGGTAATGAGCCATGACCATACAAAAATAGGCATATCCCATAAAGTCATGCCTGGTGCCCTCAAATTAAGTATAGTTGCAATGATATTGATAGAGGCTAATATTGAAGAAATCCCTAGCATATGTATTGCAAAAATCATAGCATCTGTACCTGGAGGACCATAGGTCGTTGATAACGGGGCATAGAAAGTCCAACCCATATCTGGGGCAGGGCCTCCAATAAAATAAGGTGAAACAAGGAGTAATATTGCAAACGGCAGCAACCAAAAGCTCCAGTTATTGAGTCTTGGAAATGCCATGTCCGCCGCTCCAATCATCAAAGGAATCTGCCAATTCGCAAATCCAGCTAGTGCTGGCATAATAGCACCAAAAATCATTATCAAACCATGAGAAGTGACTAACTGGTTATAAAACAATGGACTCAAAAACATTAAATTTGGGCGATATAACTCTGTTCTGATTAACAATGCCATCGCACCTGATAAGAAAAACATAGCCAGACTAAATACAAGATACAACGTACCGATATCTTTATGGTTAGTCGTAGTGACCCATCTTAATAGACCTTTTTCCGGCTCATCACTCATGCCTTAACCTCCTTTATCTTGGTTAGATTTAGATTTCAAATAAATTGCTTCTACGTCTTTTGCAGTGTAAACACCACCAGCATCGGGACCATATTTTTGCTGATCATCATTTCCCCACATATTCCTGACATAGGTAATTACTGCTGCAATCTCCTCATAGGAAAGAATATTTTTAAACGCTGGCATAGCATTTTTACCGAATAACAATTGATAGATGTGCGGTTGGACTGGTCCAGTCGCAACCTTACTACCGATTAAAGAGGGAAAAATACCTTGTCCCTGGCCAGATAATTGATGACACACTGCACATTGTTTTTCATAAACCACCGCACCTTGCTCCATCAATGCTTCTTTTGTAGGTGCCTCACCTGTCTGCTCTTGGGCTTTCGCTGGGTCTGCCTGCTTAGTTTGTGTGTTCTGGTCTGGTGACATTGAGATCTTTTTAATGGTTTGATTCACTCCATCTGCATTACCAGCTTGCTTATCTTTCACCCAAGCATCATATTCTTCTTGAGTCACTGCAATGACTACAATCGGCATAAAAGCATGTCCTGAGCCACATAATTGTGAACACTGCCCCCTGTAGATACCTGGCTTCTCGATGTAAGCCCAGGTCTCACTAATAAACCCTGGATTACAATCTCGATTGATTCCTAATTCAGGCACAAACCAGGCATGAATGACGTCTGTTGATGTGACTAAAAATCTAATTTTCTTATGGATAGGTACCACAACTGGCTCATCTACTTGCAATAATACGTTAGGATCTTGCTTTTCAGCTTCAGTTAACTGCCCATTCATTGCTCTGGCTATCGATGGGGCAAGATTACTATCAAAAGCAATATTGTGATCTAAATATTCATATCGCCACTTCCATTGCATGCCAATCACTTTAATATTGACATCTGCATCTCTTGCATCATTTAACCGCATCATGACAATGGTTGTTGGTATTGCCATAACAACTAAAATTAAAAATGGAATGATGGTCCATAATACTTCAACCCATAAATTGTCATGAAACTGGGCAGCTTTGGCACCCACACTGCGACGATGATAAATCAATGTATACATCATCACACAAAAGACACTGACCCCAATAAAGACACAAATATAAAATATGATCATATGGAGATCATATATTTGATGTGACATTGGTGTCACACCTGGTGTCATATTATACTTTAAAGCGAATGCGCTTTGAAAAAACAAGCACAATAACAGCTTACCAAAGGACATAATTCGCTCCTTCAACACTTTGATTAATAATATATTTGACTGCAGCGATTAAAATACCGTCGTCACATGTTTTGCATGCTCCTCTTTTGACACAATCGCCCTTAGTATTCTCATAACCTCTGGGATGAATCACGCCATTAAGCATACCAAAGAAGCCTTTCCTATCTAACACTTCACCCCAACGAGGATCCCCCAGCTGTAGCGCGCCTAGCGTTCCTTCCTGATGACATGTCACACAGACTTCATTAAAAACACGCTCTCCATCTTTTAAAGTGTATTCTACTGGCGGCTCACCCAATGGGCGAGCAATAATATCACCACCTGATTCAACCGCTTGAAGCATATAATCTACGGTTAATTTAATATCATCATCGGTACAATCAGCACATGAACCCATTGCTGGCATTGAATTATATCCATTAATTGCATGAGTATAAGTTTTTTCTTTACCTTGTTCTATGATGGCTTGCCAACCCATCACATCTCCATACTTCGGAGCTCCTCCAGCACCAGATGCGTGACAATTTACGCAGTATTTATTATAAATCAAACTGGCTTTTTCCATGCCACTACCAGACAGTTTCAAAGGTTTCGGATCAACTGTTGATTTCAAATACACGGATATTGCTTCTAGGTCGGACTGCTTGAGATAGACCAAGCTATCGTGGTTCACCTCCTTCATGGGTCCCCTGACTTGCCCTCCTCCAGGTAACTCATCATATAAAAAGACTCTCACTAATTTATCTACTGACACTTTTTTCAAACTGGAACCGGTAATATTTGGAGCAGCATATCCATCAATCACTGAACCGGTATAGGCCATATCACGTTGAGGAGATCCAAACATTGTAACCGGGGTATGGCACATACCACAATGTCCAGGCCCCTCGACAAGGAAAGCACCGCGATTCCATTGGTCTGTTTGTTCAGGATCTGGTTTGAATTCCCCATCAAATGGATAGAAAAATAATAATTTCCAGCCCAGCATGAGAAAACGCCATTGCATAATCCATGGAATATCATGAGGCTTATTCTCCTTTTCAATGGCAGGAATTCGCATCATGTAGGCATACATCGCCTTGATGTCATTTTCTGACAACTTTGTAAACCATACATAAGGGAAAACTGGATAATACTGACTACCATCTGGTGAAACACCATGGCGCATTGCTCGACTGAATTCTGCTTCTGTCCAGCGCCCAATCCCTGTTTTTTTGTCTGGTGTGATATTTGGCGAATAAAAAGTACCTATAGGAATCTGCATGCCTAACAAAGGAATGGTTGGCTTCACTGCGTTACCACCTGCAAAAGGTTGTTTAGTTGAACTGGTATGGCAGGCAATACAGTCACCCGCTTTAACAAGGTACTCCCCCTTTTCAAGCAACGCCTTTTCTTCTCCAACTCCATAATTAATTTCAGGATACTCTGCCCAATGCTCAACTGGATTTTGGACTACCTCACCACTTAATGCGTTACTACAAAGAAATAGAACGCAAAAAATATAATTCACTTTTATCATATATAGTGGTTATACTAATATTGTTTGAGATAATCATCAAGATCTATTATGGAAATAACTTTAATTGCTGCACTAAATGAGGTCTTTACAATAGGCATTAATCAGTCCTTACCGTGGCATCTACCTATTGATCTTAAACATTTTATGAATACCACAAAAAATAAAACCATCATTATGGGGCGAAAAACCTATGAATCGATTGGGAAACCTCTGCCTCATAGAAATAATATTGTCATCAGCAGACGACCTATTGACCACCCTGAGGTCACTACATTTCATTCATTAGATGATGCAATTGAAGCACAAAAAGAAGCCACAGAGGTGTTCATTACAGGTGGCCAAAGAATTTATCAAGCAGCTTTACCAATCGCGACAAAAATGATTTTGACCTTTGTTGAATCTTGGGATGAAGGCGATACTTTTTTTCCCTATTTCAATCCGTCACATTGGAAAAGGCAAAGTATCATACAGTATCCTAAGGATGAAAAGCACGCATATCGATTCAATATCCAAGTATTGGTTCGCTCTGAGAATTGATTGATATATTTTCTTTATCAAGAATATTATGCTATAAGGGTTCTATATTGTACACAGACAAGCAATATTAAAGAGATTAAGCTGATTTTTTGATCACTAAAGGAGAGTCCATGGGTAAATCGCTGTTGATTGTTGAGTCACCGTCAAAGGCTAAAACGATTAAGCAATACCTCAATAACCAATATGAGGTTGTTGCAAGTTATGGTCATGTTCGGGACCTCATTCCCAAAGAAGGCGCAGTGAATACACAAGACTTTTCAATGAAATACGACACCATTGCCAGAAATAGCAAACATGTCGATAAGATCATTGATTTGGCAAAGAAAACCGATGAAATATTACTTGCGACCGACCCCGATCGAGAAGGAGAGGCAATTGCTTGGCACATTGCACACCTCATTCACGCAAATAAAAAATGCAAAGACAAATCCTGTAAACGAGTCATCTTTCATCAGATCACTAAAAAAGCGATTATAGATGCGCTCTCTAGTCCTAGAGAAATTGCAATGCCATTAGTGAATGCTCAACAAGCACGTCGTGCTCTCGATTACTTGGTTGGATTTAACCTCTCACCTCTTTTATGGAAGAAAATTCGTAGAGGACTTTCTGCAGGCCGCGTTCAAAGCCCTGCACTGAAAATGATTGTAGAAAGAGAGCTTGAAATCAGAGCCTTTAAATCTGAAGAATATTGGTCTATCACGTCAAAACATCAAGAACAAGGTATAGAGTTTGATGCAAAGCTCACTCACTTTGATGGACAAAAACTAGAGAATCTATCGATTAAAAATGAAACCATGGCCACTTCATTTTTAGAGCAAATCAAAACAGCATCTCAAGGCCAGCTGGTAGTCAACGAACTCACTGAAAAAGAAAGAAAAAGAAATCCGCCGCCACCATACACGACATCCACTCTACAACAGGATGCTGTCAGGAAACTAGGCTTTAGTGCATCTAAAACGATGAGAGTGGCGCAGCAACTGTATGAAGGTGTCGATATTGCTAATGAGCATGTTGGTCTAATTACCTATATGAGAACTGATTCTGTGCATATTGCAGACGAAGTATTGCCATTGATGAGAGAGTACATCAAAAAACAGTATGGTGAAGATTTCTTACCTAACTCAATTCGTATTTTCAAAACAAAAACTAAAAATGCTCAAGAAGCTCATGAAGCGATCAGGCCAACCGATTTCTCCCGAAGACCAGAGCAACTGAGCAAGCTACTTTCACCTGAGCAATTCAAGTTATACCAAATGATCTGGCAAAGAGGATTAGCCAGCCAAATGGCCCATGCAGTGATGGATACGATGAGTCTTGATTTAGCAGCAGGTCAAATTGCTATATTTCGAGCCAGCGGCTCAAGCATAAAACATCCAGGTTATTTAAAAGTATACCAGGAAGGCACAGATGATCCTAAAGCATCAATTGATGAGAAAAACATTCTACCTCGATTGAAGAAAAAAGACCCTGTAGCCATTAAAGACATTGATGCCGCACAACATTTCACTGAGCCACCACCACGTTTTAATGAAGCAACACTCGTAAAGAATCTTGAAGAAAAAGGGATTGGGCGACCTTCTACTTATGCGTCTATCATCTCTACGTTACTAGATCGTGAATATGTTGAAAAAGACAATAAACGCTTTATACCGACAGATGTGGGTGAAATCGTAAACCAATTTCTAACAAAACATTTTACTCAATATGTAGAATATGATTTCACAGCAAAACTTGAGGATGATTTGGATGCAATTTCACGTGGTGAGACAGAATGGAAACCGCTGATGGAATCGTTTTGGCAACCTTTTCATCAACAAATTGAGACCATTGGGGAAAATGTTCAGCGCAGTGATGTGACCGAAGAGAAAATGGATGAAAAGTGCCCTAAATGTGAAGCACACCTAGTGACTAAACTTGGAAAAAGAGGTCGTTTTGTGGGTTGTAGTCAATATCCAGAGTGTGACTACACTCGCAATCTTGACGGTGAGCAAGAGCCTGAAACTCCTGAGCTAGTAGGACGTCAGTGCCCTAAATGTGAAGCAGATTTAGTATATAAAATGGGTCGATATGGTAAGTTTATCGGTTGTAGTCGATATCCAGATTGTAAACATATTGAGTCATTAAAAGTGTCTGAAGACACGGGTATTACCTGTCCTAAATGCAATGAAAATCATTTAATGAAAAAACTCACTCGTCGTGGAAAAATTTTCTTTGGCTGCAAAGGCTATCCTAAATGCCAATACGCGCTTTGGCATACGCCACTCCAACGTACATGCCCAGCATGCCAATGGCCTATTATGATGGAGCAAGTCACAAAAAAAGAAGGGACAAAAATCACATGTCCAGAGTGTAAGCATGTCATCGCAGACTGAATTAAAAGTCATTGCCTCTTTACTGCACCAAGGTAAGATCATTGCATACCCTACCGAATCTTGTTTTGGACTTGGGTGTGATCCAGACAATCAAGCCGCTGTTGCAGCAATTGCGAGACTTAAAGGTCGCAGCCTTGAACAAGGATTTATATTAATTGGTGACTCAATATCTCAGATTCAACCATATTGTGAAACATTATCTAAAGAAGAATATGATTCCATTCAAGGATCCTGGCCAGGGCCGACCACTTGGCTCATTCCATCTAACACCCACTCGTGGCTCACAGGCAAACATCCTACACTGGCTGTAAGAGTACCTGGACATGATTTAGCCCGTGAAATTTGCTCTGTTTTTGGTAAACCTATCATTTCTACTAGCGCAAACCCTCATGGCCAGTCAAGCGCTAAATCAGCTCGAGAAGTCGATACTTATTTTCAAAATCAAGTCGACTTAATTATTGATGGTCATATTGGTCACCAGGAGAACCCAAGCGCTATTATTGACTTGAAGTCTGGTCAAAAAATTCGTTAATCATTGTCTATAACCCCGTCCGTGAATTCCGATCCAATCCGAACGACTAGATCTTATTGGGTTAATGTCTAAGCCACCTCGGCGCGTATAGCATGCCTGTACCATTAAATCCTTTGGTTGTAGCCGCGTTGTGATGTCATTGAAAATCCTTTCAACACACTGCTCATGAAAACCACTATGATGTCGATATGAAATGATATACTTTAATAACCCTTGTGTATTTATCGCTGGTCCATGATATTGAATAAATACTGTCCCCCAATCTGGCTGATGTGTTACAAGACAATTGGATTTTAAAAGATGAGAATATAATTTCACATTGATTATCTCATCACTACTGACTTCTAACCAATCAGAGTTTACTTGCTGCTCAGGTTTTATGGAGATTGATTCATCAATACACTGCCAATTTTGAGTATGAGCTGAAACAATATTTGAGAACGGTGGCAACTCAAAATTAATCTCAACATGGCCTTTGACTAAACTGCTAAGATCTTGTTGAATGGTGTTGATCATCATTTGATAATCAGAAAAAACATGATTATTAAATGAGTTTAAATAGAGCTTAAGCGACTTTGACTCTACGATAAATTCAGAGTGACCATCAAATATGATTTTAGCAACTGCAATTTGAGGCATATGATGAGCATCTAACCAAGAAACTTCATAGGCATTCCATACATCTTGTGCATATACACGAAGGTTATTCTCAACCAATCGTCTTGGTACTATTTGAAGGATATCTGGATTGTAGGCAGTTGGATATTGTACCTCCTGCCCAAGCACTGTTAAATTTGTTTTATCTACGCTCATTGACTTTAAGTTCAAATGAATCTGCTTTGAAAAAGGCTTTTGAAAACTCGGATGCAACCTCTGGATCAAACGCCTTACAACTAAAAATATCAATGTAGGCATTATTCGTTTGATTAGCAAAGTGTCCAGTTATACAGGATGTTTCAATTAATTGCACCACTGATAGACCAGCAACTCGTTCATCTTCGCCAAAGTTTTCGATATGACATGGACCATATTTTTTCATATCAATCACTTCAACAATTTCATCTATGTAACGCTTTACAGCCTCTGGTGATCGAATCAGCTCAGGGTCACACTGATATAGGTCAATACAACTTGACATCCCCCATAGCGCTTTATTGATATTTTTTGTGATAATTTCTTCCAATTGGATTTCCTCCTGTTAATGTTTATTCTGATTAAAAGCATTCCAAACATATTGAGGTAACGCAAATGCACCTAAATGAATGGCTGGGTTATAGTATTTCATCTCTAAACCAGCTTGTTGGAAGCGATATTTCAAATCGTCGGGATCAATATCAGATAACATACGATCATTACTTGCCCATGCATGACTCATCATGCCGCCAATGTATGTAGGCACAACAGAGACATAAAAACCATAATTTGATGTCAACGCCTTAAATCGATGATACGTTTGTTGAAGCTCATCGAGTTGACAGAATGTATTTCCATTTTGGGTCACAAGGATCCCTTTGGGTTTTAGGCAAGCTAGACAATGCTGATAGAAAGCCGATTCAAATAAACATTTTGCTGGACCGATTGGATCAGTAGAATCTACTAAAATTAAATCATATTGATCAGATGTCTTCTGAACAAATTGCGACCCATCATCAATGTGTACTTTGACTCTTGAATCCGAAAATGCATTTTGTTCAACCATAGGGAAAAACTTTTGACACATTGAAATCACCGTATCGTCAATTTCCACAATATCAATCTGTTCTATTGTTGGATGTCTAAGTAGTTCTCGTAGTATACCACCATCACCACCACCAATGATGAGTATGTGTTGGGCCTGGCCATGAGCAAATACAGGAACATGTGCAAACATTTCATGGTAAATAAACTCATCTTTTTCGGTTAACTGCACGATATGATCTAAAGCAAGCACTCTTCCAAATAACTTATTTTCAAAAATGATGACATGTTGATGAGCGCTGTTAGACTCATATAGAATATTTTCTTGTTTTAGGTGTTGCTGCCAATCAGCATGGAGTGTTTCTTTAAACCATTTCATCAGACACAAGACCTCTTCGGATGACGTTAATTTTAACTGATTCCGGTTTAAATACACGCTTAAGCTCATCCAGAGCTGCCATTGGCTTTGCATCACCACACATAAAAATATCGAACGCTGCAAAATCTCGTTCAGGCCAAGTGTGCACGCTAATGTGAGATTCAGCTAAAACGGCAACACCAGACACCCCGTCGTTAGGAGTAAAATGATGTAGATGTATATGCAGTAATGTCGCATTGGCTAACTGAATAGCATTTTTAAAGGCCTGACGCATCAAATCTAAGTCATCCAAATATTTTGCCTTGAAGAAATCAACAATGATATGTTGTCCGGCATACACTTGATCACCTTCTACCATGTAATGATCTTTTTGTGAGACAGAAACCACTTTAATATTACAGTGTTCATTGTTATCATCATCAATATTCGCTGCTACAGGATGTACTTTCATGTTTCAGTTACACTCATAAAATTATTTGGAAAAATGAATTATATCAAAGTTTTTTTTAATTATCTATTGTTTTCCTCTGACAACCGAACTAATTCCACGTATATTTCTGGAGCAAGGGCCTGTGGGCGAGCATCTAAATTGATACTCAAACGATCTATTTGCGCTTGATGAAATTGCTGTAAAAGTATTTTACGACATTTTTTTCTTCTTTGGGAAAAAAGGGATTGCGTCAAGGCCTCAATAGCTGGCAGTTCTGACACCGAACAAAGCGGTTCTTTTTTTCTAGTGATCATCAACACTGAAGAATCTACTTTAGGAGGTGGATCGAATGCATCTGGAGGTACATGCATCACTTCCTCCATATCAAACTGTGTTCTTAAAATCACTGATAAACGCCCATAAGCACTTGCGCCTATTGGAGCTAAGGCACGTAGGGCAACTTCTTTTTGCATCATAAAAAGACAATACTTAAACGGCGCACCCGATTGTGCCAAGCGCACCATCAACTCACTTGCAATTTGATAAGGTAAGTTGCCAACAATAATGGTCTCTGGATCAATTGTATGCCAATCAAATTGAAGGGCATCTAAATGAACCACTGTTAAGACATTAGGATGGCGCTTTTTTAGAAATTCACACCATCTTTTATCTGCCTCAATGACCTGAAAGTGTTGCTTTTTCTGGACAAGTAAATCGGTTAGCGCTCCTCCACCTGGACCAATTTCAATAAGTGGCTCTTTGGAGATTTTAATGTGCGAATTAATTGTTTGTAAAACCTGCTGATCAACTAAAAAATGTTGGCCAAAAG
Source organism: Legionellales bacterium (assembly GCA_002690495.1). Taxonomy (GTDB): domain Bacteria; phylum Pseudomonadota; class Gammaproteobacteria; order Comchoanobacterales; family Comchoanobacteraceae. Next base: position 1,173 of record NZEV01000001.1, on the reverse strand, counting down.
CTTTTAATTTCCTCATTCAAACACGTGAGAATAAGAAGCTTCTTTGACTTCTGTGAGCCATTTTTTCAATATCTTTTCAGACTGCTCCTCATACAATGTATTCATAGCTTGTTTTTCATCCATCAAAGGTGGTGCTTTGACCGCCTTAAGCCATAGGACATGATAACCATTATCTGCTGAAATCACCTTTGAAACGAGCGGTGGCTGTTTATTTTTAAATGCTTTCAAAAAAATATCTGGTATATTATCGTGTTTTGTTTCTTCAAATACTGTTTTGGAATAATAGGGTTTGACTTGCTCTGGAATGCTTAAGTTTTTTTCAACTCCTTTTTGCAGCTGTTCTGCTTTTGTATGTGCACCTTTTGTATCAAAAGGGATCAAGTAATCATTAAAGGTAAATAAGCTTTCATCGAACTGACGCTGATAACGGTATCTCTTTACCTTTTGCGGTGTCAACTGCAACTGACTAGCAACTATTTGTGATTTTAATAAGTAAATAGCGATGGTGTTTTTGACATATTGATTAAAATCCTCTGGACTGATACCAAACTCATTGAGTTTTTGATTTAATTGTGCAGGATCGATATTGGCCTTTTTAAGATTGAGTGTGTTAAATTGATTGACCTGTTCAGCGGTAGGTTCAATATTAGCCTTCTTCGCATACTGCAACATCAGCGTATAATCTTGAAGCAATGTCATTAGATTTTGTTCTAGCTGAACTGATGCTTTCTCACGTTCTTTTTCAGGCACTAAAAATAAGAGATTCTTTTTGTATCGCTCAACATCATACTCAGTCACAGCGTCATTATTCACAACTAAAACTACACGATCAATCTGTGCGTAACTTAAATTTAAACATGATGTCAAAGAAAATAATATAAACAGTTTTTTAATCATAACTCACCCTTTTGTCATTTTAACGATTGATTTTGATACATACAAGTCTCTAATCACCAAATAGATGAATGATTGTAGAGATCTAGCTTATACTTAACCTGATCATTGATCAAATTTGAAAGGATCAATTTGTGTGTTCATCAATAAACTTTCCTACGCTTCTTGTTCAGTTCCCTTTCAAAGTTTAAGGCCTTTAAATTATCAATCACCATTGAATATCTTCCCTTTTCACCAACGGTAAATGGGTCTTTTGTGTTATCATCCATGGTAAATGTA
>NZEV01000035.1 GCA_002690495.1 Legionellales bacterium | reverse complement strand
GTAAAAAAATCCATAGCAGAAAAAAGAGATTTGTCCCTGTTGATCTCGCTGGCTAAATTGATCTAATTGATCTTGAAGATATGTTGTCCATGATTGGGAATGATTAAAGTTTTGGTATTCAAAGAAATTCATGATACAGCTCCGTTTTTTAGAATGGAACGAGTTTTGCAGGCCGATTCTAAAGCACCCATGATGAGTTTGGCTCTTGCTGTAAGGAAATCACGATGATTTTCAACAATTGTGCAATCTTTTAAATCCTCACGAAATGAACTTGTAAAATTTGGATTTTGTTCATATTCTTCTTCCATTTTTTGGAACATACTTTTTGAGAACAATTGAGTTGGTGTCTTTCTATTTGGAGGAACGTAACACATTGCATCATCCCATATAGGTGTGAAATAATGCTGGTCACAAATAATCTCAACGTCGATGGACTGTAATGCTTCTTTAAAGTCACTCATCATATCATTTTCTTCTATAATGTTGTTGTGGGTACAGTACAGTGTAATTAATTGTTTGAGTCTATCACCAATAAATTCTGGCTTCTCTTCTTTATTATATCCTGTTGCTAGAGGTTGTTTCAAAAGATCATCATCTAATAGATATAAAAACTCAGGGCTTTGACGAGTTGAATTTCCAAAGAATGTTTCATTGGAACTAGTACGTGAGTGTGCAACATTACTATCATCATCTGATAGACTTGAAAGATCAAGGCTTTGACGACCTGAATTCTGAACACTATCTTCAAATAATCTTGCATTGGAACGAGGTGAGTATTCAGAATCACTATCAAATGGCATTGATTCATCATTGTTAAAACAATTAAAAGTATTCATCAAATCATCAAAACTAAGATAATAATCATCGAAGATAAGGAGTAAGCAATAATTCAGAAAGATAAATAAAGGTGCGCAAATTATTAATATCACAAAGCTGAGTAAGTTGATTGTTTTTACTACATCCCAAAGATTTGAAAAGTAAGAGTAATTTGGGACCTCTATCAATAATAAGGGACTATACAGGATGCACATGAATAGATAGATCAGTACTGTGATAATCGTTATTGAATCTTCATCTAAAAAGTTATCATCAGTTTGATATGATTCGGTTCTATCGAAGCTTGTTGATTTACTCATTATTGATCTCTCTTTTTCTTATCATTATAACAAAGAAAGATTAAGCTTTTATTAAGACTTTCCTATCAACATCATGGTTTTACAAAGATGAGAGTCATTGAGAAAGATCGTTCTGAAAAAAACGAACAAGCATTACCAGAGAGTCCATGGTATTCGTTTTGGAGATCATCAAGGTCTATTCAATATACTCAAGTTCAGACAGAACTAAAGCCATAACTATGAGTGGCTTTGAGAGTGATTTTTTTGCTTCTGACATTTTTTTGAACAGTATTTCACTTGATCCCAATCTTTCTCCCATTTCTTTCTCCAAGTAAACGGTTTATGACAGATAGGACAGATTTTACTTGGTTTAGGTTTTCGTTTCATGAGGTTTTGGCTGATAAATTGGGCAGGGTAAATTAAGTTGATCGGCGGCAATGGAATAGCCACAAGAAAGTAAAGTGGCAGTGACTAAATTAAAATAACCAGTATTGGGTTCTTCTTGTAAAATAGTGTTCGGCAGTTGATGTTGATTGGCATATTGTCGGCAGTAATTCATCATAATCCTAGCATCCTCAATATGCGATTGTCCTTTGTCTTGACCGCTCACAAGGGCTTCGAAAACTAAAATTTGACCAGGATTAGCTTGAAAAAGTGTTGGTGTAATCTGCCAATCAAGTGTCATTTTTTGGGTGAGTTTGTTTACAAGATAATGCATGATAGGTAAGTTCATAGTCAGCACCTGTGCACCAGCACCAGCAGACCACGGCCGACGACCCTCTCCTTGTCTTGCTTTAAGCATTTGCATAGGCTCATGTCTTGTTGGAACAAATAATGGTGCTTCAAAACCCAGTAGTAGACCAGAGTGTTGTAGTGTGATGAATAATTGGTTTAAAAGGACATCGAGATCCATGCCTTCAAAACACTGTTTAAGATGGCTATCATACAAAGACCAGCCCAAACGATGAAGACGTGGTGATCCAATATCGATCACACAGATACTGTAGGGTTTTATTGAGGACACCATAAGATGACTGTAATGGTTGCAGGTTTTTCAATTATTGTCAACGGTCTTTCGTAGTGCCTATATGCAGTAATAACACATGATCAGTTTTAAAGAGGCAGTTCATTTTGTTGGGAAGATGCATGAGGGGGCTTTTTTCGCTGAGGTCTTCGACTCGCATGTTTTTTGACAATATGTTGCGACTGAGAACGATGTGCTTTATTTTTTCTCAAGCCATATAGTTGACTTGCTGCAGTGGTGCGCGCTTTTTTTTCATCAATGATGGGGTGAGGATAGCCATTCATACTTTCTGGATAGATCCAAGGGGTATGAATACCCTCATTGGGTACGTCTTTTAGTTCAGGAAGCCATTGTCGAATAAAGATGCCCTCAGGATCTTGATCCTGACTTTGTTTGATCGGATTGTAAATCCGAATACTATTGATCCCTGTAGTACCTGATTGCATTTGAACTTGACTGTAATGAATGCCTGGCTCGTAATCTACAAATAATCGTGCGAGGAATAATGCTGGTTCACGCCAGTGTAACCAAAGATGATAGCTTGCAAAGCTCATGAGCATGGCACGCATTCTAAAGTTGAGCCAACCAGTTGCTTTGAGTGCACGCATACATGCATCAATCATTGGGAACCCTGTTGCTGCATTTTGCCATGCGCTCAAGTATTTAGTATTTTGAGGTGGTTGACGTAATTGGTCATACATTTTATGTAAGTTATGCAATTCGATATCGGGTTGGTCTTCAAGTTTTTGAATAAAATGGCAATGCCATCGCAACCGACCTGTGAATGAACGCAATGCACTTGACCATAATTTTTTTTGTTCTGAGGGATACTGGTTGAGTGTCTGTTGACGTTGCTCGGCTTGTTGAAATGCTTCACGTATCGATAAACAACCAAATGCGAAATAGGGTGATAATCTGGAGCAGCTTTCAAACGCAGTCACAGGTGATGACATGGCTTTTGTATAATGCATTCCTCGTTCATATAGGAAAGCATGTAATGTTTTAAGCCCAACCTGTCGCCCTCCACGCAACCTGAATGGACAATCATCATCTATTAACCCAAGTGACTCAGGCGTTGGTAATGGGTCTGAGGGTATTTTGATCGGTTGTAAGGATGGTGAGACGAAAGGGGTTTGTTTCATGGTGGAATACCATCGTCGAGCCCAACCATTTCTGTCTTTCAGACAACGAATGACACCATTTTGGCATGGCTCGTGCCATGGGATATGGAGCTGATTTAATTTTTTTTTAACAATAATATCCCTTTGATAGGTCCAGTGATTCCAAGTTTCTTGATGGGACCAGACGGCACGAACTCCGTGTGTTTTGATCAAATCTGCGAGCACATCTGCTGCTTGTCCGACTCTAATAATCAGCGGTTGTCCCAATAATGAGAGTGCTTGATTGAGATCATGAAGGCAATCTTTTAAAAAAGCATATTGTCTGTAGGATAAATCTGGTTGTGACCACAGTGCTGGTTCAATGATATATAAGGGCATTACTGGACCATATTGGCTGGCAGTATGCAGTGCTTGGTGATCTACAACTCGTAAATCACGTTTAAACCACACAATATGCATTTATTGCTCCTGTTTACGGTTTTGTTTTTTTCGATGTTTACTATCTCGGCCGGTGACTCGTTTACGCCAGAGTTTGAAACTACTAGGTTTGAGTTCTCGTCTCATTAATTGAATGACTTCGGATTCATTAAAGCCTGTGATGCGCTCGATATCTTCGAAGGCAACATCATCTTTCCAAGCCATTTCAATGATTTCACCCGTTTGACTTTCATCTATGATCATTATTCAATGATAACATGAATCAAATAAGAATATTAGTGGAAGTAAGATCCAGACGACCTATTCCCAGGATCAGATTCAGAACCAGACTCAGAACCAGAATCATCAGGTGGTGTTGTGTGACCTGAATTAACTGACGAATTATCCTTAGTTAGGAGAGTGTTTGCCTTTCTCCACATCTCATCTTTAATTGCGGCAACTGCTTCAAGTGCTGTTTCTTGATTTGGTGTCATTGTTTCTGCAAGGAGTGCGTGTCGCTGTTTTTCTTCTATAAGAGTTAAAGCATCACTCGCCTCTCCATGATTGTATTTAATTTCAGCCCCTTCCGTCATGAGCATAGTGACTGCTTCTATATCAGTACAGTATGGTGAATATAGCATATTAGCAAGCTCAGACATATGACGCTTTCCATCAGTTTGATTGATTAATTGAATGAAAGGGTTCTCAGCATTCTGGCATTCTCGAATGATGTTAATGATAGCATCACGACGTTGTGTATTTTTCTCTTCATTGCCTGTTAAATCTATTTTTAGAAACGCCTGAAGAGCCTTTGAATCTATATTGCCAATATCATTAACACCATCTGCTGTTATAAAATCTCTGCTTCCCTCGACAAATCTATTAAAAATATTGAGATATACACTAATCACCTCACAAGGATACAGTTCGCAGAGATTACGTATAGGTCTATCCTCATTGGGGTCTGAATTAAGTAAGCTGAGCATGGTAACGATTTTATTGTGATCATCTAACTCTGTTAGCAACACTGATGATTCCTGAATCAGTGTTTTTGATTTCTCATTAAGTAAGGAATGATGATCGCCCGTCATTTGTCCACGACCATATGCAACAATTTTTGGCAAATCTTTAGCTTCTAAGCATTTTGATAGCGCTCTGTAAGTACGGTTGGTTTGCATATGAGAAGCAGTTAAAAGAAACGGTGGAAAGATCTCCATCCCTAAAGCATTACCAAGTTGTGTCGTGAAATCAGCTCGACTCATTGTAAGCATAAGATCATTACGGTTTTTGTACTCTACTATATTATTAGTATCGATATTTGCATCAAAAGGTACTACCAATTCACCATTTCGAACTTTAATGGTCATACTTTCAGCGACAAAATTTGCAAATAGTGTTTTTATTCTTGGGGTTGGATTTGTATTTGGATTCTCGATGAATTCCATGAGCTGAGTTTGTTCATCGTTTGCCTGGTTTGCCTGTTTTGCTAATTCTTCTTTATCCTTTATACGTAAATTGATGAATAGCCCAAAAGGAATCAATGCGGTGACACAAATCACTAATGTGTTCAATAATGAGTCATTAAATAAACGATCTTTTGCAAGATATATTGTGATGAAATTTAAGATAGGAATGATTGATAAGAAGTATTCAAAATAAGAAAAAACCATATTTTCACTAGGGTATTGTTCAATGGTATATGCCACTGCGTCAAGAAGAGCTTGATTGCGCGTAGTGTCCGATAACCCCCGGCCGGTAACTAAAAGCTGTTTTAATTCATCTTTGGGATTTGACTGATCGTTATCATTGCTATGGGCCTGATAATGATCGATATAAGCCTGGGTAATGTGGTTAACTTCTTCTTCTGTAAATGTGATTTTTGTCATATTATATTCTTTTATATTTATTATAATGTACTACATATATTATAGTCAATATATTACAATAAAATTAGTCAATGTATTGTTTTTTATAATGGTTTTTTAAGATGTGTATGAGATTAAAAAAGGCCCTTAAAGGGCCTTGGTATTATGAGGAAATAGCTATTTTTTTAGGTTTTTTACGTTCAGGAATGATTTGTTCAAGTTGAATCACTAAAATACCGTTTTTGAGTTGAGCGCCTTTCACTTCAACATCTTCTGATAAAACAAATTTCCGACAAAAATGACGGCTGGCAAGTCCTTGATGAATCAGTCCCTCTGCGTAATTCTCGGGTTTTTTCCCAGAAATTGCAAGGGTATCACCAGTCACTTCAACGTCAATGTCTTTTTCATCGAATCCAGCCACAGCCAACTCAATGGTATATTGATGGTCGGATAGTTTACGAATATTATAAGGTGGGTAATTTGATTTTTGATTTTGAGAATTTGCAATTACATTTAGATGATTGAATATTCGATCAAATCCGACAGTATGTGCAGTAAATTCATTCAAAAATTGTTCGATAGGATGTGTCATCATATTTCTCCTTTAGTTAAGCAAGTAAACACACAGTGAAGACCCTAAAAAGGCATCTTCAATAGGAGATATGGCGATGATACTGAATAATTCAAGTTTTAATGGATGACCTCAAATAAAGCTGCAGCACCCATACCGCCACCGATACACATCGTGACGACAACATATTTAGCATGACGGCGTTGGCCTTCAAGTAAAATATGACCTACTAACCTGGAGCCTGTCATACCATATGGGTGGCCAATAGAGATACTCCCGCCATTGACATTCAAGCAATGGGTATCAATACCTAATTGACTTTGACAGTACAGTAGTTGGGAGGCAAATGCTTCATTGAGTTCCCATAAATCAATGTCCTCAATTTTCAATTGATGTTGTGCTAGCAGTTTAGGTACTGCGTAAATCGGTCCAATTCCCATTTCATCTGGTTGACAACCTGCGATACTCAGTCCTCTAAAATAACCCAATGGTTTCATATTAAGCTGTTCTGCACGAGTTGCTGACATCAATAAACATGCGGATGCTCCATCAGACATCTGGGATGCGTTGCCTGCTGTGATAAACTGATCAGGTCCTCGAACAGGCTTTAAAGCTTGTAAACCTTCAAGCGTAGTATCTGGTCGATTACACATATCACGATCAATGGTGATGGCTTGTGACTCCATGGCTTCGGTATCGGGATTTTTAACCATCATATTTGTAGTGAATGGTGCGATTTCATCTTTGAAAATGCCTTTTGCTTGCGCTTTGGCGGTACGTTGTTGACTTAAAAGGGCATATTCATCTTGTGCTTCTCTGGTAATCTGATAACGTTGTGCAACAATATCTGCAGTTTCGATCATTGTCATCCACAGTCCTGGCATCTTTTGGGCAAGAGGAGGGTATATGAAATGATTTTGATTCAATTTCATTTGTACTAAAGAAAGGGATTCAACGCCTCCACCAATTGCAATGTCTATGCCATCATACATGATTCTTTGTGCAGCAAAAGCAATGGCTTGTAATCCAGAGGCACAATAGCGGTTGACTGTTGCACCTGTTGTTGTGGTTGGACAACCTGCCGCTATTGCCGCATTTCTTGCAATATTATGACCGGTGGCACCTTCTGGTAAACCACATCCTAAAATCACATCATCGATCCCCTCTAAAGGGAGGTTCACTTTTTTACACGTTGCGTCAATACAATGTGCGCTCATCGGTATCCCGTGCGTGGCATTAAGACCACCACGAAGACTTTTGGTTAGTCCAGTTCTTGCGGTTGAAACAATGACAACTTCCTTTTTCATACTCAATCCATTCCTTAGTGATTTAATTTGATTATAGTTGATTCTGTTATCTTGCGTGAAAATTCACTATAATTGAATTTATCTATGGAGGAGAAATGGAAAACCACGTTGAACCAGTTGAGATAAAGATTCACCAGGGTGGGATCGCAGTGATATGGATGGATCATCCTCCACTGAATACCTTGAGCCAACCTCTAAGAGATGCGTTATTTAATGCGCTGAAGACACTGAATAGAAAAAGATCGGTGCAAGTGATTATTTTAGCCGCAAAAAATCAGATGTTTTCTGCAGGTGCTGATATCAAAGAATTTAAAACAGGTTTTCAAGGCGCATCTTTACAAGCGATACAGGAGCAATTAGAGTCTAGCCAAAAATTAACTATCGCTGCTATGCATCATAGTGCATTAGGGGGTGGATTAGAAATTGCGTTAGCATGTCATTATCGTGTGGCAGAAGCTGACACTCAGTTCACTTTACCCGAAGTGACTTTAGGTTTTATACCAGGTGCTGGAGGAACGCAACGACTACCACGGATCATAGGCGTTAAAAAAGCTTTAAAAATGATTATATCAGGCCGTCCAGTAAACGCAAAAACAGCATTAGCAGATGGCCTATTAGATCAGGTTTTTAAACAAGATTTAATCGAGTCCTCCATTCAATATGCCCAGCAGTTATTAAAGAAGAAAGCCAAGGTCAGACCTACGAAGGATCGGCCCTTGAAATTAAAGAAATCTGAGACAAAAGAAGCATTAACGAAATGGATTACAAAAGACATTCAGTTGATTGCAAAACGCGTTGGATTAACGGCACCAGAGTGTTGTAGAGATGCGGTTTTATTCTCTCTTGAAAGCTCATTTTTAGAGGGCTTAGATCAAGAACGCGATTTGTTTTTTAAAGCCGTGTTAAGTCCAGAGTCTCAAGCACTACAATATGTGTTTTTCTCACAACGACAAGCTGCAAGGCTGCTAGATCAAGTATCTGGTACGGTAAATAACTTCTTTCATGTTGGCATTGTAGGTGGTGGTTTGATGGGATCAGGTATTGCTATGACGATGATCAATGCAGGTATCAAGGTCACCATCATTGAAACAGATGAAAATCGTCTCAAAGCTTGTATGGCGCGTATTCAGAATAATTATCAGATTTCTATCCAAAATGGACGATATAGCGCAGCATCTGTCACGGACAGGTTAGGGTTGTTGCAAGGAGAGACACATCTAACTGCATTAAAATATTGTGATCTTGTTATTGAGGCGGTTTTTGAGGATATGGCGGTAAAAAAAGCATTATTTCAATCTTTAAAAACAATTTGTCCTTCAGAGACTATTTTTGCATCTAATACTTCGGCATTAAATATTAATGAGCTTGCAAAAATGGTGGATTACCCAGATAAATTCATAGGTTTACATTTTTTCTCTCCAGCTAATGTGACTCGATTATTAGAAATCGTGCGTGGAGATAAAACCTCAGATCGAGTTGTGAACATGTCATTGACATTGGCAAAGACCATTAAGAAAAACCCGGTTGTGGTCGGTGTGTGTCCAGGATTTGTTGGTAATCGTATGATCTTTAAATATTTAGAACAAGCTGATCAACTGGCATTGCAAGGACTTAAGCCCCACGAGATTGATGAAATGATTCAGTCATTTGGTTTTTTAATGGGACCATTTGCGATGAGTGATTTGACAGGATTAGATCTTGGGTGGGTGAAGCCAAATACGGCAAAGAACTTAAGAGATGTGATGTGTTTGAACAATCGCTTAGGACAAAAAAATGGTCATGGATTTTATGATTATCCTGAAAAACGCGTTGCTGTCCCTAGTGAAACTGCAAATCAGTTGATTGCTGATTTTGCAGCTTCAAAATCAATAACCATTGATGAATCAGATACGACAGAGGTTGTAAACCGTTTAGTCTATGCCTTAATCAATGAAGGGCTGAAAATTTTAGGTGAGGGCATTGTAAAGCGAGCCAGTGATATTGACATTATTTATGTCTATGGTTACGGTTGGCCAGCATATCGCGGTGGACCAATGTATTATGCCCAACAGGTTGGATTGAGCAAGATATTAGATCAAATGAATATTTTTAAAGAGCGTTATGGATCGTTTTGGGAGCCCGCACCGTTGTTGCAGGAGCTTGTTGCAACAGATACCCGCCTAAAAGATTGGGTTTATCAGCCACAACAAGAGTGAAATCAGGGTAGATATTAGCTATAATTTAACTGTATAGGAGTAATCAATATGAATAACCACAATATATTAATTGCAGCAGGTGTCGTCGTCGTGTTGAGTCTGATTTATCTATTCTTCTCAGATGATGGTCGAGATAATGTACTGCCTAGTGTTGAAACGATTTCAAAATCAGTGACAACACCAGAGAAATCATCTGATACCCAGACAGAGGCAGCACCGACTGAGGTAGCAGATCAAAGTACGACAACGCAAGCCACACCAGATCAATCGACTTCGGATGATGCGACATCAACTTCTGAGACAACACAATCAGACGACACAGCGCCACAGAGCGATAAAGCCTCTAATCAAGATGCATCTACACCATCTGATGATGTCAAAGCTGAAGATCAATCAGCCAATACAGATAATACAAAAAAAGAAACGAATTAATTCTTGAAAATGTATTCATTATAACAGGGTCTAAATTTTAGGCCCTTTTTTGATGCATTCGCACTTTTTGATCCAATGTGTTAACTTAGGCTCATTCGGAGACAATATGGAAAATAAACCGCTTCAGCATGTGATGTTAATCAGACATTCTCATCAAATTCATTTATACCATGGTCATATCAGTTGTTGGCAAACAATCAATCAGTTTCAATTTCAGTTGAGACTCACTGTAGTGATCGCGGCCTGGCACCTGATACACCCAACAGGATCCATACTCAACCCATTATTTGTGAAGGATACTCATTAAGTGTTTCATCTTGATACGGAAATACAATTAGAGATATTGAACCTTTCTTATCCTGGTTATCTGTGTTTTATGATGGATCAAGCCCCACTGAGATTAACAGAGATTCTTGAAATTGCGATTCATGTTGCTGTGATTCAACATCCAACGATCATTGATGATGGTTATCATGTTTTTGCACAATATATTAGATTTTGGTATGGCATTTCTAGGGAGGATTGGAGTGCGTACTTAAAACCAAATCACTCATTTCGATTCACACCAAATAATGTCGTTGAAAGAGAGTATCTGACTTACAAGTTATGGTCACTCTCGAGAAAAATGTGTGAAGAAAAACAGGAGGTTTCACAGCGGATAAGACTTGAAAGATGATGATGCCTGAGGATCAAACGCATGAGACCATTCATCAACTGTTATTATTCTGTGCGCAACAGCGTTTTGATCATACTCATCCGGTCTGTGGTGTAGAACATTACTTTAAAATCAATGGATTCATCCGAGCTGCTTTATCCTATCCATGGACTCGATCTTTGTTGCTTGCAGCGCTACGGTCTGCCGTTGCAGCCGTCTTATCTCAAAATCCCTCGATATCTCAATTTTCGGTATTTAAATCGCAATTTAAAGCGCATTATGAAATTAGTTCAGAGGATTGGGATGCGCTTTGTCAATTCAATCAACCAATCACCTATTTCTCAACAGAAAAGGCGCCTTTTGGTGTGATAGAATGTGAATACATTTATCATCGCTTATCACACACCCAAAATGAACCTTAAATCTGTGTCTTAAGGATTGCTATTCTTGGGTGGGTTGATTAATCTTAAACAGGAGCGATATGAAAAACATAGTTTTAGAATTTAATCATCAACTTCACACCACATTAGCTGTTGATCAAATTAATCAACAGTTGAATGAGACGTGGCAAGGCCGAATCGTTAATTTTTCTGAGAATAAACGCGCATTACATATTCATCAAAGAAATATTGGTGATCTCGCAATCGGTGAGGAAACCATCCATCATTTTTTCAATACACAAGATGAATTTTTACGCAACAGTTTGAATGACCTTGAGCAAAGGGGATGCCAAAATGTGATCTGTGTTGGTTTTGGAGGTTCATCATTAGGATTGAAACTATTGGATGATGTTTTAGGTTATCATCAATCCTCTGAAAAGAAACTATATTTTATTGATCACCTAGATACCCATTTGATCGATCAGATTTTAGATGGCTGTGATTTTGAGAATACTGTGGTCGTCTATATTTCTAAATCAGGTGTGACAAAAGAAGTTGTTTGGTTACGAGACTATATTCGACAATCATCATTTTGTAACGAAAAAGTCATTACTGCCAATCAATCGCTATTGTCAGATTGGGGATGCCGTGCTGAAGATATCATTTATCTTCATCCAGAGGTGAATGGTCGTTTTTCAATTTGGTCGCCTATTCTATTTCCTGTTGCATTTAAATATGGTGAATCTATCATTGAAACATTGAGGTCTGGTGGTCGTCATGTCGATCAGATCATGATGACAACACCACTGATGGAGACAATCCCTGGACAGCTAGCCGCATTATCTATTCAAGAACAAGCCAATCAAAATAGTAACATTCATTGTTTTTTAAATTATGATCAACGTTTAAATGTTTTTGGACACTACTTACAACAATTAGAAATGGAAAGTTTAGGAAAACCATATGATCGTCATGGGCGGCGTTTATCCCAGTTTCCAGGGCAGTTCATACTGACTGAATTTGGCAGCCAAGCACAACATTCCATTATGCAATATATTCATCAACACCATCAGCCTATCAGTATGACGTTTTTAATGACACAGTCACAACAACCGGGTTTTCAAGAGTTAGAAAGGCATGTCAAAGCACAGATCAACACACTTGAGCAAGGCTATCCAGTAGAGGCAATTCAGCGTCATCAACCGCATCTATCCGATAAAGCCTGTCTCTATCGAGCAATACCAGGCGAAAAACCGACTCGAGTGATCAAGTTGCTCAATGATGACATCGAGACTTTAGGTGCGTTAATTGCGTTATATGAATATAAGGTCATGATTGAGGCGTTTCATTGGGGTATTAATCCATTTGATCAATTTGCAGTGGAGCGACCAAAGCAGCTGTTGGAGAGGTTGGTATGAGTAATCAAAAAAAGATTCGTAAAGCAGTGTTTCCAGTTGCAGGATTGGGGACACGGTTTTTACCGGCTACAAAAGCCATGCCGAAAGAATTATTACCAATTATTGATAAACCAATCATTCAGTTTGCCGTTGAGGAGGCGGTCGTCTCAGGCATTGACACATTAATTTTTGTGACTGGAAGAAATAAACGTGCGGTGGAGGATCATTTTGATACCCATTTCGAATTAACGTATTTGCTTCAGGAAAACCAAAAGACTGATGAGGTCAATATGATACAAAATATGCTGCCAGATCATGTGGAGTGTATATTTGTCAGACAACCTCAACAGCTTGGTTTGGGACATGCGGTTTTATGTGCAGAACGAGTGGTTGGTTCAGAGCCATTTGCTGTGTTATTAGCTGATGATTATATTCTAGAAGCTCAACATGGTATTAAAAGCTTGATAGATGCGTATGATCAATCACCATCTAACTATTTATCTGTGATGACCGTTTCAGATGGAGATTGTTCAAAGTATGGTATTATTGATGCAAAACCAAACGGCTGTGTGCGTGGATTAGTTGAAAAGCCAGCCCAAGGTTCAGCACCCTCAAATCTTGCATCGATTGGTCGTTATGTATTAAATCCCGAGATCTTTGATATTTTACGTAATCAATCTCCAGGATATGGGGGTGAAATTCAGCTGGCTGATGCCATTCATCAGTTGGCCTTGATGGATCAAGTAAGGTATCGTTTATTACAGTCTCAGCGTTTTGATTGTGGGTCCAAATCTGGATATTTAGAGGCGATTATTGCGTATGCTAAGCAACACGAGGTCTATCAAGAGATTGTGCATCAAGCTTTAGTTGGATGTGAGTGACCGTCACGGTGATATGATTTCCAAAACACCATGTACATGATAAAGGCAATTAAAAAGCAAATAAACGAAACACATTCATTAATTTTCAGAAGATCATGTCCAATGGTAAAAGCAACAATTTGGATTAGCATATAGATTTTAGAAACGGTTTGAGAGGAATAGCCTGCATTTTGTAGGAGGTGATGTAGGTGTTGTCGGTCAGGTCGTGTTGGTGATTGTGTTGCTCTCACTCGACGTAATAAAGAAAACATCATTTCAAAAATAGGCCACATGAAGATCCAAAGCATTAATACTGGTGAAATGCCATAATGTTGGCTCAGTTCAATCGCCCAATAGGTATTCCATAACCCTAATGCATAAGTGCCTTGATCGCCCATGAAGACAAATGCAGATCGATCTTTGGGTTGATTCCATAACAAAAAGACCATTAAACCAACTGCCAAAGTACTATTTGCAATAAAACAAGCTGGATGAATGGTATAAGTTACAGCACATAGACAGCATAATTGTACAATACCAATGGATGCAAATAGACCATCTAAACCATCCAACATATTATGCCCGTTCATCAAAGACATGTAGGCAATATATGTCACGATAGGGCTGAGCACGCCCACTAATGTCACGGGTCCAAAAGAGAATAGGTTGCCAAGATGGACTAGCTCGGAACCTTGGTTAATTAATATTACGGCCGCAAGACTTTGAGCGATGCTTCTGGAAAACCAATTTAGAGAAAAAATATCATCCCAAGCACCAATAACCACTAGAATGAAAAGACTAATCCAAAGTCCAATAGGAATTAACGCAGCTTGTAAAACAAGGAAGTTAACCCATAAGATCATACCTCCAATCACAGGTGTTGCGATTTGGTGTGTCTTATGTCCAGTAGGGTGATCAATCAACCCTGTCCAATTTGCAATATGTTCTCTGTAGAAAAAACCGACACTACATAAGATGACATATAGTCCAATGCTCATAGGTATAATGTATCAATTTATGAGAATTAATGCTACTTTCTAAGGCTAGAAAGCCGTGATCTCGTTGATATTGAGTGTCACACTGGTTTTTTTACCCAATAGGTCAATCAATAATTGTACTCTTTGGTGATCGTTCATGCATTCAAAAGTAGCGATTTGTCCCTTGAAGCATCCAGACTTAACAATCATAGGGTCTCCTTTTACGAAGGGCATAATCGTTTTTGTCTCTACGTAGCCTTGTTCATCTTCTTTAGAGCGTAACAGTTCAATAATTTGCTCAGAAACAATACTAGGTGTCGCTCCATTGGTTAAGATACATTGCACTCCTTTGGTATAGTTGAGTGATGAGGAGAATGGCTTATGCGCAAAGTTAATAAACAAATACCTTGGAAATAATGGTGCGATTTGTTGGCTGGTCTTTCTGGCATGTCGAGTGGACTTTAGATGTTTTGGCAAGTAGCAAGTCCATCCTTGATTCTCGATTTGTGCTTGTGCCTCAAATTCTGTTTGTGCATGGGTATATACTACGCCCCACATTCTAACGCTCCTATAATGATATGCATTCTAGCCTAAAAAAAATATGAGTCAATGATTTTCGTAAGGCAAGGTAATTTGAAAATGACTTGTCAAACGTTAATGCATTTGGTATGTTATATTTTGTGCTGGCGTAGCTCAGTTGGTAGAGCAGCTGATTTGTAATCAGTAGGTCGTGGGTTCAAATCCTATCGCCAGCTAAATTAATTATTTTGATCTAACTTTCCAACAAACTCCTCAAATGCAAGCATTGCGGCATGAAGATCGTCGTAGGCTTTGATATCTTGACTTCCAGATTTGGTTGTCATTTCAAATTTTTTTGCAGCCACTTGTAAATGTTTCGCGCCAGTGTAGGCGACACCACCATGTAGTTTATGAGTGAGTTCACCGACTTCTTTGAATTGTCCTGCGTCCCAAGCCTTAGTGATCTTAGGCTTCAATTCTTTAATTGTCTCTGCAAGCAATCCAGTCAGTTCATGTGCAAGGTCTTTGTTACCACCTGCGCGCGCAATGGCTAAGTTCCAGTCAAATATGTTATCAAGCATAAGTCAATGATAGTGCATCGAGATTACTTTGCCAA
This sequence comes from Legionellales bacterium, assembly GCA_002690495.1. GTDB lineage: Bacteria > Pseudomonadota > Gammaproteobacteria > Comchoanobacterales > Comchoanobacteraceae. The sequence continues at coordinate 122,542 of NZEV01000035.1, read as the reverse complement.
GAGACCTGATGAGGGATGGTGACTTCGGTCTACATCTTGCGAGAGTCTTTCATAGCCTTCAGATTCAAAATAGGAACCAAATATCGAGTATAACAATCGCTCACAGCATCCCCTTGTTTTTCTATTTGCACACTGTTCTAAAATCAGGTTGACGGTCTCATAACGTGGTTTGTTCAGAGCATTTTCAACATGTATTGTGACAGGTTGTTCTTCCTGATATGTCGTATGAAACTGCTCTTCCAGCGTGAGATAATCAATCAGTAGCTTTGGCATGTGTTCTGTCACATTAACAATTATGGTTGCAAAATAAGGGTACAGCTGAGATAGTGTTTCGATATCTTCTCCATTAACATGCATACTACACATCTCATTTGATTTTTGCTCAGCAATTTTAAATAACATTTCCTCGTGGTCTTTCGGATCATTGACTACATGGATAAAGGGTTTTGTCTTTAATGCGCCAAGATAGTTATGGATCTGTTGTATTAAATTATTCTCTGTTGCGTATTTACTGTTAAAAACACAGATGTGTTCAGCCTCATCAAAATCAATATTTTTTAACCATGCAGTCAATGCTTCAAGATTTAAATGACTCCCACCAAGGAAAATAGCAATCTGAAAATTGGAGGGGCTTGCTTGTAATTGATTGAGATCATAAAGACCAAAAGAAAAATGATCTATTGGCATCGAATAGAAAATATTACTCACAGATTTTTGATTCAATTTAGAGTACCAGATGGGTTGAATGATACAGTGCAGTTTTGATGTATCTAACCCTTCGGGTTCCAAGTGGTTAGGTGCAAACCACACATATTTAAATTGGTCACCAGTGATTTTTTCTTGTAAACATTGATTGAGCCCAAGAATACCTGTTTGACCGAACCCAATCAGGATATAGATGACTGCTTGGTTTTGTTCAGTTTGGAGTTCTTGAATTAATACTTGCATAATCTTCGAGTCATTTGGTGCAATCATTCTCAGTTCAGACTGTTTAATCCCCATATTAACAGAGCGTTCATGGAGTTGTTCTTTTAATCCAAGAGCAACCCCTTTTGCTTGTTGAAGATCTAATCCAAGAGTTGTTTCACAAGAAAATAGCACTATTTTTAATGTAATCATACCCACAATTTACATTTGCAAAAGTGAAAATACAATTGATTCTTTACTGTCTATTTATTCATTCTGTATATTGATAATATGGAAAACCAGCAATCAGATGGGAAAAAAAAGTATGTGCAATGGTTATTAACTGGTATTTTACCAGAGGATTTATCACAGCCATTACAAAAGCTTAAAGAATATATTATTCATCAATTATCGAGCTATAGCATTCATCATCTACAACTGTTTATCAAAGATTTTAAGTCGGTGCTGATTCGAAAACCCAATGATTTCAGTAAGAAAACGGCGTTACTCATCACTGGTCAACCTCATTCAGGGCGAAGCAGTGTCATGCGATCAATCTTCAAAGAAAATAATGACCATGATGATGATTGGGTTGCCTATGAACCAATTCGACAGGCATTACCTGTAGACTTTATGCCAGTTAAACTAGATATGGATGTAGTACAGTTACATCAATCAACATGTTTACTGAGATGGATCACTTATCTTTCACAACGTGGCATCAATGCACATTTTCTTTTATCAGATTTAAATATGCAAACACCAACAATTTTAAACCTATCCATTGAGAGTCTTGATTATGCTTTTAATGCTGTAGAGGCTTTGATGTTGACCCAGTTAGTATTAGCCATTCATTTTAATCATGATATCGCGATGATCCCACAATCTTCTTTTTTGTCTTTTAATGCGATCATAGCGCTGCTCACTGATGCAGAGTATCGAATCATTCATTGTCATATTCGATCTTCAAAGACTGCAAATCAAAATGCTCAATTATCTCGTTTGAAGAACCATTATCGCAAATTAAGCGACTTAAATCGACAGAGTGATTTTGGTGATTGTTATCCCAAGCCGGATTCTGGTAGAGCTGCTTTTAGTATTTTTCATCGAGGTGATGTTTTACAAGCCAGTCCTCATGTGGTTGATCATATGAAGTCAGATGATAAAAAGAAAGAGAGCGAGAAAATTGATCTAATATTAGAGGACACTGTGCAACCATCGTACTCTTCACGCCTCTTAAATACTTATTGTGTTCTGTCATAGATGGAAAAAAAGTGTATAATTAAAATTGATGATGCAAAGTATTGAAATCTCTGAGTTTGGTGGGCCTGAAAAATTAAAATTAGTTTCAGTTCCAATCCCACACATTGAATCTAAAATGTTATTGATTAAAGTTCATATGTCGAGTGTCAACCCATTAGATTGCCGTATTAGAGAGGGCTATCTCAGGCAGTTTACCGGGGCTTTCCCAATGCGTCTTGGAATTGATGTTGCAGGTGAAGTTGTTTCTGTTGGAGATCATGTGAAACATTTTAGGGTAGGTCATCGCGTTTTAGCAAAAGCCATTGATATCCCTGGTGGTGCTTATGCTCAATATATTCTTCTACCTGAGCGCGCGTGCTCTCATATTCCTTCAATGTTAGATTATCGTAATGTGGCTGGATTACCTCATGCAGGTTTAACAGCACTCCAGGCTTTACGAGATTGTTTAGGTTTAAGAGCAGGGGAGTCAATTTTGATTAATGGCGGATCTGGTGGTGTTGGGCATTTAGCTGTTCAGTTAAGCAAAATTATGTGTGCAGAAGTCACTGTGACGTGTAGTTCATCTAGTGTTGAGTGGATGACCATATTGGGGGCGGATCGAATTATTGATTATCATAAAGAGGATTTAAGTGCATTTCATGGTTGTTTTGATACGATCTTTGATGTTGCAGGCCAACTACCCTGGGAGCAAGCTAAAGTATTACTAAAGCCACGAGGTCGATATGTGACCACACAGTTGAGTCCTAAGCTCATCGCGAATAGTTTTTATGAGTACTTCGCATCTGGTCGCAGTGTACAGTCTGTCGTTGTACGAAGTTCTCGGATGGATATGGATTATTTGATGTCCTTAGTGGTCAATCAGAAATTACGTCAACAATCAGACCGCTCTTTTCCATTGACGAAGATGGTACAGGCGCACAGATATCAGGAAAAGAAGAAGGGTGTGGGCAAAATACTCATTGAAGTAGCGCATTAGTTCACAGGTTGTAATTCTTTGAGGCCAATTTTGGCATGAATTCTTGGATTATGTTTTAGCTCGTTGAGCTGAGTATGATTATGATCAGTTGAGGTACGATCTTCAATAGGATGCCATAAGTGGATGACGGGTACAGAAAAACGTCCAGATTTTCTTTTTACGCCAGAAAAGTTCAGTCTTAAAATAAGATCAGTATCCTCGAAGCCCCAACCTTGAAAAGATTCATCCCAACCATTAATATGCATTAAGTCTTTAAGCCAAGCACCGAAGTTACAGCTTCTAGCCCCTGAGAGAGAGGTGGGGTTGAGTTGACGCATCCAGTTGAGTAGTGGGATCGGAAGTAGCGGGGTAGAACGATTACAGTGATTTTGTAAAAACAGTTTAAACCACGTCCTGTATGGATACTCCCATACGGCGTCATTACGTTGTATGATGTTTTTTGTTAATGCTTGTGAAATGAATATTCGATTGCCAGTTACGAAATAACCTGGTTGTGCCAGTGCACGATGCTGTTTAACAAAGTTTTTTTGCGGAATACAATCACCATCTAAATACACCACATAATCCCCTTGAGCTTTTAGTGTGGCTAGATTTCTAGCTGCAGATGCTCTAAATCCACGGTCTTCGTGCCATGAATGCAGTAGGGGATAATTCGCTTTTTGTATCCAATTTTGAATGACCGCTTTCGTTGTTTCAGATGAACCGTCATCTGCGACAATGACCTCAAATGCATCACATGTTTGATGTGAAAGTGCTTCTAGAATAAGATTCAACGCCTCAGGCCAATTATATGTTAAGACAATAATAGATAGCTTTTTAGGTTGAATCATAAATTTTATTCTAGCATTTGTACTTCTAATTACAATCTATGGAGATTGATTTCTCGTGTCGCAAAATGGATATGACGTTGACGATGGCGCATCATGATGAGACTTTTGAATGGTTGTCTTTTAATGAGGGTGGACATGATTTGATCGTGAGTGTTTTGGTCTATTGCGCATAATCCTTCATCGATAATCCAAATAGGAGCAGGTTTTAATAGTGCTCTTGCAATACCAAGCTGTTGCTTTTGTCCGCCAGATAAGAGTGTGGCATTGGTGTATATACCATCTTTTAGCCGTTCAATGAAAGGCTCACAATATGCTAGTTTTAATGCATTCAGGAGTTCTTTTTTTGAAGCATTCGGTTTCGCGATTGATAGATTATCTAAAATACTTTTATTAAATAATTGTGTGACTTGTGGAATGACATTGATGAGTTGACGTATTTGTGGGGGTAATAAGTGATTAATGTTGTATTGATCAATCATCATGCGTCCCTTTTGGGGTTTTAGTAAGCCCAGTATGAGATATAATAATGTAGTTTTGCCATGTCCTGAGGGTGATTGAATATCTGTGATTTCATTTTCACGGATGATCAAATTCAGCCCATTGAAAATGGGTTTTTGTCGAGTGTAGGCAAAGTGAATATTTTCCATGATAATACGACCTTTAGAGATGTGAACTTGAATTTTTTTTTGTGGGGGATGTATTTTTAAATATCTAGATAAATAGTTCAATTTACTACATTCTTGATTGAGCTCAGTGAGACAATGCCCGCATTGCCAGAGTAAATCAATAATATGAATACTTGTTAAGACGATAAAAGACATGTCGCCGAGATGAAGATAGGGATGACGATATAAAATCAGGAAATTCAATGAGAGCATACAACCGCTTAGACAGTCCACTTTGAAACGTAAGGTGTTGAGTGTTTTGATTTGAGTTTGTCTTGTAAAAGACTCTTGGGATTGTTTCTTTTGAATCTTGATTTTGAGATAATCTTTTGCTGGAAAAAGATGTAGATTGAGAGGGTGTTGAAAAAGATCATGAATATTGGAAAGGAGTGATAGGTACGATTTACGATGCTCAAGATTACCGTGTTGTAGCTTAGAAAAAGTCAGTCGAATGATCATCATTTGGATACAAAAATAAGCCATGATATTCATGGCAATCAACGGATTCAGATAGAAGATATGTATTAGTATGAATAGAGCGCTGAGCAATTGAGGCGCACATTGCCAAACAAATATTCCCCAAATGCGTTCAATCGTTTGAGCAAGATCATTAGCGGTCTTTCCTGCATGTGTTGAGGTATCAATGGGTTGTAATTGAATAGGTTGATTTAAAAAAAATTGGATCACTTGCTCACGGACTTGTGTGCTGATTGCACTAAGATCATTCGCACTATTCCAAACCTGGAATCGAGTTAATAACTTAGCTAGCATCCATGTGATGATAAAGATCACCATAGGATTAAAGATGGATGAATGGGTTTCAATGGCGTTGAGTATGAATTTTAAAGCATACGGAATACTTAATTGTTGGATCACTCCCACTGTTGGTGCGATCAGCAAAGTAGAATACAACATAGGGTATTGTCGTAGTAAGCGTGAGAGATATTGTAACGAGTCAAGCATAGCCAAAGTGTGCTTGACGGCCGATCATTCTTCAATACAGCATTCTTTCTTAGTATGTTTTTGATATACCTCAAACCTCACTATGTGAGCATATGGTTGGTTAGATCCACAATTGATTTTAATGGGTAGATACACTATTTTGCCAAAGCAAGCGGCTATTTAAATTTGGAGTATGAGGTATATTAGGGTTACTCCATGCTCATTTGTTCTGCAGATACTGTCACATTAGCTATAATTAAAATAGAATAACGATAAACTAATTATGACAAATAATGAAACTTATGGTAATACCAATCCTGAGGGTCAAAAGCTTAAAAAGACTTTAGAGCTTCTTAATAGATATACGAGGCGATTCCGTATTGATTTATTCGAATCCTATAATGTTTTTATGTTGAAAACAGCGATACAGGATTACGATTTAAAAGATATGCAAGTATTAAAAACAGCCTATATATTCTCAAATATTCAACCGAGTAAAAAACAGATTGAGTACTTTAACCAGCATTTAGAAGCGATTAGGAAAAGTTCAGATTACTGGCAATATCCCTGCTTCGTGTTGGCATTTGGGTGTATCACTTGTGTAATATGTGAATTGATCTTCCATATTCATACAGATCATCTCACTTCAGTGCTTGACATGATACCGTTATTATATTGGGTTGCTGGTATAATGGGTCTTTTATTTTTGGGGATCGTCGATTATGTCATCAAAAATAGTGGTGATTATCAATATGACACCTTACCACTGATTTCCAAATCAACTATAGAGCGTATAAAAATAGATCAGGGTAATTTGATTATCAAGCAGTTAACTGAGGAGATAAAACAATACAACAAATTATTTACAAAAACGCCTAATACAGGCTCATCAGTAGACAAAATCATAACCTCTTTGACAAAATTAGATTCATTTAAACCCCTGAATCAGGCTCAAAAAGACAAACTGAAAGAATTAGTAGGAACGATGACAATCAATTTTAACGATCATAAAGAAAATTCCATCAGCACTTTATATCAAAAATTAACGATCACTCATGAAGAAAGCAAACTTAAAAAAAAACAATAAAGGAATACGACCATGGCATTAACTCAATTACCTCAAGACAAGCAACTAGAATTAGAGAAAATTTTGGACGCACTGAAGGCAACAGTAGATCACAATGACCCATTGAAGCATGAAGCAGCTTTAGGTTTTGTGAATCAGATAAAAAGCCTTGCAGAACTAAAAGTTTCTATATCAGAGGAAACTCAGGCAAAAGAGTCAGCCCAAAATAAGCTTACTAATTTTTTTTCAAAAAATGATTATAGTTTTGATTCGCTTCAAAAAACTCTAAACCAACCCAAATATTGGTCAATCATTTACGTGAAAACAGGCAGTCAGATCGTACCAAGAAAGGATCTCATCAAATTAATAAACGATTCTTTTACTAACGTGCATTATTCATCGTTGTTTAGACAACTCGTTATTTTCTTAGCATTAATAAAGAGCGCAACAAAGTTCTTAGTAACAATGATGGGTGTCAATAAGAGTTTTAATGTGTTTGGTGGAAAAACGAGATACACTCCACCAAGACCCACAAGCATTACCTGTCTTGATCGAAAAGAGTATTAATGACATGCAAGAACCAAAATTATTTGCAAATATTAGTCATGGACGACAAAACCAGAGCAACGAAACTTGGGATGCGCACTTTTTTATTCCTATAAGACGGGCGTGTGACAATATTACTTCATTATTCCAATTTCAACCAAAACTTGGGGGCGTAACGATAGATGAAGAATTATTAACTTCCACTTTTAATGCATTATTGACTATTTATTCAAATCGAAGTCAAAAAATTCCTGATGGTGATAAAACGCGACAAATTCTAAAGGCCCTTGATCAATTGGTTGGTTATTGTCAAAAAAACGAAGTTGATATGCCTGTTGATCGTATCCTCAACAAAGTATCTTCTGAGAGTCTAGAAGATAGTACCTTAGAAAATCTTAATCGTATCCAGGCAGAGCCTCCAAGTCCATCACCAGGTCAATAATGGTTTAAAAAAAGCTTGTCTTTACTATCGAGTTGGTTGGATCATTAAGGTATAATGGAATACATGCTATAATATAATTAGTAGATAAAAAATAATAGAGCAATAAAATGCCATTAAGCGAAGCACAGAACAATACACTAAGTTTACAGGCAATCTTAGATAAAATTAAACACACTTATCAGGGGACTCAGGTAGATTACAGCGAACTTGAAACTTTTTTATGTAGCGATAATCATTCGCTTGAAAGTATCTACTATAAATTGATTGAGCTTAAATATGACCTAGATCAACCGCAATATTGGGACATCTACGTCCAAGGAGAAAGTCAGAATAATCAAGTATTTTTGGATTCGATTAACAAAATAATTCAAATTTTTCGTGATCGAGTAACACAGGATCATAAATATGATTTTTACCTGTTCGGTGCCTGTTTTACTGCTACTTTTATATTTACAATACTTGCTCTAGCCGCAGTGATAGAATCTGATACCAATTTTGCATGGATATGTGTATTGACTACCTCAATGGTCATTGGTATTGGTGTTACTGGATTAAAAAACAACTGGTATTCTCTTTCAGAGTATGATCCTCCTACCATTGCAGAAAGAGTCAATAAGATAGACGAGGGTCGGGTCGGTACAAATGTCTCCAATTTGATCACATTTTTTGATAATACAAAACTAGATAAAAAAGAAATGATTAAAAATTTATTTTTAAAGTTCTCAGAGTTAGAGAACGGTTACATAGCGCTAGAAAATAAGCACGCGTTATCAAATTTAAGCGATTATTGTAATGATCAGCATATTACTATCCATCATGAGGATATGAATGCGTCGAGCGGAGGCGGTTACTCCTATGGATGAAAAGAAAATAAATCTTATACAACAAGCACTAGAGCGGAGTTGCTTTGATGATTTAGAAAAGTGCTTTAATGCACTCCCACGGAGTGAATTCGTTCAAGGTGTTCATGTTGTATATGATTGGTTGAATGCTCACCCTCGTGCATGTTTTTATTTTAAGGAAGGCGCTCTGAAATTGAGGCAATTGACGTATATCAATCCAATTGAAGATATTTTGCTTGAGAGATACTCGACTTTGTCCAAAAACAGACAATTTGTAGGTTATTTACTAGCCTCAGGTGTTTTGTTTGGGATATTATTAGCTGTTCAAGGCATCCTTCACGATGATTTAATGACAGCACATATGATTGTTAAAGGCGCTACCATGGCATTTATCGGAGTCAGTACAGTGTTTTATATTTTCTCAAAAATTCCGGATGATATTCAAAATCACATGAAGCTACAAACATGGAAGGACCTTGAGTTAAACAATCCCACTGATTTGGAGCGTATGGAGGCATGGGTGGCATTTTATACACGCAGTAAAGAAGACATACCAGACACAATACAAGAAGCAATTTCTAGTTCACAGCTTGATTTATCTGGTTACCCTGCATTAAAAAATTTGTTGGGTCCGGGGCAGGGTATCAGCCCATGAGTGAATCTGATATGAGCCATAAGAATTTTAACCTGGTTAAAATAGTCTATGAAGCGATATCCAAAGAAAAAGTCGATGATACGAGTGAGGATGCATTGATGGTGCAATTAAGGGCCTATTTTAGAAATAATAGGGACCATATTGATCAGATTATTCATCAAGTCTATTCTGTCTTTGATGAGAACCCACAGCTATGTTTAATGAAAAAAAATCAAACCAAAGAGAAACATGTGAGATTTTTGCGTGAAGAAATCGTTGTCTTTGATAGAGAGAATATTAATATCAAAGATGGAAAAGTGGTCAGTCGGCCGCAACCTACTGATTTTGTGATAGAGATCATGAGCATGCTACAAGGAGAGAAGCGAGCGGCAGAATTGGATACACAACGGTTACAAGTCACGATTCAGCTGCTGGTCGCGATGTGCTTAATACTCGCTTTGGTCCTTGGTTCAATGAAATATAGTGTGGTGGCAGATGCTCTTTTCGGATCGGGTCTCTTTTTAGCAGTCATGATCCTTTGCTCTCCAAACCATCCTCATGCACAGTTTCAAAAATATATCCCTGCAACGATAGATGAACTTATTCAAAAAATAAAAGCGAGTGATCAACCACAAGCATATCAAGATCATCTTGAAAAGCTGTGTTTATTTTTTGATCAGGAAAAGATTCAATATGATAAATCTGAGGTCAACGAGGTCATTCCAAAAAAATGAATTAAGGTGCAATACTTTCTTTCATTATTAAATCAACGAGACTAGGCAATAAGACAGAAAGTAGATCAAATAATTCTTGGTAGTAATACCCAACAATAAAGCCAGCGATTAATCCAGCTAAGTGGCCTTCAAACGAAACATTTTTTTCTGTGGAGAGTAGACTAGCTGCCATGCTGATACCAAAATAATACATCCCAATGACTGCAGCGATGATATCAATGATATCATAACCAAAATAAGCACGAATTAAGATGAATGACCAATAACCGATAATCACGGCACTTGCACCTATGTGACAAGCTGGACGTGCAAATAGCCATACTAAGCTTCCAGAGATTAATGTAATCCAAATAGAGGCTACAAAGAAGGTCACCTCACCTTGACAGATTAAAAGACTTCCAATGCCGAGAAAGAAAATAGAATTAGAAAATAAATGATTGAAATTGCCATGTAAGAAAGGGGATAACATAATACCTGGTAATCCGAATAGATGTCTTGGGATAATCCCAAATATAAACAAAATGCGGTTTGCGAATAAGTTAATGAAAAACACAGCCCAAGCAATTGCAAGCATATATAGCAAAGTAGGAAAAGTCAGTTGTAATGTGACTATCGCGTTATTAATTTCTGCAAGTGGTTCCATATGATTCACCCAATATCCTTATTTTAGTACGCTTTTTATCATTATGCTGGGTGAAGCAGTTGATATAAGTTTTTTGGATCATCGATAGGATCTGGAATCAGATCAAGATGATCTAAACAATCATGTGTCTTGGCAAGTTGATATATATAGCGCAGTGTTGAGTAGTCCTCAAGCGCAAAGCCAACTGAATCAAATATTGTAATTTGTTGTTCATGTATTCGACCAGGGCGTTTTTTTTGAATGACTTGCCATAGTTCAGTGATGGATGGATGTTGGAGGCAGTGTTTGATTTCCCCTTCAATAGCTGATTGATCATAAAATTCAACGAAAATATCTGCTTTATCTAGTGCTGATGCAACGAGTTCTATTTTTTTTGGTGAATCTCCTCCAATTGCATTGTAATGTTGACCTGGTTTTAAAAATTGGGGTTCAATGAGGCCTTTTGAGCCTTGATGAGTCGTACAGGTAGTTATGATAGGAGCATGCGCTATTGCAGCTTCAATCCCATTGACTGGATGTATCTTAAATCCTTGAGGTTCAAGATTATGGATGAACTTTTCCATAGCCTGATGATCCAAGTCATAAATGAAAAGTGTATCAATCCCCAAAAGTGCTCTAAATGCATGTGCTTGAAATTCAGATTGTGCGCCAGTGCCAATCAAGGCCATGGTATTTGTATTTGGAGCTAGGTATTTAGCGGCAAGTGCAGAAGTTGCGGCAGTTCGCATAGCGGTTAGCAAGGTCATTTCAGAAATAAATGTTGGATAACCGTTTTCCATTTGACTCAACACACCAAACCCTGTGACTGAAAGCAGTTGTTGTTGCGTATTATTTGGATGCCCATTGACATATTTAAATGCGTAATCTTTTTGATTATTAACCACCATCAACTCGATGACACCATGTTCTCCAAAAGTGGCATGTCTTGGCACAAGAGAAAAATGTTGCCAATTTAAAAAATCTTCCTCCATAGATTGGATGATCCCAAGGAGAATATATTCTAGGGACACTGTGGTGGTGAGTTCAATGAGGCGCTGAGTCCCTAAGTAATAGACCATATTAAGTAATTCACCTCATTTGATAGATAAAGTCAATTGAAATATTAGCTTTATCTTAATGGTAAGCCACGATTCATTGCTTTTACGATATTGTTGACCTGTTCTTCACTAAAGCTAATTAAAAAACGATCTAGAATATACTCAATATGATGTTCTAATTTTTCTAGTAAGTGATGATAGGTTTGACCAAGTGGACCGTAATGGATCAGTGGTAAATCCAACATTTTTTCAATCTGAGAGATACGAGAAGAGTTGCGATGATGTGTCTTTTCAAGTGCTAAAAATTGTGCTCTAAAATCCGAAATCCATAATTGACCATGTTGAATAGATAAAATCAATTGAGAGACTTCTTCTTTTTTGACTGCTGATCGCTTGATATAGAACAGACTTAAAATGGCTTTTTGTGGAGAGCTTGGTAAATCATGTATGTATCTAGCTATGATACTTTCTTGCTCAGGTTGATTCATGAGATAGCTGATGATCGTAAATAGATGTTGTTTCATGTGTTCTTGACTGACAAAGAGAGATCTGATGTCCTCGTTAAACATCGTATCTAGTTGGTCGGTAAGACCAAGAAGTTGATAAAAGCTTTCAGCACATAGGTTAAGAATTAAAACGGTGGTGTTGTGATGGGTTCGATGTATGTTGAGTATGTCGCAGAAAGCACCAACATGGCGAAATGATGAGCTTTCATTTTCTAATACATCAATGGTGAATAGTACCTGCATATATGCAGCCATCGCTGGTCTTTGGTTATCAAAGCCTAGGCTTGAGATATTCAGGCAGATAAACTTTTCTCTGTGAGATGGTTTTTTTACTAGCGCCATTAACCATTGAACAGGAATGATCGCAGGGCCTATGGTGTCAATTTGATCGAACATTCGATGCATATCAGCTCTCTTTGAGTATGAATTTACGTGAAAAATTACCATAATGCAATTCAATCATTGATTTGATATAATCATCTGAGCACATCGATATTCAGTGTGAAATTATCGATGGTATGAGTATTAAAGAGAGTCTAATGCAAAGAAAACCGCCTTTTACTATCAGCAATGTACCGGTGATGATATCAAGAATAATTATTTTGATATTAGTGGCTGATATGATTTATGACATCATCTCTAGAAAAGAGGAGTCATCAGATAAGTTAAAGCCTTTGGGTAATATTTTTATCGCAATAATGGCACTTGTGATAGAAATTCAAGAAAAAGCTATTGGTCGGTGGTTCGTGACTACAATAGGTGTTCGTTTTCCATCGTATGAAAAAGACGATGGATTTGGTGAAAAGGTGGCAGAGGATATGTGGCAAAGATGTGATGCCCATATCTAATTTTAAGGATGGTTCAGTTTAATATAGGACATACATTGATCTCAATAGACTTGTAATGAGCTGTATTTTTGATTAGTCTAGTTTATTATTAAGATCAACTTTAGAGGTAGAGGGAATGATAGATATAATTAAAAGAACTTCACGTGATATTTATGACGCTTTTTCTGGATTAGCATTTTTCGCTATGATTACTGCAGAGCAAACATGGAATTATGTGATCTCTTTTTTTTGGACTCCACAAGAGCTGACGAAAGATGTTTCCGAAGAAAATTTAGAATCACCTAGTAAGTGCCCAGAAAAACCAGAATATGTTCATAGCGCAGCATTGCTCTCTCATGAAAGCACTACATCTTTTGAGGATACATCTCCTAAGGATAGGAGATTCACTATGGAGATGTTGATGGATCTGTTGCCGCCTCAAGGTCAATCTGACTCACCAGCATACGAGGCATTACCTTCTAATCTAATGTCATTATTGGAAGTTGCTGCTACTGTTGTTGAAACGAGTGTTTCTGGCTCCTCTCCAGAAAAATTTAGCCCAACTCTCTAGTACGCCTTAGCAAAAATTGCTAATTTTGCATCAGGTTGGTTTGTGAAAATACACTTTCCTGTTGATTGATGATCCAGTTCGTAACAACGTACAGTTACGGAAAGTGTTTTTTGTAATCTTTCTTCTATTTTGGAATCCTCATGCCAATAGGCCTTTACAAATCCTGATTGTGTTTTAAAATGATCGATCAATGATTGCTCATCCTCGATAAAAGTCGTATTTTGAGTTCTAAAATCAATCGCTTGCTGATAATAGTGATTTTGTATTTCATCTAATAAAGCGGGTATTTGTATTTCTAGAGAATCAACTTGAAGAGTATGTTTTGTCTTAGGAGATTCGTCTCTTCTAGCTAAGGAAACTGCCTGATTGTCCAACTCTCGTTGACCGACCTCAATACGGATAGGAATCCCTTTTTTGATCCATGACCAAGCTTTTTCACCACCGCGAAGAGGTCTATTATCGATTTCTACGGCTAAGGATCGATCATGATAAAGACTATTTTGAAGTGATTGTTGAATAGTTTGACAATAAGTCATGATAGCGGCTTCATCTTGATCATTTCTAACGATGGGTAAAATTACGACTTGCTGAGGTGCAATTCTCGGAGGGACTCTTAGTCCATCATCATCACTATGTGTCATAATGAGTCCACCAATCAGTCTTGTAGAGACGCCCCATGACGTAGTCCAACAGTAGTGACGCTGTTTATCGCTACCTAAGTACTCGATATCAAATGCTTTTGCGAAATTCTGTCCCAAAAAGTGAGATGTGCCAGCTTGAAGTGCTTTACCATCTTGCATCATAGCTTCGATGCAATAGGTGTTTATTGCACCTGGAAAACGTTCACTCTCTGTTTTTTCACCAACAAAGACAGGCATTGCTAGGACATCCTCTGCAAAGCGCGCATAGACATCCAGCATCTGTTTGGCTTCTGCTTGTGCTTCAGCTTCAGTCGCATGTGCGGTATGACCCTCTTGCCATAAAAATTCAGTGGTTCTTAAAAACATGCGAGTACGCATCTCCCAGCGCACAATATTGGCCCATTGATTGACAAGGACAGGTAAATCACGATAGGAGTTAATCCACTTTGAGAACATTTCTCCAATGATGGTCTCCGAGGTCGGTCTGACAACAAGTGGCTCGCTCAACGGACTTGCAGGGTGAAGTTTACCTTCTTTGTCTGCCTCTAAACGATGATGTGTCACTACAGCACACTCTTTCGCAAATCCATCCACATGTTCAGCCTCTTTTTCAAGAAAGCTCATAGGAATAAACAAAGGACAGTATATGTTACTATGTCCTGTTGCTTTGAATGTTTTATCTAAAATGGATTGAATATTTTCCCATAAGCCATATCCCCAGGGTTTAATGACCATACAGCCTCGTACTGGCGAGGTCTCAGCCAGATCTGCAGCTTTAATGACTTGCTGATACCATTCTGGATAATTTTCTGCTCGTGTTGGTTGAATTGCGTTTTTCATATTCCCTCACATATAGTCTATTGTTTGAATACCTAGGATGCTAAAGCCTTGTGCTAAAACACGGCTGACCAAAGCTGCTAATGCTAAACGACTTTCTTGTGACCGATCATTGAGGATTGGGTGATGTTCATAAAAGCGATGAAATAGCATGGCAAGCTGATATAAATAATGGCAAAGCCGATGAAGTTCTAAATGTTTAGCGATGGCTTCAATTTCAATAGGGAAGTAGCACAGGTGATGTGCGAGTTGTATTTCGACCTCTGTGCTTAAATCTAGTTGACCATTCATCGCTGTAGGCACATCACAGTTTGCTTTTCGAAAGAGGCTTTGGATACGCACATAGGCATTGAGAAGGTAGGGGGCTGTGTTGCCGTCAAAGGCAAGCATCTTTTCTTCACTAAACAGGTAGTTTTTAATTTTATCATTCGATAAATCTGCATATTTAATCGCACTGATTGCAAGAGATTGAGCCGTTTGATTGAGTTGTGCTTTTGCCCAGTTAGGATGCTTTTTAATGATTAGACTTTTTGCTTTCTCAATTGCTTGATCGATTAATGGCAGTAAAGCAACAGTATCACCAGAACGGGTTTTAAATGGTCGATGATCTTCACCAAGTACTGTGCCAAATAGGGCATATTCTAATTGCTGTTGATCAATCCAACCAATCTTTTTCGCAGCAGCAAATAGCATATCAAAATGCTGTTGTTGTCTTGAATCAACACAATAAATAATACGATCTGCTTTTAGCCGTTCTAACCGAAATTGTAAAGCAGCTAAATCAGTGGTGGCATAAAGAAAACCGCCATCAGATTTCTGAATAATCATTGGAAGCGCACGATCTTCTTGATCTTTAAAACCGTCTAGAAAGATGACTTTTGCGCCTTGATCTACAACGCATATCTCAGATTGAGTTAACGTATCTACAAGGGGTTGTAGTTGGTCATTAAAATAACTTTCGGGCCGAATATCTGCAGCATTCAGCAAGACCCCAAGCCGCTCATAAACTTCGCTGAAATGACGTTCACTGTTTTCAACCAGGGATTGCCATATTGCGATTGTTGCAGCATCACCTTGTTGTAGTAAGACGACACGCGCTTTTGCGCGTTCTGCAAAAGCTGGGTCATCGTCAAATTGTTTTTTTGCAGCCTGATAAGCTGTTGTGACGTCTGCTGATTGAGGATCAGATGCATTTTGAATTAAGTATTCAATCAGCATCCCAAATTGCGTGCCCCAATCACCAATATGATTTTGGCGAATCACGCGATGACCACAAAATGTGAGTAAACGGACAATACTATCTCCAATGATGGTCGATCTTAGATGACCAACATGCATTTTTTTGGCAACATTCGGGCTTGAATAATCTACAATAATGTTCAGTGGGGGATGACTGGATTGAATACCTAAAGTCGGACTTGATCCCATTTGATGTAATGAATCATTAAAATAAGCTTCAGACATGAAAAAGTTGATAAAGCCAGGACCAGCAATCGTGATTTGTTTATAGTAAGGGTGTTGAGTGAGTGGTTCAATGAGGCGCTGTCCAATTGACTGAGGCGATTGTTTTAAAGCTTTAGCCATTTTCATTGCGATATTAGATTGAAAGTGGCCGAATTTTATTTGAGATGTTCTTTGTATTTCAATCAAATCATCCTCAATCACATGATCAAAAGCATGCTTGAATGCGGCTTGTAAATCAGATCTGATTAAATGGACAGTATTTTGCACGGTTTGGTTACTCTTACAAAAGTTCACATACTATCATATTATTTAAATAATTGCACTAGCGTCGCATGGCAAGATTACGCGAATTTAAAGAGGTTATCCATATTTTGGATATCGATAATTTGTATTGTACTGAAAATCATGAAGTCATCTTGACTGACAATGAGGTCTTTATCTGTGTAGAAATCTTCCTTGCGGATAATGCCCAATAGATTTGTGGTATTAGGGAAAGGAATCGATTTAATTGGTTTATTCAGGTATTTGAAATGCTCTGTGATCTTCATTTTAAATAACGTAATCTCTCCTCCACGGATGCTTTTGACAGCGTCAATTGATCTTCCTTTGTGGATTTCTGTTAATATTGCATTGATCACCGCAATTTTAGACAGCAGGATGTGGTCTACATGGTCACTGATACAATCTGAGTAACTGGTATTTTTTAAAAGACAAAGTACTTTTTTACAGCCAGATTTTTTAGCAATCAAGCTACTTAATATATTTTCAGATTCATCATCGGTGAGAGCGCAATAGAAATCAACCCGACTGATCCCTTCTTCTTCGAGTAATTGTCGGTCGCTGATTTTTCCATGTAGAATGGTGAGGTCATCGAACTCACTCGCACTACGTTTACATTGATGAATGTCTTTTTCGATGGCTTTAATATTGTATTCATGTTGTATACTACGTATCAAATTAGTCCCATTGTGTCCTAAACCACCTATCATGATGTGTTTGATGTTAGGGCTGTCGATACCTGCTGAAGCAAGAATCTTAGAAATATTTCCTCTTTTGGCAGACAATAAAATTTCATCGCCTATATTCACTTTATATTTTGGAGTGATTTGCTGCCATTTTTCATTTGAAAAAGTATGAGAGATAATGCATTGATGTGCTTGTTCAAGAGCTCGTGCAGTTTGGCCAACCCAGGCTGATGTTGGCGTTATTTTAATTAATATGATATAGGCACTATCGAAAAATCTGATTTCCTCTACACCAGGAAAGTTGATTAATGATGTGATTTGTTTAGATAAAACAATTTCAGGGCTGATGAACACATCTATCGGCAGGTCTTGATTACCGTATAGCTTTTTTTGGTTTAAGTAGTGGTGATTCTTAATCCGTGCAATTTTTAATGGCACATTAAACAATGAATGTGCAATTTGGCAAGCAACCATATTAGCCTCGTCTTGATCTAACACTGCAATTAAAATATCCGTTGTGGCACAATCTGCTTTATCCAATACAAATGGATAAGTGGGGTATCCAATAATCCCTTTCACATCAAGTTCACGATCAATGTGTTTGATTTGATCTACTTTGTTATCTACAACAGTGATCGCGTGGTCCATTTTACTGAGTACTTGCGCTAGTGTGTAAGCCACGTCGTTACTGCCAAGGATTAATATCTTCATAAAATAATTATAGCTTTTATTCCCAAATCTGTTATCATAATCGCAATAAACCTATTCATATCAAATGTAGGAGAATTATTATGTTAAAAAAAATCCCTTTTTTACTGCTCTCTGTAGTTTCCTCTGCATTTGCAATGACGACATTTTTACTGGAGCCAACTTGGCAATATCCAGATACTCAAATGAAAGTAGAGCTTTATCACAAACAAGGGGTTTGTTTTTACGGTATTCAATACAGTACCTTAGAAAATGAGGGAATGATTGAGACGATCCGAGAGTGTATATCACCTGCAGGTGTATTTAGAGCGACAGCCGATAGTCCACATATCGTTTACGATGTGTATTTGAGTGCTTATATGTCAGATAATGATCTTGAAAATGCGCTAACTGATGCGGGTTATGTGGTTAAAAATGTCATTGATTAAGGTTTGGCTTAGTGTTATTGGTTTGGCAATGGTCTGTGGCAGTGCTGATGCAGTTGATCGATATCAAATTGGCTACGACACACTTTGGAGTCAGTATCCTGAAATCAAGCTAGATATTTTCGTCTATCGTCATATGGGTGTATGTGTTCATCGCACTAATTTAGGTTTATTGCACTACCATGATGTTTTAAAAGTGTGTCAATTACCGGATTCGCATTTTGATAAAAGCACATTTGAGGCGCCGTATTTACCCTATCCATTGGTCATTGATTCAGCTTGGGACTCAGGAAAGGTGGCTCATGCCATTCAAGCAGCAGGGTACCAAATTATTGAACAAGAGTTAGATTTACCGGATAACACATTAAATTAAAGAGGAAATAATATGATAAGATTTTGTTTGTTGATTTTGCTGGCAAGTGCTTTTGCTTGGGATGAGGTGTTCTTCTTAGGTGTTTCGAAACCGCCTTATGATCAAGTAGGGTTGTATGTTTCTCATCAAGATAATCAAGTTTGTTTTGGGGTTAAAAAGCCAGGTTATTTTAAGTTGATAGGGCAGTGTGTTCTCCACGGTATCATTGGTCCACCATCATTCGAGGAACCTTATTTCTATAACTTCCTATATCTTGGATATGATATGAGCCGAGAAACATTTATAAATGCAATTTATAGTGCCGGTTATCCAATTATTAATGACTGAGTCCATACTAGAAATATCATTAGATTGATTTATAGATGTTTGAAAATAAAAAACGTTAACAGCGCAAGTGGAATCGGTGCAAGCCAAATCAATAGTGTTGACCAATTAAATGGCGGCTCGTACGAGACAAAATGGCCGTATCGGCTTTTAAGATAGGTGATGATTTGTTGGTCAGACTTTCCCGCAATAATATCTGTATAAATCATTGCCCTTAAGTCTTCAGCCAGCTTCGCGTTTGAATCCCCTATGGATTCGTTTTGGCACACTAAACATCTCACTTGGCTGATTAAGTGATAATACCGAGTTTGATCAATTTTGGAATCAAACGGATACATCTGTGCGGCTGTCGCCGATAAGACGAATAAAATATTGAGTGCTTTAAAAAGTTGTGATAACATAATCCAATTAATATAACCCAAGTGTACCGTCACGAATGTATGGGTGTCCAGTATGGATTATCATTCGGGGTGCGCTGACGACTAACCCAGGAGATATTATGGAACTATCAATCGTCGAATTTTTTGAAGCAGGCGTTCATTTCGGACACAAAACTCGGTTTTGGAATCCACAAATGGGCCAATATATATATCAGTCACGCCAAGGTCTGCATGTCATTGATCTTGAACAAACCATAGAGCAATTTTCAAAAGCACTTGAATTTCTTGGGCAACTAGTGTTAAACGGTGGACGTGTCATCATCGTTGGCACAAAGTGGGTGGCTCAACAACAAGTCAAAGAAACTGCAGTTGCCTTAGACATCCCTTATGTGAACTATCGTTGGCCTGGTGGTATGCTGACTAATTTCAAAACAATCAGACAGTCAATTAAAAGATTACTCGAACTAGAAGATGTTTTGGAAAATCAATCTGCAACACTCAAAACAAAAAAAGAACGATTACAACTAGAAAGAGAAGTTGCACGATTGGAGCAAAGTTTTGGTGGTATTAAGAAAATGAATACGTTACCAGATGCTGTGATCGTACTAGATGTGGGTAATGAAAAAAATGCTGTCAAAGAAGCAAATAAATTAGGTATTCCAGTCATTGGTATTGTGGATACCAATAACTCACCAGATGGTATTGATTATTTAATTCCTGGTAATGATGACTCTTACTCTGCAATTAAACTCTATCTTAAGCTATTTGCTGAGGTGATAGAGGAAGCAAGAAGAAGACGACCAGATGATGCAGATGAAACAGTTGCAGTGGATGCTGAGCATGCTGTGAAAATCGTCCGTAAATCCCGCAAATCATCTCAACCTAAAAAGCCGATAGCATCTTCTGAGGCTGATCAGGCTAAACCAGTAGAAGAGCCCAAAGAAGAAAAGAAAGAAAAAAAGCAAGTTGCTAAAACTGAGAAAAAGATAGAGGAAAAAAAGAAAGTGGTTGCTAAACCAAAAACGACTAAAAAAGTGAGTGAAAAGTAAATACTAAGAGGAATATAATCTATGAGTAAGGTAAATGTAAAAGATGTTGCTTTATTAAGAAAGCAAACAGGTGTTGGGTTTTCTGCATGTAGCGATGCTTTGAAACAAAATAACGGTGATATTGAGGCAGCAAAGGACTTTCTCCGTAAAAAAGGTCTGGCAAATGCTGAAAAAAAAGGTGGGCGTATTGCTGCTGAAGGTGTGATTGCGATTGAAGTCAGTGGTCAACAAGCCATGATGCTAGAGCAAAACTGTGAAACTGATTTTGTCGCTAAAAATGAAGATTTTGTTCAGTTCGCTAAACAGTTGGTGACCGAAGGATTGGCTGCAGATTGTCAGGATGTTAAAGCGCTGATGGCGCATCAAGATTTTGAGTCTCAAAGACAACAGTTGGTTTTAACGCTAGGTGAAAATATCCAAGTGCGTAGATTGCATTTAATGAAAGCAAAAAATAGTATTGAGTATTACCAACACGGTTCTAAAATTGGAGTGATGATTGATTTTGAAGGTCCAAGTGAAGTCGGTAAGGACATTGCAATGCATGTTGCCGCCACCAATCCAAGTGCAATATCTATTGACCAGTTACCAGAAGCGCTTGTGAAGCGTGAGCGAGAAATCGCAGAGGCTCAAACTCAAGCTTTGAATAAACCGAAAGAAATTGTTGAAAAAATACTCGAAGGTAAACTGAAAAAAACGCTTGGAGAAATGTGTTTACTAAATCAAGCTTTTATCAAAGATACAAGTCAGTCTGTGTCTCAATATTTAAGTGAGCATAATGCTAGCGTTAACCAAATCATTAGATATGAGGTCGGTGAAGGTATAGAAAAAAAACAAGAAAACTTTGCTGAGGAAGTTAAAAAGCAGCTCGGTGACTAATATGGCAGCACCAATCTATAAGCGAGTAATTGTCAAATTAAGTGGAGAGGCGTTAGCAGGAGATGTCACCTATGGGATTGATCCAAAAGTCGTTGATCGTATTGTTGGTGAGATTTCAGCAGCACGTTCACTTGGCGTTCAAATTGGTTTAGTCATCGGCGGTGGTAATCTCTTTAGAGGTACAGAACTTTCTAATGCTGGACTAGGTCGTATTACAGGTGACCACATGGGGATGCTAGCCACTTTGATGAATGCGTTAGCGTTAAGAGATGTGTTTGAATCAAGACATATTGAAACAAGAGTCATGTCTGCAATTAATATGAGTGGTATCGTGGATCATTTCCACCGCCGTAAAGCAATATACCATCTTGAATCAGGTAGGATGGTTATTTTTGCTGGTGGTACAGGTAATCCTCTAGTGACAACAGATTCAGCGGCTAGTTTGCGAGCCATCGAAGTCGATGCAGATGCATTGTTAAAAGCAACCCACGTAGATGGGGTCTTTTCCAGTGATCCAAATCAAAATGTCAATGCGTCAATTTATCAAAAAATTTCTTTTGATGAAGTTCTAGATCAAGAGCTCGGTGTCATGGATCTAAATGCGTTTTGTCAATGTCGAGATTATGATATGCCATTACATGTTTTTAACATTAACAAAGACAATGCTTTACTCAATGTGTTAATGGGGCGTGATGAAGGAACTTTAGTGTATAAGGGGGAAAAATGAGTCAAGAGTTTAAAGATGTTGCAAAGCGAACAATGACAAAATCAGTTGAGTCTTTTGTTCAGGAGATAGCTAAGCTTAGAAGTGGTCGAGCACATCCAAATTTACTTGATCATATCAAGATTGAAAATTATGGTGTTGAAACGCCGCTTAAGCAGGTTGCTTCGGTCGTCGTTGAAGATGCAAGAACACTCGCGGTCACACCATGGGAAAAGAGTCTTGTCGGTAAAATTGAAAAAGCAATACGTGTTTCAAATTTAGGTATTAATCCAGTCGTGAATGGTGGTATTGTGCGTGTACCAATGCCAGCCTTGACAGAAGAGAGACGACTTGATTTAGTCAAAATTGCACGAGCTGAAGCAGAGCAAGCGAGAGTTTCTGTCAGAAATAATCGTAGGCAAGTGCTCGCTGATGTCAAACAGCAGGTAAAAGATAAAGTGTTGACTCCTGACGAGGAAAGAGACATTACCAACCAAATTCAAACGATAACGGATCAGTCCATTAAGGATATTGATACACACCTTGAACACAAAGAAAAAGACCTGACCAGTGTCTAGTCAGACCGCTTCCCATGTTGCAATCATCATGGATGGTAATGGGCGTTGGGCTCGTTCAAATGGTTTTGCAAATCGCTGGGAAGGACATCGTTATGGGGTGCAAGCTGTTCGTACAGTCATTCGTGCCGCCATAGAGCATGGGTTAGATACGTTAACGCTTTATGCATTTAGCCAAGAAAATAATCATAGGGCACCTGAGGAAGTAAAGTACTTAATTAAGTTGCTTGAGATAACGCTACTGAAAGAGGCAGACCAGTTAGTCAAAAATGGTGTCCGGCTTAAATGTTGTGGTGATATTCATTCATTATCTCCACAGCTGGAAGAGGCAACTCAAATTGTGGAAGAAAAAACACAGCATTGTAATACGTTAAGATTAAATATGGCTATCAATTATAGTGGTCGTTGGCATATTCATGAGGCGATGAAAACACTTTCTCAAGCAAACTTATCAATGGACACAATTGATCAATCAATTCAGGAGTATATGCAAGCACCTTTTGGATCAGATCCTGATTTATTGATTCGTACCAGTGGTGAACATCGGTTGAGTAATTTTATGCTGTATCATTTAGCTTATACAGAATTATACTTTACAGATGTATTATGGCCTGATTTTTCAAAGGTTGATTTTGAAAAAGCCCTACAATCATTCAATAAAAGAGAACGACGTTATGGTAAAGTTAAAGCATGCCGAGCTGCTTAAACGCGCTACTTCAACGTTAGTACTGGTTCCTATTATTGTATTTTTATTAGTGGATGCATCTGGTGCTGGTTTTGTTCTATTGTTGATGATGTCAGGATGCATTGCACTCTATGAATTGTCTGTTATGAGTCATACTGCCTTAAGCACCCACCTGATCATCAATGTGTTAATGATGGTACTGTTTTTTTATCTCATGAATGGGATGCCTGTGGAATACTTTTTTTTGATTTGGCTGAGCATATTCAGTCTGTTTTATGTCTTTCGTCAAAGATGGGTATATTCGTTTCTTTATAATGGATTAATTGCTTCAGCATGGGTATTTTCAATTGCATTATGGCAGTTGGATCATTGGTCATTAGTCATTGCTTTAAGCCTGATTTGGTCTGTGGATATTGCTCAGTATTGTGTTGGTCGTTGTATTGGTCATTATCCACTGTGTCAGTCTATTTCTCCAAATAAAACTATAGAAGGAGCCGTAGCTGGATGTGTCGTTGGACTGGCTTGGCCATGGTTGCCAATTCAAGGACTATTTGTTGCTATTGGGGCGATTGTTGGTGATTTGATCGAGAGTCGGTTAAAAAGAATATTTAATACAAAAGATAGTGGAGACATTGTGCCAGGGCATGGTGGTTTGCTCGATCGGTTAGATAGTCTTATTGTTGGATTGCCAATTTACTATCTTTTGATTAAACTTGGTGTAAGTTCATAAATAAAAGAGGCGAGGATGTATAGGAATTTTTTACTGTGTTTATTGACTATATCTACTGCATTGGCACAGGTGCAATCAATTGAATTTAAAGGGCTAAAGCATGTTTCTAAGGGAACGGCGTATGAATTGTTAGAGATTAAAGCAGGTGATGAGCCAACACAAAAAGAGATTTCTAATCAAATTAAGGCATTATATGCCAGTGGCTATTTTAAAGATGTTAAGATTGAATCTGTTGATGACGTGTTGATTATCGAGGTCAAGGAATGGCCAGTGATCAGTTCGATTACTGTCAAAGGTAATAAAGAGATCAAAGATGAAAATATTAATCAGGTGCTTGATAAGCTACAATTAAAACCTGGACATCCATTCAATCAGGTGACCATCAATCAGTTTATTGCGAGTTTGAAAAATCAGTATCATTCATTGGGCTATCTCAATGTTAAGATTGAGGAGGTAAAACAATTACACAAACAAAGCGTGAATCTTGAGGTTGTGATTGATGAGGGACCCATAAGTACTTACCAATCAATCAAGTTTGCAGGCAATAAAATCTATTCTGTACTGAAAATACGTTCAGTGATGAATATTGCGACAACAAATTTATTATCGTATTTTACTGGTGCTAATGTTTATTCTGAGCAAAAGTTGAATGAATCTATTAGACAATTGAAAAACTTTTACTACGACCATGGCTACCTAGATTTTGAAATTGTGAAAAAACAAGTGACATTTTCAGGTGAAAAAACACGAGTCTCACTATTATTAGACGTGTATGAAGGAGAAGCTTACACATTGAAAGAGATTGTTTTTGAGGGAAAAATCCCGCCATCTGAGGCAATAATTCGACAAGCTAAACGTATTGAAGGTCGACCATTTTCTCGCATCAAGTTAGTTAATTTATTAAATGCTTATCGCGAATACTTAGGGGATCTTGGTTATGCTTTTGCGGACGTTCAAGATCAAAACTCAGTGGATAAAGATCAACGAACAATTTCTATTAAGGTGAAATCCGATCCAAAAGCAGTTTATACCATTAGAAAAATTGATATTAAAGGAAATCGTAGTACTCAAAGTAATTTTCTAAGAAATTTCCTTTATCAGTCTGAAGGACAACGTTACTCACAAAAAGAGTTAGATGACTCTAGAGCACGCTTGATGAATCTAGGCTATTTGGATAGCGTGCAGTATACCTTACAGCCTGTGCCGACCTATCACGACAAAGTAGATGTGATTTACGATGTTAAAGAAAAAGAATCTGTCAATAGTATCATGGCTCAACTCGGTTACGAAAATGGTGGCGGGATCGTGCTTGGGGCGAACCTGAATTTCAAAAACTTCCTTGGATCTGGTCAACAAGTGACTTTAAGTTCAGAGCATAATAAAACAACTGATACAATCAGCTTGACACATTTTGACCCTTTCTATCTCAGCTCCGGTATCACACGCTCTACCAAGTTATATTATACAAAAGTAAATAGTGACAATGTATCAGCAACGGATTATCGTTCAGACAACCTCGGGGGCGGAGTGCTTTATGGCGTACCAGTCTCGAAGATTGATCACATCAATTTTGGGTTAAATTACGAGTATACAAAGCTTAAAAATTCAGATACGCTTTCGCAAAATGTACAAGACTTTATTGATTCACATGGCACGAGTTATAACAACACATCCGGTAAAGTTGGATGGACGCGAAAAACGTATCGTGATGATGCACAATTTTCTCAAAACTTCCATAGTGAATTTGGCTTCCCATTATTAGATAATGACATTACCTATTATACATTTGATTATCAATTTAAATTGAACCAACGATTGTATCAGTTTAAAAATGACAATGAGATTGCTCTAGAGATTCGCCCCCATCTTGCTTATGGACAAGGCTACGGTGCATTTGCAGGCGACCTTCCTTTCTTTAAACGTTATCAAGCAGGTGGCTTCGGTACAGTTCGTAACTTCAAAATATATTCCTTAGGTCCAAAAGATAGCAATGGAGATTCATTAGGTGGTGATATTCTCACAACACTGAATACTAATTTATATTTCCCAATCCCTTTTGTGACAGATAATCCATTTAAAACTGCGATATTTTGTGATGTTGGTAATGTGTATCTCTCTGATTATGCACCAAGTGAGCTTAGGGTCTCTGCAGGCTTAATGGTCACGGCTTCCTTAGCTGGCGTACCTCTTGCAATCTCTTTTGGTAAAAATATTTCTCATAAACCAGGTGATCAATTTAATCCAATTGATTTTGCCATTGGGATGGACTTTTAAGTTCTTTTTAGTTTAGAATAAAGCTTGTATTTTTAGAGGTGGATAAATGAAATTAATACGATATGTTGCAGCGGGCCTAATTTTAACAAGTCAATGTGTTTTTGCGGCTCAGGATAACCCAAAGTTTGGTGTTGTAGATGTAAGACAGATTGTCGAAGGCTCTGCAATGATGAAAACAATGGCTCAAGACCTTGAAAAACAGTTCAATCCACAAAAGGAAGCTTTAGTTAAGCTGCAAAAACAGCTTGAGGAAAGTACCGAAAATCTTGAGAAGAATAAAGCAACAATGTCGCCAAAGGATCGTAAAGCCCTTGAAGACAGTATCAATGATCAACGCAATCAGTTAGCTCAATCAGAACAAAAATTTAGGTCTGAAGTATACCAAGCTCAAAACGAAAGTATTGGTAAAATCATGGATCAGGTGAAAGTGAAAGTATCTGAGATTGCCTCCAAAAAAGGTATCGACGTCGTTTTCTCTAGTAACGAAATCATCTGGTCAAATCCGAAGATTGACTTAACAAACGAAGTTGAAAAGAAACTTAAATAATGCTTGCTACTGAGTTAGCTACTCAATTATCCTTGCCTTTAAGCGAAGAATGCTCGGTGGATATCCAAAGTGCGGCATCGTTATCTGATGCCGAACTCCACCAACTTGCTTATGCTGGAAGAGGCTTAGAGGATGAAATCAAAAAAACAACAGCTGGTGTAATCATTGCCAGTGCAGATCATGTATCATGCGCGCCGTGTCCAGTGTTGATCTCTAAAAATCCGAGACTTGATTTTGCTCGAGCATTAAATTTAATTTATCCAAAAGAAAATACCTTCCCTGAAGTGCATCAGACAGCTTGCATTAGTGAGGATGTGCAAATTGGTCATGACGTATCAATAGGCCCATTCACTGTGATTGAATCAGGCGTTCGTGTCGGAGATGGCGTCAATATTGGAGCGCATTGTCGCATTGGTCGTAAGACAACGATCAAAAAAAATACCTTTATTTCTAGTCATGTTAATATCTACCATGGTGTGTCAATCGGTGAAAATTGTTATATTGAATCAGGTGTTGTGATTGGTTCAGAGGGCTTTGGTTTTGTTCAAAACGAGGCTTCAGCTTGGATACCCATAAAGCAGATTAGATCGGTTATTTTACGTGATCATGTTTATCTTGGCTCAAATACAACAGTTGATCGTGGTGCACTCGTTGACACCATACTTGGTGAGGGCGTGAAAATTGATAATTTGTCTCAGATTGGTCATGGCGTACAAATTGGTGATCATACTATCATTTCTGGATGTGTTGCAATCGGTGGATCTACTCACATTGGTCAGCAGTGTATGATTGGCGGTGCAGTTAAAATGAGAGATAATATTCAGATTGCCGATCGAGTTGTTATTGCTGGCGGGAGTGCTGTAGGTAAGTCCATTCTACATGCCGGCTATTACTGCTCATCAATACATGCTATTTCAATGAAAGATTGGATGAAAAGTGTTTTTTACTTTAAAAGATTACCAAAATATTTAAAAGCTCGGGAGACATAATTAATGAATATAGATGCAATTCGAGAGAGGTTACCTCATCGGTATCCATTTTTGCTTGTGGATCGTGTATTAGAAATTGATCCAGGAAAATCAATTCAAGCGATCAAAAATGTCACAATTAACGAACTCTTTTTTCAAGGTCATTTCCCCAAAAAGCCGATTATGCCGGGAATGTTGATTATTGAAGCCCTAGCTCAGGCTGCAGGATTGATGATGTATGATAGCTATGAGTCAGTCGCACAAAAAGGTGGTGTCTTTTATTTAGCCGGATTAGATCGTGTTAAGTTTAGACGTATTGTGACCCCAGGTGATCAGTTGATTTTAGATGTCACGTTGAAACAACAAAGAAATTTATCTTTTCGTTGTGAGAGTACAGCAAAAGTCGACGGACGTGTCGTGTGTCAGGCAATATTATTATGTATGACACAATGAGTACAGTTCATCCATCAGCCCAAATTCATGAGTCAACAGTCATTCATCCTAATTGCTTTATTGGTGAAAATGTCACCATTGGAGCACATTGTGTGATTGGTCCAAATGCATTGATTATTAAAGATACTCATATTGGTAATCATAATGTAATACATGCAAATGCCGTTATTGGCGGTGATTCTCAACATAAAGCCTATAATGGTGAACCAACTCAGCTTGTGATTGGAGATCATAATGTGATTCGGGAGTGTGTCACGATTAATCGAGGAGACCCTGTTGGGGGATCCACAACACGGATTGGCAATCATAATCTCATTATGGCTTACTCTCATATTGCTCATGATGCGATCATTGGTAATCACGTTGTGATTGTGAATCACTCGAATATTGCCGGTCATGTGATTGTATCTGATCATGTTGTGATTGGTGCTTATGTTGGTGTCACTCAATTTTGTCGTATTGGCCAACACGCCTTTTTAACTGAGATGGCATTTGTCAGTAAAGATGTACTCCCTTTTTGTAATGTGGGTGGCCAGCCTGCGCGAATAAGAGGCATTAATCTTGTTGGTCTTAAGCGAAGGGGCTTTTCTAGTGAAGATTTTATTGCCATTAAAACGATGTATCGACATATTCTGATGAATAAGCCAAAACCAGACATCGATAATCCACACGCAAAAACGATGTTAGTATTTAAAGAGGAAAGTGAACGAGGCTTAATGAGGCCTAAATCTCTTCCCCAGGTCGTTGAGTAAGCACTTCATAGCCTGTTTTAGTGACAAGAATGGTGTGCTCCCATTGTGCAGAAAGTTTATGGTCTTTGGTCACAGCAGTCCATTGATCAGGTAAAATACGTACTTTTTCTGTTCCAACATTGATCATTGGTTCTATCGTGAAAGTAAGCCCTTCCTCTAAAATCGTTGATGGGATATTAGGGTGATCGTAATGCAGCACTTGGAAATTTTCCTCATGAAATTCACGACCAATACCATGGCCACAAAAAGCCTCTACAGAACTGTAATTAAATTTACGGAC
This sequence comes from Legionellales bacterium, assembly GCA_002690495.1. Lineage (GTDB taxonomy): Bacteria > Pseudomonadota > Gammaproteobacteria > Comchoanobacterales > Comchoanobacteraceae. The sequence goes on along the minus strand of NZEV01000035.1, from coordinate 93,103 downwards.
ATAATCTGAAATAGCACGTCCAATTGCTTTTAAGTCTCTACCAGGTTTGACCATTTTAATACCAAGATATAGTGATTCTTGAGCAACCCGACAGAGTCTTTGGCTTATGATTGAAACTTTATCACCGACCAGAAACATCTTAGATGTATCACCGTGGTAACCATCGTGAATGACTGTAATATCAATATTCATAATATCTCCATTTTTGAGTTTACGCTCACAGGGGATACCATGACACACGACCTGGTTGATGGAGGTGCAAATAGATTTAGGGAAACCTTTATAATTTAGGGGTGCGGGGATACATTTTAGTTCATCGACAATATACTCATGGCATATTGTATTTAATGTGTCGGTAGATACACCCACTTTGACATATTCATCGATCATCTCTAATACGCTGGCTGCTTTTTGTCCTGCAATACGCATTTTGTTGATGGCAGTTTGATCCTTGACATATTTTTTTAAATGTTTCATGCGTTTATAATGATCGCCAATAGGTCTCTCTGTCAACGTTTTAACTGGGATCTGATAAATTGACTGTCTGTTTGATGAGTTAAAAAATGAATAAATGCTTGGTTCAAAGGCGCTTGATGAAAAAAATCCTCCCGTAAATACAGTAAAATGTCCATCAGGATTATAAAATTTTGACTGATTTGTTCATAAGGATCAGTATTTGGAGATTGTTGACTTAAATCAATGTAGAGTTGTTGACCAGAAACGACCATAAACTCAGGAGTAATTAAAGAAGAGGACATTTGATTTGGATATAGTCCAATATCGAGTAGGGATCTATCCGCTAACATGATCAAATGATCTGTAGAAACATGAGACTTAATGTAAAAATAATTGATAATGTCTTCACAATTGACTTGAGGGTAATGTGGGTGCTGCATGGTTTTTGCTAAAAGGTGATGAAGATAGTGCCTGATTTGTGAATCAATCTTTGTATCTAATTTTGAGATTGCGTTATCAATCATTGTGTGGAGAGATGGTTGATAATGTGTGAAAATTATTTTTTTACTCATATTCTTATTATACCATGACTAGTGTCAGACCCTAGGCATGTATTTAGTTGTTAGGGCATGTGTGATCATAAGAAAATCAGATGATTATGCAAAATTTAATGCAATTATCATTTTATGATGATAATATTGTTTTATGGTTGATATGACGTATAAAGGTGCGCATGCTTATTGGTCTAAATTTGTAGATCCTTCTGTATATCGTGTCATTACTTTTATGGAAAATGTTGAGAATTGGACACTTGATGAAGATACTAGTGTCGATGCTGCGATTAACAATCTTGGGCAGTTACTGAATCATCCAGATACAAAAGCTCCTAAACCATCACCAGAAATATTAAAATTTATTGCTTATATCAAGACCAGCCGAAATCTCAGATTTTTACAAGGATTAGATCAAATCACACCGGGCTCAGCTTCTAAGATTATTAGTTACGCTGAGGAGAATCAGTTTAATGATCACCATGCTTATATTTTTATATACAGAAATATTATTTTTGAACGATTACGTATTATGAGTCGAATTTTTCAGAAAAGTCGGATTCATACCTTGAAAAAAGCATTTGAGAGTTTATGATGTTAAGAATTTTTTTACTGTTTTGTCTACCACTATCTTTTGCCACAGATTTTGTAAAAATTTGTAAGGAATGTAAAGGTAAGCAGACACCAGAGTGTTTGGCTTTTGAAAAGTTCATCATTCGAGGCAATGATGGTGTTGAAAGAAATATGTGTGAACATTATGCACATCTAGAGTCTCAGACTCCAGCTAATGTAGAGCAGTCAAGTCAGCCTCAAAAGCAGCCTAAAAAAGTCAAAAAACATAAAAGATCAAGAAAATACTCACATCTTTACAGAGGGCCATCTAAGCATAGGGTGCCGTCATCTAATCGTGTTAGACCCAACGTCAATTTCGATTAAGGTGTGTGGATGAAAGGTTTAATTTGTATTCTAATAGCCACCTTGGTTCATGGGGCTTCGGCTCAAGATAGTAGTTCCAGCTCAACAAGCACGAGTAGCTCAAGCAGTTCATCCAGTGGTAGTGCCAGTAGCTCAACGACAAATAGTTCAGTCACAATTCAAGATTACACTTCAACTGCGATGCAAACCTTAACTAACGGGGTTATTAATGCATTTGTATTGCCCGGTTCGATGAGTGCCTCTATATTTACTCAAGTGGAATCCGTTGTGTATCCAACGGTGCAAGTGATATTCAATAATTTTGGCCAATCCAGTATTAATGTTCCAGATCAGTCTGCTCCGTTCACTCAGGAACAAGCATTTGATATGCAAGAGAATGTAATGAATAATTTGTTGACTGGTGCAAAGGTAACGCCAATCAAGCCGATTCAGTATTATATTGGATTAGTGATTCGTGGATATCTATATCCTATTGTATCGTATACTCAAGCACAGAGTAACCCAATTATTACCGCCAAACAAAGTGTGATTAATGGTAATGACCCATTGAACACCAGCTTGACTTCAATGTGTAGTGGCACAGATTGGCCCAATCGATTTAGCATCACTGAGTTCCAAGATCTATGTGGTACGGATTCCGAAAATCCAACACCAACCACGCTTGCACAAACCGCTTATGATGCACTAAAGATGTATTCAGATGACTTTAAAATTCTTAGGGTGCTTTCTTATTACGCTCCAATTGTGAGTAACTGTAGTACAAGTATTCAGGCTATGCCGACCAACCCACCTTCATCTTCCTCCTCTGACCCAACTGGAGGTACTACAAGTACATCTTCCTCATCGAGTATTCCATACTATCAATGTTACTGGGAACCGGTCAGTTCAACCTCAGCTCCGACAAGCGCTAATGGTTGGAACTGGGAGGTTGTGAACTTTGAATATAGTGATATTCAATCCTTGACTTCCACAAACTCTGAGATCAATGAACCTTTGAGTACTTTAATTGATCAGGCAAAATCACTTGCTAATGCAATTAATACCTCCGGGCTTTATGCATACACTTACTATCCGAATTATGACAATGGTGTCAAAGCAGCGATTGGTTCAACTGTTTCCTCAATGGTCTCTGATAATACAACTGCTCTTCAAAAAATATTCTCTGCATTTACCAAAGAAGTCACAAATTACGCCGTGAGCACATTAAATGCAGGTCCTCCTATCTTTAGTGTCACTCCGTCAATTGACTCGGTACTTTACACACCGATGTACGGCACAAATAGTGGTGGGTGCGATCCAACTAAAGGACCAGATACTTCATTTAGTTTGGACCCAACTCTTGATGATTCCAATAACTATGCAAAATCATTTATCCAATCATTGATATCAGGTAATGGACTTCAATCTACTCAGTCTCAATACGTATCTCTTGAACCCTTATCGAGTTCTAATCCTACAACGGTTACCTCGATATTTTTACATGGTGGACCAGCTATATATTGTTCATCTAATTTTAGTAGTACTGATGCTTATAAGAACTTATGTGTGGATGCGTCAGATACATCTAATGTATACGCTCAAAGCTTGGTTTCTGAGCGAACTGGACAAGCATCACAAATTTCTGCATATTATGAATCCTCACATGTATTGATGAATATATTCCAATCTGGTATTAATTCTGGGATCTCAAATTTAACAGCGCTGTATAACAAACGTGCGTACATTGGTAACAAAACAGGATGTACTTTAAAACAACTTGAAGAATATACAGCTAACTGGCGCTTTAGTGAGAAAACATATACATCTGATTCGAGTGGTGAAGCACAAACATGGGTTGAGCATAATAATTCCCTCACAGACACTGTTTCACTTCAAAGATCAACAAATTTATTATTGGCTGATCTACTTCGAGCTGTACAAGCTCAGACAGATTTAATAGAGAGACAAGTCGCTGGGGATAGTGTCAATACGGTGTATAGTCATTCGCAGATGATGCAGCAACTTGCATCAGCCGTTAGTAATATTGAAAATACAGTTCAGCAATATAACTCTGCACACAAATCTACTAATACTGCGTCATCATCGTCATCAGGATCAAGTTAATTATTCTACTTCGAGAACCGATTTGATGAGAGATGTTGTTGAATAATTATCTAATGTAGGGACTACTTTTACTTCACCGCCATTATTTATTACATCTTGAGCACCAACGATAGTATCTACTGAATAATCACCACCTTTCACTAATACATCCGGAGTAATGGCTCGAATTAATTGTAAGGGTGTATCATCATCAAAAGTAATCACCCAATCTACTGCTTGAAGACCTGCCATAACTGCCACCCTAGATGTGAGTGTGTTGATGGGTCTATGAGGGCCTTTTAAACGCTGGATTGAATCATCTGAATTAATAGCAACAACTAATATATCTCCAAATGACTTTGCTTTTTCTAATAGTGCAATATGTCCAGGATGGATAATGTCAAAACATCCATTTGTAAATACTATTTTTTGGTTTTGTTGTTGATGTTCTTTAAGAATGGATATTAATGTTGATAAAGATCTTGTTTTGTTATGAAGGGTCGATTTTGATAGGAGAGATTGAGATAACTCATTAGGACATACATACGCAGTACCAAACTGCTTAACCACTAAACTTGCTGCATGATTGGTGATCTGAAGGGCCTTTTCAAAATCAATATTTGACGATAAACAAGCTGTTAAAGTAGCAATCACAGTATCTCCCGCACCTGTGACATCGGATACTTGACTTGAATCGATAACAGGCTGATGGAGAGTATACTTGTCATTAATCAATAACATGCCTCGTTCACTCAGTGTAATCAGTAAGTTTTGTATGTTCATTTTTTGTCTAAATGTAGATCCTGATTGAATGAGCTGGTCAATATGGGTTTCATTCGATTGTGACGCCTCTTGAAACTCCTTTAAATTTGGGGTGACTAGAAAAGCACCTTGATATTTCTCATAACAATGACCTTTTGGATCTACAATGGTCTGACAGGGTTGCTCTATGAGCTTTTGCGGTAGCGCTACAGTCCCTTTTGCATAATCAGAAATAATACATAAATGAGATGCTGTTAAATGTTCAATCATTGAATCAATAAGACGTATACTGTCGTCGTATTGGAAAGGGTGTTCGTAATCTACACGTAGTAATTGATGTTGGTGATCAACGATTCTCATTTTTGTAATGGTCGGTTGTTTGGTGACAATCAAGTGATGTTTGATGTCTAGTGTGTCGAGTAACTGAATCAGTCGTTTGCCGTGTTCATCATCACCAATTAAACCAAAGAGGGTGAGATCAACGCCAAGCTTTTTAAGGTTTAGCGCGACATTCCCAGCACCTCCTAATGTATATTGATTTTCATTAAAGCGAACGACAGGCACAGGGGCTTCTGGTGAAATTTTATACGACTTTCCTTTCAAGTAAATATCCAGCATCACATCACCAATAATGGCGACAGGCTTTTGAAGATTAAATAAAGGTGTTTTCTGCATAAAAGGTCCTCGCTTGTTGTGTAATGATGCGTCCACGTGCAGTTCTTTGAACAAAACCTTGCTGAATGAGATATGGCTCAATGACATCTTCTATGGTTTGCTTCTCTTCACCAATATTTGCAGCGAGCGTATCTAATCCAACTGGACCACCATCAAATTGTTCAATGATACTAGCAAGATATCTTCTGTCCATATAATCTAATCCCGCTGCATCAATTTCAAGTTCATGCAACGCTTTATTGGCAATTTGAAGATCAATCTGCTTACTGCTAGCGATATCCGCATAATCTCTAGTTCGCTTTAGTAAGCGATTTGCAATTCTTGGTGTCCCTCTAGATCGTTTGGCAATTTCATTTGCGCCTGTCGAATCGATCTCAATATGAAGCTTTTGACAATTTTTTTTGACAATGGTACTAAGGTCATCAGGGGAATAATATTCTAAGCGTAGGATAATCCCAAAACGGTCTCTGAATGGTGCGGTGAGTGCACCAGCTCGAGTCGTTGCCGCCACTAAAGTGAAAGGAGGAATTTTTAAAGAGACAGATCGAGCAGCAGGGCCTTCACCAATCATTAAATCAATTTGGTAATCCTCCATAGCAGGGTAAAGTACCTCCTCTAAGTTGGGATTAAGTCGATGAATCTCATCAATGAATAAGACGTCATTGGGTTTTAAATTCGTGAGAATCGCAGCTAAATCTCCAGCTTTCTCAATGGCTGGTCCAGATGTTTTTCTGACGGTGCTATTCATTTCATTTGCAATAATATGTGCAAGTGTGGTTTTACCTAATCCTGGAGGGCCAAACAACAACACATGATCTAATGCTTCATTTCTAACATTAGCTGCATGGATTGCGGTCGTCAGTTGAGATTTAATTCTGTGTTGACCAATATAATCTTCAAAGCATTTCGGTCTGATAGAAATCTCTTGTTCCTGATCACTAGATAAAGCGTGATGTGTAATAATGCGTTCTTCTTCAATCATACGGGTTGTAACTCTCCTAATACGAACTTGATAATTTCAGTGGTTTCTTTAATCCCAGATTGAAATGCAGTTTGACATAATTTTTGTACATCAGATTTTTTATATCCAAGATTCACTAAAGCAGATACAGCATCATGAGAAGCATCATCTTCTACTTGGATCACCCAAGCGTTAAATTTATTTTGACACTCAACAATGATTTTTTCAGCTACTCGCTTTCCAACCCCTTTACAATTGAGGAAAACATGTGTGTTTTTAAGCATAATGGCTTGAATGATATCGTTCACGTTTAAATGCGAGATGATCGCGATGGCCATTTTCGGACCGACACCTGAGACCTTAATAAGTACCCTGAAGACTTCTCGCTCTTGAATAGAGCTAAAACCAAACAAGGCATGCGCGTCTTCCCGGACTACAAGATGAGTGTAGACACAGATCGATGCACCTACCTGACCAAGATGAAAACACTGTTGAGAACATTCCACCTCGTAACCAACACCTGATACATCAATACACATGAAAGGTGGTTGGCTGTGTGAAATTTGACCTGTAATACTATGAATCAATGCATATACTCCTATACAAGATGAAGTATACCATGGAGCGCGACGCGATTGAATACATTGTTGTCATAATAAATGTTATTTAAGTTGTGATTTTCGCACAATATCCATGACATACTGCAATGGCAAGTGCATCTGCAGCGTCAGAGGTGGGTTGTTTTTCTAGAGATAAGGTATGTTGGATCATGTGTTGCATCTGAGATTTATCGGCATTGCCGTAACCTGTAATGGTTTGCTTGATAAAGCGTGCTGAATACTCATTGAGAGGCAGTGCTGATTTTAAAACAGCAACCATCGCAGCACCACGTGCATGACCAAGTTTTAATGCGCTTTGAGGATTTTTATGTAAAAACACCTCTTCAATAGCCGCGCAATCGGGTTGATATTTCTGAATGATAGATTGGAGATCCTCATAAATATAAATCAATCGATCTTTTAATGGCAACTGAGGTAATTTGATGGTACCACAAGCCACATATTTGATGGGCCAATCAATAATGCCCCAACCAGTTATTCTTGATCCAGGATCAATTCCAAGAATACGCATTATTTAGACTTTTGTATTGATATAAACAGATTGGACGTCATCTAAATCCTCCAACATATCAAGCAACTTTTTCACTTTGATGGCCTCTTCCTCAGAACAAGTCAAATAATCATCAGCAATCATAGTGATATCTGCTGAAAGTATCTCAAATGACTGTGTTTGGATTTGAGCAAAGATAGATTCAAATTGTTGAGGGGATGTTTCAATGATATAGACATCTTCTTCTTTGATGAGATCCTCAGCACCTAGCTCAATGGCTAGATCAAACACAGTATCAAAATCCTTAGAAGCCTTGATCACAATGTGTCCTTTCTCTTTGAATAAAAATGCAACTGAACCCTCTGTTCCAAGATTACCGCCATGTTTGGAGAAAGCGTGCCGTACTTCACCTACAGTGCGATTTCGATTGTCAGAAAGACATTTGACTAGCACTGCGATGCCTCCAGTAGCATATCCCTCATAAGTAATACTTTGATATTGATCTGAATCTTGTTGTCCAGCACCACGTTGAATGGCTTTGTTGATCGTATCTTTTGTCATATTACCTTGTAAAGCCTTATCGATCGCCAATCTTAATCTTGGATTACTGGTTTTATCAGCGCCGCCTTCTTTTGTTGCAACGACTATTTCACGGATGAATTTTGTAAAATGTTTTCCTCTTTTCGCATCTTGTGCTTTTTTTCTATGCTGAATATTGGACCATTTACTATGACCGGCCATGGTTCTCTTCTGTCTTGATCGTATTTAAGCCTAGTTCTAGATATTGCTCAAGGTGAGCTTTCGCTGGCGCCTCTGTGAGGAGACAGCGTGCATTTTGTGTTTTTGGAAAAGCAATGACTTCCCTGATAGAATCAGCATCACACAAAAGCATAGCGAAACGATCTAAACCCAGTGCAAATCCACCATGAGGGGGAGCGCCATAGGATAGGGCGTGCATTAAATGACCAAATTGATCATCAGTGGTCTTTTGGTCCAATCCGAGTACAGCCATAACAGCATATTGCATATCAAGATGATGATTACGAATGGAACCACCCCCAATTTCATAACCATTGAGGACTAAATCGTAGGCTTTTGCTTTCATGGACATTGGTGACTGTTTAAAGGTTGCAACGTCATCACAATCTGGTGCTGTAAATGGATGGTGTAAAGCTTGTATTTTTTCTCCTTGTTGATCATTGGTTTTTTCAAACATAGGCCAATCAACCACCCAAAGAGGCTTCCAACCTGGAGTAATCAGTTCAAGATCCTCACCAATTTGATTTCTCAAAACACCTAAACTTTGACAGACGACGTCATCGTGACCTGCGCCGAAAAAGACAAGATCTCCGCTGGATGCTTCAGATGCTTTGATGATGGCATTGAGTTCTGTCTTTGTTAAAAACTTCAGTAATGGTGATTGTAAGCCACTTTCAAGGTCATTAACGTCATTGATTTTAATATAAGCGAGGCCTTTTGCACCATATTTTGAAACAAGGTGGGTGTACTCATCAATTTTTTTTCTGGAGAGTTTTATTGCACCCTGAGGCACCTTGAGCAAACTTACACGATGCTGATCCAAGGATGCGGGGTCTTTAAACACTTTGAAATCACTTGCTTTAAATATATCATCAACGCGATTGATGATGAGTGGATTCCTAAGATCTGGTTTATCAGAGCCATATTGATCCATTGCTTCATGATAACTCATACGGGGAATTGGGGCATGAATGTCAATATTTAAATCTTTAAAAAGAGAGTGTATGAGTTTTTCAATCGTATCCATAACATCATGTTGGTTTACAAATGCCATTTCTAGATCCAATTGGGTAAACTCAGGTTGTCGATCTGCTCTTAAGTCCTCATCTCTGAAGCATCTAACAATTTGGTAATAACGATCAAAACCAGAGACCATCAGTATTTGCTTTAGGACTTGTGGTGATTGAGGTAATGCAAAGCAATGCCCTAATTGAGTTCGACTCGGAACCAGATAGTCTCTGGCACCTTCAGGAGTTGGCTTGGTTAGAATCGGTGTTTCAATTTCGGTAAATTGCATTGATTCGAGGTGTTTTCTAAAGAGTGCATTCACTTTTGCGCGTAAACGCATATTCTGTTGCATCTTAGGTCTTCTTAAGTCTAAAAATCTATTCTTGAGACGTGTTTCTTCCGATGCGGGTAGGTGATCATCTATTGAAAACGGAATGGGCTTTGAGAGATTATGTAGCTGGATCGATGAGACAATGATTTCTACCATGCCGGTTGGGATGTTATGGTTCGTTGTTTCTGGACTACGTTGAGCTACTAAACCATTAATTGTAATACACGCTTCTGCTCGCAGTGATTCTGCAACTTTAAACACATCGACTGCTTCTGGGCGAAATACAATTTGTACAAATCCTGTATGATCTCTCAAGTCTACAAAAACAACACCACCGTGATCACGTCGATATTGTACCCAACCACTCAGTTGAATGGATTGATTGATATGCTCAGCGTTTAAAACGCCACAAAAATGATCTCTCATAAGTTATTGAATGTCCTCTACTTTATCTTTTGGGTTGATGATGCCTAGGGAGATGATCCACTTAATTGCTTGTTCTGCAGTCAAGTCAATAGGGTGTATGTCTTTTCGCGGTACTAAAACGATATAACCCGAAGTAGGGTTAGGGGTTGTAGGTACATAGACTGCTGCCATATCATTGACAGTTTTAAAATGAAAGTCTTGTGTTTGTTCATTGGTCAGAAAGCCTAAACTCCACATGTCTTTTCTTGGGTATTCCACCATAACGACTTGTTGAAAGTTAGCAGCAGAGCTAGTCATTACTGCAGCCATGGATTGTTTAATACCGTAATACAATGAACGTACTATAGGAATTCTCGATAATATCCCCTCCCACCATTGTACGATTTTTTTACCAATATAATGATTTACAACAAGTCCTGTGAATAGGATGAGAAATAAAATGACAAGGACATTGAATCCTGGTAAATGTACATCAATGTAGTAGTTTGGCAAGTAATCGGCAGGGATCATTGAAATTGCGTGCATGACTAATGTGAGCACAAGGCGAATGACGAGAATAGTGACGATGACAGGTATCCAAAATAACAACCCTGAGAGGAAGCAATTTTTAAGTGTTTTATAGATCACTTGGTTTCTCCAGTCGTGTTTGAAGCTGATTTTTTGGTCCCATAACCATCGTTATACCACCCGGATCCTCCAAGATGAAAGTTTGAGGGTGAAATGACTCTTGAGAGTGTTTGACGATGACATGCAGGACACTCTTTGAGTGGTTGATCAGAGTATTTTTGAATTTTTTCAATCGTATGCTGACATGCGGCACATTGATACACATTTAGAGGCAATTTAATTCTCCTTAAAACGGATAGTGTAAACTAAATTTTATTTATTGTTAAGGGGTAGCAACATTTAAAACATTTACATTTTTAATGAGAAACGCTTAAATAGTCGTATGAGTAGACCACATAAAACTTCTAAGCTTCAGCGTGCTGTGAACGAAGCAGTGGACCGGTACTTAAGTCATGTCGAAGATTATGAGCTTGGGGATTTGTATGGTTTGGTGACTAAAGAGGCAGAAAAAGCGTTATTTAATAGACTATTTGTCTTTACAGGCGGTAACCAAAGTCGCATGTCCCGTATTCTGGGTTTGTCTAGAATCACATTAAAAAAGAAGTTAGTTGAAATAGGGATGATTAAATGAACCAACATTTGCGTTATGAGTTAGCTTTCGCCTACCGTATGTTCGCTAAAAACCGTTGGGATGATTTAACCTACACACACTTATCAGTGCGATCCCATGAGGGGGATGCTTATTTTATCATGCCATTTGGATTATTGTTCGACGAAGTGACGCCAGACAATTTGATTAAAGTCGACTTTTCTGGTCAAGTCATTGAGGGGCAAGAGCAGATTTATAATCCCACAGGCTATATCACACATGCATCAATTTATCAGGCACGTCAAGATATCAATGCGATCTTTCATAGTCATACGATATGTAATGTTGCCGTGTCCTCAATGAAACAAGGCTTATTGCCTTTGTCTCAATGGGCGCTACATTTTTATAATAGAATCGGCTACCATGATTATGATTCATTAGTGTTAGATCAAATGCGTCAAGGTGAACAGTTGGTGAATGATTTAGGCCAATATGACATTGTCATGATGCGCAACCATGGTGTAGTCGTTTGTGGTCAAGATATCGCACAAGCATACTATCATCAACATCATCTCGAGCAAGCTTGTGAGATGCAATGTTGTTTATTGTCCACAAAAACAGAATATGTCATGCCTGATCAAGAGGTATGTCAACGTTCGAATCAAGCACTGCTTGGCTTTGAAACACATAATGGTCATCGTGACTGGCAAGCTTTGAAGCGTCGACATCAAGCTATTTTTGAGTCATGTTTAGAAAATTAAGGGAGTTGGAATGATTAATTTTTCAGAACAATTTAATAATGTAGAGCTACTATTGGCAACGTTTTATGCATCACATCGTCAAAGTGAAGCTTCATTGGTTAAAGCAATTGCAGCGACCATTTCAATGAGCGATCAAGAAATCGAGATGGTACATAAAAAAGCGCAAAAATTCATTAACCAAATTAGAAAGTTAAAAACAAAAACACTCGGTGTTGAGCGACTGTTGTTGCAATATAAACTGAATACAGAGCAGGGTGTTGCTTTGATGTGTCTTGCTGAGGCTATGCTAAGGGTGCCTGATCGATCCACGATCAATGAACTGATCAAAGATAAACTCGGAGACGGAGACTGGTCGAATACGCCTATGATGCAGTCGATGATTAATCGTTCAATGTACTGGGGATTAGTGATCTCAGGGAAAGTTTTATCTGATCAACCAGATAAAAATATTTTTTTAAAGACGCTTCAATCTACTATTCGTCAGTTAGGTCAACCAGCTTTACGATCCTCTGTTGCTGCTTTTCTTAAGCTCTTTGCATCTCAGTTTGTGCTTGGACAAAACTTGAAAAAGGCCATTAAAAATGGTCGAGCAAATGAAAAGAAAGGTTATCTCTATTCTTACGATGAATTAGGTGAGGCTGCTTTAACCAGTGATGATGCACAGCGATACTTTGAAGCCTACCGTCAGTCCATTAGCCAACTAGGTGGTAATGCACAAGCAGTGATCCAAGATGAGCGTGGTATTTCGGTGAAACTGTCTGCATTACATCCCCGTTATGAGTACAGTCAGCGTGAATCAGTGATGGCGATATTACTTCCTAGGGTAAAGTCGCTTTGTATGGATGCTAAAAAGCGTAATATTGGACTTGTGATAGACGCAGAGGAAAGTGATCGATTTGAAATGGCATTACTCATTGTCAATCAACTCCTTCAAGATCCTGATCTTGAAGGATGGCATGGTCTAGGTATAGCGATCCAGGCCTATCAAAAAAGAGTTTTGGCTGCTTTAGATTATCTGATTCAGTCTGCGAGAAAGTCTGGAAAACGATTAGGAGTGAGGCTGACTAAAGGGGCGTATTGGGATATGGAAATCAAGCAAGCGCAAGTTGATGGCGAAGTTGATTACCCTGTGTTCACAGAAAAGAAACATACGGATTTGGCCTATTTAGCCTGTGCACAGCAAATGTTAGCAGCGAGAGATGAAATCTATCCAATGTTTGCAACGCACAATATAGTAACCATCATGACCATTAAATATTGGGCTCAATCAAGAGAGGATTACGAGTTTCAAAGACTTCATGGGATGGGTGAGCAACTGTATGATGTGGTGATGGCAGAAAGCCCCACGCGTTGTAGAATATATGCTCCGGTTGGTGATTACAATGAATTACTACCCTATTTAGTGAGGCGTTTACTTGAAAATGGTGCCTCCTCATCGTTTGTGCATCAACTTGTTGATGAGTCAGTGAGTGTGAATGAACTATTGTCTAGTGATCCGCTTTTAAGTATCGATTTAAAACAACCTAAATTATCAGGGTCAATTTCAAAGCCAATCGATCTTTTTGGTGAGGAACGCCAGAATTCTTTGGGGTTAGATTTAAGTTGTCCGAAATCTTTAATGAAATTATCTAAAACGATGGATCATTTCTCAACGGATGTCCCCATACAATGTCACCCCATGATTGTAAAACTTCCAAAGGGACAACGTCACGTTAAAGACATTGTGAATCCAGCGAAAAGCACGCATCATTTGGGTACGTATGAGTTTGCAAATGCACAAGATATCCAACAAGCCTTATCTCAAGCGCACTCATTTTACACAATTTGGTATCAAACCGATGTATTTCAAAGGGCGAACTATCTTGATTTAGCCTCAAATTTATTACAAAAAAGGCAGGATGTATTTATTCGCCTATTAATTTTAGAGGCAGGAAAAACTTGGCAGGATGCTGTTGATGAGGTGAGAGAGGCCATAGATTTTTTACGTTACTATGCCCATCAAGCGAGGACATCTCTAGTGCCTAAGTTATTACCAGGTCCAACTGGAGAACGTAACACCCTCAACATGATTGGGCGTGGTGTTGCTGTTTGTATCAGTCCATGGAATTTTCCATTGGCAATATTCACAGGTCAGGTTGCCGCTGCTCTTGTTGCAGGGAATACTGTGATTGCAAAGCCAGCTAGTCAAGTGGTTGCGATTGCATCCCAAATGGTCACGTTATTTAGAGAGGTCGGATTACCTGAGGCTGCATTGCAGTTGGTTCCCGGTGAAAGAGGATTGGTGGGTAAAACCTTGATCAATGATCAAAGAGTTCAATTAGTGATGTTAACAGGCTCCACTGCTACTGCTCGATCTATCAATAAATCATTAGCAAATCGTCCAGGGCCAATCATTCCGTTAGTGGCTGAGACTGGTGGGCAAAATGCGATGATCATTGATTCTTCTGCATTAATTGAGCAAGCCGTGAAGGATGTGATTGATTCAAGTTTTAAAAGTGCGGGGCAGCGTTGTTCTGCGGCCCGTGTTGTTTTCATTCAAGAAGAGGTGAGTGATAAATTTCTGAAAATGCTCTCTGGAGCGCTAGCAGAGTATCGTGTTGGTCCAACCCACCTGTTATCAAATGATATTGGTCCTATTATCGATAAAAAAGCGGTTGATGCATTAAAGGCCCATCAGCAACATTTGAACACGATTGGCACTTGCATTTATCAGTCAGATCATCAGTCAGGCTGCGAGCATGGCACCTTTTTTGCGCCTTGTATTTATGTGATTGATCGATTAGATCAACTTGAAAAAGAGGTTTTTGGACCGATCTTACATGTTATTCGTTTTAAAAGAAGAGATATTGATGATGTCATTAACCAAATCAATCAGACAGGTTTTGGATTGACTTTTGGTATTCACAGTCGAGTTGATCGTTTTATTGATGATGTGGTTTCGCGTATTCACGTTGGTAATGTGTATATTAACCGTAATATCATCGGCGCACAGGTTGGCGTTCAGCCTTTTGGTGGTGAGGGACTATCTGGGACAGGACCGAAAGCAGGCGGCCCAAATTATCTTAATCGGTTAACCAAAGAAAAAACAATCACTAATAATACTGCCGCTGTAGGGGGCAATGTAGAGTTGATGAGTATGGAAGAGATATTGCCGATTGAAAACATGTAATACCCATTTGCATTTAGAAAAAATATGATATAATGGAAATCAATTAAACGAGTGAGGGTATAATATGGTATACGTTTTGGTGCCAACTGATGTTGTTGGTGTTTCTTTTTTCGTCACATGCATGGCATTATTGGCATCTACGGTGTTCTTTTTTGCTGAGCGTGCGGATGTGAATGTTCATTGGAGAACGTCAATGACTGTGGCTGGATTGGTAACAGGTGTTGCTTTTGTCCATTATTACTACATGCGTCAAATTTGGGTTGCTGGACTTGGTACGCCAACGGTATTTAGGTATGTCGATTGGTTTATCACTGTGCCATTACAAATCATTGAGTTTTACTTAATCTTAGTGGCAGTCGGATTCAAGGGGCATGGTTTATTCACTAAACTCCTTCTTGCTTCTGTATTGATGCTTGTATTTGGTTATTTTGGTGAAGTCGGGCTTGGTAATGCATGGGTTTGCTTTATTCTTGGTATGGCTGCATGGTTATATATCATTTGGGAGATCTTCTTAGGAGAAGCAGGTAACTTTAATGCGAAAAGTAATAACAAAGCAGGTCAACAAGCATTTCATACCATTCGATTGATTGTGACCATTGGTTGGGCAATTTATCCAATAGGTTATTTCTTTGGCTACTTAAATGGCGCATTGAGTGAAGAATTACTCAATCTAGTTTATAACTTAGCAGATTTTGTAAACAAAATTGCATTTGGTTTAGCAATTTGGGCAGCAGCCAAGCTAGACACAAAACACGCTTAGTCATTCACTAAGTCGAAAATGCCCTGCATTCGTGTAGGGCATTTTTGTATCTTTTTGTCAGTTAATGATGGCTGTCACTCAAAAAATTTTCATCCTTTTCATTTTTCTCATTCAATATTGTGAACGGTTCTTTGGGCATTTTTAAATCGTTCTCCTTAATTTGAACGATTTAAAAATAACTCGTCATGATCAGATGACTGAATAAAAAGTATGGAACCATCGGTGCATGCTGGTGTTTATGTTGCGTCAGAAAACAAAAAAAACAGCTCATGCTCAATAGTATTAGCGTGCGGTGTAGTCCCATTTGATTCGTGAAAATAAAAAGTAAATCTCGATCTCCACTCATGAGACACTTTGGCCAGATATAATAATCAATATACAAGATGCCCCACATCATGGCTAAAGAAGTCATTTTGATAGGATCATGTATGACAGTATGTATCATGAATATATAAATGAGTTCAGAGGGGATATGGTGTTGTTTNATATCATAAATAGCGAGTGTGATCAGTAAGAAATAACAGCAGATGATCTTAAATGGTAATAGCANACAAGCAATACCTGCGATAAGGAGTCGCCAAAGCGCATTATTTAAGGCCATATGCNAATTGGCTTAAGATGGTTGCGGTTTTAAAATAGTGTAGTCCAACTACAATGAGTATACAGGGTGATAATGCTTTTAAAAAAAACTGTATTCTTAATTGCATTAATTTGACTTTTGGTTGAACAAAAAGATCAAATTGTTTGGGGGTGCTTTGTTTAAATAATTGAATATAGTCTGTTGGAATCCCAATTTTTTTTAAGTGGTTTTCACATGAGATGCCGGTGCTTAAATCTCTCAGAATATCTTGATTAAGCCATTTGAATTGCGATGATGATTTCAGTGATTGAATAAGACACAGGTTGATTTGAAGATGCATGTTTAATTCATAGATCCATAAAAATGTCATGATGGGTAATCTAATCAGATATGATTTGGGAGTGATCTTGAAAATAATGATCAATATGATAGTGGCCAAGAAGGATAATTTCATCCACAAGAAAGTCTGATGAATGCCTAATAGATGATTGAAAATGATCAGAATGATTAAGAGATAAATGGGATATGATAGGGTGTTTAATAATTGCTGTTGAAGACGATTTAATATTGCGCAGTGATGGACATAGTGTGAAAGGTAGGTGGCATGTGTACTTGACCACATCGACTCATAGAGCTTTTGAAGTATTATAAAATGTGTTCCTTGGAAGCCTTGAGTATTAGTACGATAATGTGGTTTAAGGCCTTTTTTTAGATTATTGAGTATCTCAAGCATTGGCCAACGAAGTTCAATTGGGACTCGTTGTAACTTCAGTAGCTTTTCCAGCACCATGTACCAGGATTCTTGATGCGATCGATGCTCATGCAGTAAACGAAGCAGTTTTTTAAAGCGAAATAAAGGGAATCGCCATGACATGCTCGATTGCCAGTAGCAAATTATTTGGATATGGTGAGGCTTTAATAGTGTTTTTAATTGATCAGGAGTGCTTTTTTTTTGGACACCAATGAGCCATCCGTAAAGTGGATGTTGACCAGCCCAAAAAAGCTGTTGTGGTTTATTTTGATTAATCCAATTCTGGATCAAACCGTAGCATCGTTTTATGTTCCACATAAGTTGTGATTGTAAAATTGTTCTGTAAGTGCAGGTAGCAGTTAGGGGGCATGGGTTGAATATTAAAATATTTTAAACGAGTTTGACATTGTGAGAGAGAGTCTCCATGTATTGTGAAAAAACAGGTATGGCCTGTATTGATAAGTGTTTGTGCAGCATGAATCGATTTATTATCTCTGACTTCACCAATCGCTACACCGTCATAGCGTTGTCTTAGAATGGCTTTACAGATCACCTGAGTATGCTCATCCATTACAATTTGAGGGTTGGATGTCTGGTGAATCTCAATGGGGTCCTCTAGACTAATGACGAGCTGATTCATATTCGAGAACAAATGTATCAATGCGGATAGGAGGGTTGTTTTGCCAGATCCGGGATGGCCGAAAATAATGATATGACACCCACGTGCTTTGAGATGTCGTATTAACACAGAGATTGCGTAAGTTGAAATTTTAAATGCATCTAGCGTTCTGATTGGTAGTAAACATCGAATATGGAGTTGTTGGCAGTCTAAATGATCAAGAATAGAAACCCTAAAATAATGCATCTGATGGATCATTTGACCTTCATAGACTGGCTCTTGATTTAAACCAAAATTGAGAAGAATTTTTAAATGCTGAATCCATATTTTGAGGGTGTCTTTTTCAAGGTGTTTAATTGTGACTAGACTTGAGCGCATTCTAAATAGCATGCAAATATGCTGTTGGTCTTTTGTTAAATAAATATCTGAAGCTTTGAGTTGTATTGCTTTCACAAGGCATGTGGCGATATCTTCTCTTAATGTCATGGTAGGAACCATGTTTGACGTTTTGCACCACCAGATAATTGCCATTCGAGCACTCCGGATTTTATTTTTGGAGTCAAAATATAATCATCTTTTTCAGTAAGTCCATAAATATTTTTAGGAATGATGTGAATGGTGCCACCAGGCTTCACTTCACTACTTTCAATAATTCCAGACTTATTCTTAATCATCTTTGGGATACCATTTTTACCACTAAAGCACTGATTTAAATCACCACCAATTAAATAGCATGCTTCAACACCCGCTTGTAATGCATTGGCGTGACTTAACACTTCAAGGTAACGAGCTTTTAAATTGAGTTCATCAAAGCGTGGTATGTTCATAGAGAGTAAAAAACTCATAATGCTCACCACCATAAGCATTTCAACAAGTGAGTAGGCAGGTTTCATCCTTTTAGGATGCAATAGCCTGAAAGAGAATAAAATATCGTTTTTTAAGTTTGATCTTTATGAGTGGATAAGCGTGCTTGTAGAATTTTCCTACCAATGATTTGTATGACTTGATATTCATTCATTTGTTGAATGTCTATGATGCAGTCTACTGGTATGGTTGGTGGGTTTTGATAGCGAGACTCATCACAGATGATCATGGAGAGTAAATCTGATGATGGCCAAAATTGATGAATAAGAGGACCAACACCACATTCAAATTGTCCTTCTAAAATGACATGTAGACCAGCTTCATGATATTGATTTGCTTTTTGAATGTCCCTAACGGAGATGATGGTGTTTTCACATTTCATATACAATTTTGATTTAATGAAGAAGGGGTTGTTTCGCATAGATCTTGAAATATGACATTGTGGTAGTGGAACTAGGATCATACGACTACAATATAGTCTCTCTGCGATTTGATAACTCAATGCATGTTCTTTAGTGTTATTATTTTCTATACATATGATCATACTATTATTATAGCACTTATGAGTATATTTTTTCCTTTTTAATCCCGAGATTGGGTGTCTGTATATGACATTTACTGCCAGTCTATTGGGGTGTTTTATTTGACGAATAAGGTAAAAATGACAACATCATAGAAATGATCTATGCTCTTTCTCTAAGAGGTGGTCGAGTATGGTGAATACTGTCATGAAACGTTTTATCATTGTGTTTTTATTTGGTTTAGTTGGTTATGGTTGTAATCTCATTACCAATGTGATTATTTCAAACCATTTAAGTTTAGATGTTTATGGTGATTTTGCGGTAGCATGGCGAGCTTTACAGCTTATTTCGTTGCTCATGGTGTTCGGTAGCACTGTGAGTGCAAATAAATATGTTCAAAAATATATTAAATCAGGTTCTTCACGCCCAAGAAAAGATTTTCTGATATGGAATATGACATTGGTTTCTCAAGTATTTGTCACTGTCACAATCATTTACTTTTGTTTTATTGGTCTTGCAGAGATCGCCCATTATCATGAAGCCTGGGATGGAGAGTATCATCTTGCGATGTATGTGGTTCTGTTTGCACCTTTTTGGGCATTAGCATTGATCTTTATTAACTATGCATTAGTAATGGGACGCAGTATCTTGGCCTCATTTCTTTATTCAGTGGGTGTTTATGGCGCAAAACTCATTGTGTTTGGTTTTGGTTTTTTTATATTCCTACCACAAAATTATTTGCATTTAAGTTATCTTATGTTCGCGTATGTATTCTTGTTATTTTTAATCGGAAGCTTTTCATATGGCATGTTGCCAGATAATGATTTGGGCCACTTAAAATATCTATTCTCACGATCGCTTAAAAAGAAGGAGTCTAGCGCGTGGTTTGAATTATCAAAACAGTCTGAGGTGATGATTCTATGTACTGAGGTGACTGATGTGGCGGGATTATTTATCTTGGAGTTTCTTGATTCAGTAGAATTTGATGTTGGATTTTTTAACGTGTGTTTTGTGTGTGTAAAGCTCATTTTATTCTCATTAGATACTTTAACACGTTTATATGAAATGAAGGTGACAACCATGTCTAATTTAAGTCAGGAAGAAAGCAATCAATTACAAAAGACCTTTTATCATCTTGATGGATTGAGAGTCGCTATCGTGTTGGTGAGTATGGCGATCTTTTATGAGTTTGCTCCACAGATTTTATATTGCTTCAATATTGATGATACTACGAATAAAATCATACTTCCGATCATGGTATTTGGTTTGTTTTTTCGAAATTCTTGTATATTAAGGCTCAACTTTTTGGTTGCAAATGGTCAAGATCATTTTTGTTCATATGTTCAAATCATTAGAGCAGTGATCATGATTGGATTAGGATCAATCCTTTGTTTACATTATGGTTTATATGGTGTTGTTTTAGCAGATCTATTGTCGAAGGTGTTTGCATTTGTGTGTTTGACCTTAAAGTGTCGAAAACTAACACCGATGAGATTCAATTTTTTAATGTAAAAAACCATGGATGAGTACCTTTGTATTTATATCATTTGAATTTATTGCTATAATTAGGCTTAGTGATCCAAGGTGAATAATGACTAAATTACATCAAGCATTTAAGCTTATCAATCGTTTTCAAGATGAAAAATTAAACCAAACTTTGATTGATTCTGTGCATCCTGAAAGTGGGGCGCGCCATTTACATATCCAAACTAATGATGAGGAAAATGTGTATATGGTGACATTAAAAACAATTCCTAAAGACCATACGGGTGTCGCGCATATTTTAGAGCATTTGGCGCTATGTGGTAGTCAACATTATCCAGTGAGAGATCCGTTTTTCATGATGTTACGACGTTCTTTAAATACCTACATGAACGCATCAACTGCAAATGATCATACCTCTTATTATTACGCATCCAAAAATAAGCAAGACTTTTTTAATCTCATGGGTGTTTATAATGATGCGGTGTTTTTTCCAAATTTAGCTGAAATTGATTTTCGTCAGGAAGGGCATCGTCTTGCTTTAAAACAAGCAGGTGAAGTAAACGGTGGTATCCAATTTAAGGGCGTTGTGTATAACGAGATGAAAGGTGCAATGAGTGACTTTGGCTCTCAGATATGGCAGCGAGTTAACTACCATCTTTTTCCAGAGACGACCTATCGATTTAATAGTGGTGGAGAGCCGCGTCATATTCCAGACTTAGACTATGAGTCATTGTGTCAGTTTTATCGTGAACATTATCATCCTGAAAATGCTATTTTTATGACAGCGGGTAATATTTCTATTGAGGAATTACAAACACAAATTCATGATCAGGTATTAAAACACTATCAAGCTCAAGGTCAGAAGAAAGATGTGCCATTGCAACCTGCTTTCTCAAAACATAAAACAATCATTGAAAAATTACCCTCAAAACCTCAAGTCGAGTTAGAAGCTCATCATATAAAGGCGTGGTTATTACCAGAGTCTAGTGATCTTAAATCTTGGCTATTAGGTAAGATTGCTGGTGCTGTGTTGGTTGGTGATTCTGCTGCTCCATTGATGCATGCTTTAGAGACCACTCAGTTAGGACGATGTCCTTCATCGTTAACAGGCGTATTTAGTTATTTTCGACAGATGACATTGATGGTTGGCTTGGAGCAGTCAAAAGTAGAGCATCAAGATGCCTTTGTTGCATTGGTTGATAATACATTAAGACAAGTGGTCGAAGGGGGTATAGATCAGAAAAGATTAGAGGGTGTGTTTAATCGTTTTGAGTTACAACTTCGCAATAGATCAAGCGGCATGCCTCATGGCTTACAGCTCATTCATCGTTGTTTAGGCCCTGCATTACATGGTGGTCCAGTAGAGTCGTTCTTGTTTCTTAATCAAGCGTTATCTGAAATGAGAGAGTCGGTTTTGACCAGTTCGATATTAACTGATTGGATGAGAGAATGGTTTTTAGATAACCCACATCAATTGGTTTATACCGGTTTGCCAGATGAATCAATGCTCGAAAAGCAAAGTCAGGATGAATTAGAACGATTGGCGCTCGTGTTTCAGTCTATGACTCCAGAAACACTTAAAACATTAGATAAAAGCGAAAGTGAACTAGAGGTTCACCAGCAGTCGCCTCAAGATGAAAATGTGTTGCCAAAAATAGACATTCGAGAGATCCCAACAACAGTTGATTCCATAGCAGTCACGACCCAATTGGATGATCCTATCGCTGTGGATTATTATCGTCGGCTTACTAATGGATTGGTGTATCAAAGGTATGTCATGTATGTGCCTCAAATGGACAAAAAGCATGTTCAGTTATTAGGTTTATATGCAGATTGTATTAGTGAAATTGGTGCAGGTCATCAAACATATCTTGAGACTCAAGCGCAGTATTCTTATTATACTGGAGGGATTGATTTAGATGTGGATTCATTGACCCATCTTAACACACAAGAGGATCATATCATGCTATCTATTAATGTGAAATCACTCCATCGATATGCTGAGGAAGCAACAAAGTTATTGTCAACCATGTGGCACACGCCCCATTTTGACGAGTTAGATCGAATTAGAGAATTGATTTCTCAAATCCGTTCCTCTGAGATGGAGTCTGTTGCATATCATGGTCATCGTCATGCCATGTCTGCAGCTTGGGGTATGATTTCTAATGTTGGTGATTTACATGATCAAATAGATGGCTTAAGTTATATTCAGTTTGTAAAACAGTTGGATGATTCGCTCAATACGGGTTCTCCAAAAGAGGTTGTTCAAGGGTTTAAGGCCTTAGCGGACAAAGTACAAACAGGGATTGCGCATTGTTTGGTGGTGAGTGATGATAAAGATCATCATCAGATTACTTCAGCATGTGCTCAGTATTTTCCTAATCGTGGTGAACCAATTTCGTGGCAAATTGAATTTGAGCCACGTTTTTCGAAATTGGCATGGATTGCTGACCTTCAAGTGAATTATTGTGCTAAAGCCTATGTTGTAGCAAGAATTGATGATCCATTAGCCCCTGCATTGAGTGTCTTGAGTCAGGTGTTAACCAATGGCTTTTTACATCGAGTAATCCGAGAACAGGGTGGTGCATATGGGGGTGGTGTGGTGTATCGGCCAGCATGTGGTAGTTTTGTATTTTTCTCCTACAGGGATCCGAGACATCTTGAAACATTGCAGTCATTTAGTGATTCACTTGATTGGCTATTCGAACAACAAGATCTTGCATCATTGATTGAGGAGGCGATCATCTCTGAAATATCTAAACTTGATAAGCCGGAGTCTCCTATAGGTGGGCCAAATCGAATATTCTCTCAGGCGCTTTGGGGACTGACTCAAACACAGCGAGCAAATTATCGACGTGATCTTTTGAATGTGACACAAGAGCAAGTGCGTCTAGCAGCAACTCAATTCCTGAAAGGTCAAGCCGCATCACAGGTTGTTCTCACGGGTGCACATTGTCAAGAAACGTTGACAGAAGCAGGTTTTGAGATTAAAACGTTGTAAACTAGTCTTCAGTAGGTAGTTTTGCAGCTTTCCAGGCACGTAATCCACCAGCCACAGACATAACATCTTTAAACCCATGCTCCATAAGTAGTTCTGCAACGTGCATAGACCTTACACCACCGCCACAAATTGTTAGGATGCCTTGATCTTTATCAGGTAACCGATCAGACTCAAGTTGGTTTAACTTACTTTTTGGTAAATGGATTGCACCTTGGGCACGACCTTCAAGCCATTCGTGCATTTCTCTTACATCAACTAAGATGTGAGATTTCTGTTGTAGTAGCTGATACGCTTTTTCAACATTGACTTCTTTTGGTTCGTTCATAGTGATGAGATTCCTTTGATATAAACATTATATGACTATTTTTGATTAAGGCAAAGTAAAATTCATTAAAATCATGATGAATAGTGAAATTAGTGATGGATCTGCTAAACTTATACATATGAGTCGTTTAATATTCAAAATTTGTATGCTTTTGGCCTTCAGTGTTGCTTTTGCTGATAAAAATGAGCAAGATCCAGCTTATTGTCCGCCGATTAATCAATTAGTAAAAGACAGCACGACTGGGAAATGGCAGGCCCCTGGAGGATGGTATAGTATTGAGTACTCTTTTGCGAAATCTGTTGCAGGCTTCCAATTGGCTTCTTTTGATGGACAATCACTGGGTACGATCTCTTGTGTCTATCTGCCTTCAACCAACGTGCCAAACATCGTGATTTTTAATACGCAATTGGTCAATTTACCTAAAGGTGAGAATTGGTTTAAACAAAACCAAAAACTCATTTGTACAGGAGATGATGTGACTGCGTGTCCTTTTATTCCCTACGCATCTGATGAGTCTGAGAAAGACATTAATAAATTAATCCTTGAGATTCCCAAACGATAAGCTATTGATCTGATTCTGTTTTATGTTATTGTTCTAACGTAAGGAGATTCTTTTAATCGCATAAAGAGGGTTGTATATTGTCTGATCAAAAAATAAATACTCATCATAATTTGAGTAGAGAGCAGCTGGTGCAGTTTGCATTAGATCGAAAAGAGGGTGTCATTGTAGATAATGGTGCGTTGTTAGTTGAAACGGGACACCGAACTGGTCGATCTCCCAAAGATCGTTTTATTGTTAAAGATGATTTAACGTCTAACAAAGTAGACTGGGGTTCTGTGAATCAGCCGATCAGTCCCGAGGATGCGTCTCAATTGTGGGACGAGGTCTCAGAATTTATTAAAGATCAGGAAACATTTACGCAAGATTTACAAGTGGGAGCCTCCAAACATTATGCTTTAAAAGTGAGAACCATTAATACTGAAGCTTGGCATAGTCTATTTGTCAAAAACTTATTTATAGAACAAGACAGTACATTATCACTCAGTTGTCCTCAGTGGACATTACTTTCTGCGCCATGGTTTCAATGTGATCCAGCCCGTCATGGTACGCACAGCGATGGATGTGTCATTATTGACTTTACACAACAGCGGGTGCTATTAGCTGGTATGCGTTATGCCGGAGAAATGAAAAAATCCTTTTTTTCTGTCATGAATTTCTTAATGCCTAATGCAAAAGTGTTGCCCATGCACTGTGCTGCCAATACCGATGAGCAAGAGGAGAATGTCACTTTATTTTTTGGTTTGTCGGGTACTGGAAAGACAACGCTTTCTGCAGATCCACATCGAAAATTAGTGGGTGATGATGAGCATGGATGGACATCCGAAGGCGTATTTAATTTCGAGGGTGGTTGTTATGCAAAATGTATTAATATTACAGAAGCATCTGAGCCATTGATATGGAGAGCAATTCGTTCAGGGACAGTATTAGAGAATGTCGTTGCAAATAACGGACAAGTTGACTATGCAGACACACGTATCACAGCAAACTCTCGCGCAGCCTATACCCGTGAGTTTATTCCAAATTGTGTTCAAAACAATCAAGCGAATACACCAAGCCAGGTCATATTTTTATCCTGTGATTTGTATGGTGTTTTGCCGCCATTATCATTGTTGAGTATTGAACAAGCGGCTTATTATTTTTTAAGTGGTTACACAGCCCTAGTTGGCAGTACTGAAGTTGGGTCAACATCCTCAATTAAGCCCACTTTCAGTGTGTGTTTTGGGGCCGCTTTTTTCCCATATCCAGCAAAAGTCTATGCGGATCTGTTAATGCGTTATTTGCGTGAATCAAATGCAAAAGTGTATCTGATGAACACCGGATGGCATCAAGGTCGATATGGTCAAGGAGGCACCCGATATCCTTTAGCCTTTACCAGAGCATTGATTGAATCTATTCATTCTGGAGAAATCAATCATGTTCAGTGGCAAACAATGCCAAACTTTAAATTTAAAATACCTGAGGCGGTTGGTGAATATACCTCTAAATCATTGAATCCAATATTAAGTTGGTCCAATGAAGAAGAGTATTGGTCTAATGCAGGCACTTTGATTCAGTCTTTTCAAGATAATTTTAAGAAATTTGATCTACCCTCAATTGCGCAGTTTGGTCCGGTTCAAGAAACGGTTGGAGTCGTTTGATCTGTATACTGGGACTTGGCAATATGGGCCAGTCTTTAATACAAGGTTTAATTGCATCAGGACTTAAACATGGATTATGTATTCAAGGACGAACAAAAGCACGGACACTAAATGTTGCTCAGCAGTATGATGTAACGCCATTTCATGCCCAGTGTCAGATCGATATACTCATCATTGCAGTGAAACCTCATCAGGTACAAGACGCTATAGCCCCATTAATGCCATATTTAGCATCGTCTCTGATTGTGTCAGTGTTAGCAGGCATCAGTGTCGCTACTTTAAAGCAATATTTCTCGAATCAGACGATCGTTCGAGCCATGCCAAATTTGGCAGTGGCCCAACAAGCTGGGTTGACTGCGCTTTACAGTGAAGCTGAAACAAAAATTCATCTTGATTACATTAATGAACTCTTTCAGGGGCTAGGTCAAACATGTTGGTTAGAAGCAGAGTCTTCAATGCATGCTGCGACAGTGTTTCTTGGAAGTGCACCGGCTTTTTTTATCAGATTTTATCAAGGTTTATTGAGTCAAGGAGAGCAAGCTCTCTCTCATTCAATATGTGAATCTATGCTCAAAAATGCATTGATAGCAGCTTTAGATTTACTAGGCCAATATGCTCCAGAAGAGGCAATGCAGCGTGTTGCATCAAAAGGAGGGATTACTCAAGAGGGGCTGGTGCATCTGAACTCTGAGCTCGATAAGCTGCTTGATCAAACGATTACTGCCGCACTCGAACGTAGTCGTGCTATTGAGTGATTTTGTTTGATGTTTGGACATTGTAATATTTTATAGCAAATAAGTGTCCTGATCTGATGTAAGAGATCAGATCAAAATCATGTCGATAGAGGCTGTAATCAAAGTAAATCCTGAGCTGTTGGTTGCTATGGTGATATTTAATCTATAGAAAAGCTAGTATTATCTTACGATCTTGTGTGTCATTCATCATATTATTGTACGGACTAATTTATGTTTAAGGTGTGCATCTATCTGTGGGTATGCTTGACAACGAAAAAATTGGTTCATATAATTAAAATACTTTCAATGAGGCAATAAGCCGTATATTTATAAACAATTCCTTAAGGTGATAAATGATTTCTGTAAATGATTCTGAATTTAAATCTGTTGTGCTTGATGATGATAAGCTGGTTTTAGTCGATTTTTGGGCACCATGGTGTGGGCCATGTAAAATGATTGCTCCCATACTCGAAGAAGTGGCAAAAGATTTTGGTGATAAGCTCAAGATTGTGAAATGTAATGTTGACGAAAATAAGGAATCCCCTGCAAAGTTTGGGGTGAGAGGGATACCTGCACTGATGATTTTTAATCAAGGAGAATTAGTTGGAAGTAAAATTGGTGCGATGTCTAAAGCACAATTAGTTGAGTTTATCGAAACATATTTAACATAGGAACAAAAATGAACGCAAAAACAATTGTTAACATTAATGAAATCAAAAATAAACCGATCCATGTCCTTCGTGAGATGATGGCTGAGATAGGGATTGAAAATTTTAGAAACAAAAAATCAGACATGGTTTTTAATTATCTTAAAAGGTTAAATCGTAATAAAGATGATATTGAATTCCAAGGTGAGGGTGTATTGGATATTATTCAAGATGGCGGGTATGGTTTTTTAAGATCCGCTTGTAATTCATATCGTAGTGAACCAGATGATATCTATGTTTCTCCCAATCAAATTAAACGATTTTCTTTGAGAAATGGTGATTTAGTGTTAGGGAAAGTGAGACCTCCTAAAGAGGGAGAGCGTTATTTTGCACTTGCTCAGGTTGAGCAATGTGGTGGATTTGCGCCAGAAAACAATAAGCATACGGTTGACTTTGAAAGTCTAACACCAATTTTTCCATGTGAACGCATCAAGTTGCCACGCAATAATAACAGTCGAGAAGATATTACTAATCGTGCGGTAGATTTATTAGCACCTATTGGTAAAGGTCAACGTGCACTGATTGTTGCACCACCTAAGGCTGGTAAAACCATGCTACTGCAAACAATTGCACACTCTATTTTAGCGCAACATCCTGAGTGTCATTTGATTGCGTTAGGTATTGATGAACGGCCTGAAGAAGTGACTGAAATGCGTCGCTCTGTTGATGCTGAAGTCATCGCAAGTACTTTTGATGAGCCTGCTGCAAGGCATGTTCAAGTTGCTGAAATGGTCCTAAATAAAGCAAAGCGCTTAGTCGAACAAAAAAAGGATGTAGTGATTCTATTAGATTCCTTAACACGATTAGCAAGAGCATATAATACAGTGACGCCAACCTCTGGTAAAGTGCTAACAGGTGGGGTTGATGCGAATGCGTTACAACGTCCAAGACGCTTCCTGAGTGCTGCAAGGAATCTTGAAGAAGGAGGCAGTTTGACAATCATTGCGACTGTGCTTGTTGAAACAGGTTCTAAGATGGATGAGATCATTTACGAGGAATTTAAGGGTACAGGTAACTCAGAAATACACTTAAGTCGTGCTGTTGCTCAAAAACACCTCTGGCCAGCCTTGAATGTGAAAGCTTGTGGTACTCGAAGAGAGGAGAAAATCACTAGTGAAGATGAGCTTAAGAAAATGTGGGTATTACGTAAATACCTCCAAACCCTTGAAGACCATTCTGCTGTGGAGTTTTTAATTGAACGTTTGAGAGCGACCAACAGCAATAAAGATTTCTTTGATGCAATGCGTGGTGATAAATAGTTTTAAGGTCTATGCAAGACATTCATCTTTATCATTCTAAAACAAAGCAAAAAGAACGTTTTAATCCTATTGATCCTGAGCATGTGAAAATGTATGTGTGTGGTCCAACCGTCTATGCAAGGCCACATATTGGAAACGCAAGACCTCGGATTGTGTTTGATGTTTTGTCTCGTTTTCTTCGACATGTCTATCCTAAGTTGACTTATGTTGGTAATGTGACCGATGTCGATGATAAAATTAATAAGGCAAGTCAAGAGCAGAATATCGATATCAAAACCCTCACTTCAACCATGTTGAAATATTTCCATGAAGACATGTCAGCTTTAAATTGCTTACCTTTAGATCTGGAAGTAAAAGCAACTGATCATATCCCAGAAATGATACATATGATCCAGCAACTGATCGATAAAGGTCATGCTTACGTTGCAAAAGGCCATGTGCTTTTTTCTGTCCCAAGCTTCCCAGAGTATGGTCGTTTATCTCATCGAACATTAACTGAGCAGATTGAGGGGGCTAGAGTAGAAGTAGAAGATTATAAACATTCTGCGCAAGATTTTGTACTTTGGAAACCGTCTCAGTCTCCTGATCCATATTGGGATAGCCCTTGGGGTCAAGGTCGACCAGGCTGGCATATTGAATGTACCGCCATGATAAAAAAGCATGTGGGGTTACCGTTTGATATTCATGGTGGTGGCATTGATTTACTGTTTCCACATCACGAAAATGAGGTTGCTCAAGGATGTGCAGCAACTGGTTGTCATGATTATTGTAATTTTTGGATGCATAATGGGCTGATTCATGTTGCCAAAGAGAAAATGTCAAAGTCAATTGGTAATGTCTTGTATGTTGCTGATCTTCTTGATGATGCACCAGGTGAAGCAATTCGATATGCGGTGCTGTCGACTCATTATCGACGTCCTTTAGATTGGAGCGATGAAACGCTATCTTTAGCTAAACAGGCGTGTAGAAAGCTGCATCTTGCGCTCAATGCGTTTCCAGTTCAGGACTCTAAATTAATGATGGATGAAGCATTATTGGATGCTTTGGCTGATGATTTGAATACGCCTAAAGCATTTAGTCTCATTCAAGGGTGGGTTAAATCCATCTTAAATGGAGACTCTCAATATCATCATCGGCTTGTCAGTGCCTGTCATTTACTTGGGTTTGGAGATCAAGATCTGAGACAATGGCGTCCAAAAAATCCAAAAGTGACAGTGGATGATATTGAAGCACAAATTGCTTTAAGAGCAGATGCGAAAGCAGCAAAAAATTATCAAAAGGCAGATGAAATTAGAGCCTCACTTCTAGAAAAAGGGATAGTGATCGAGGACACTACCACTCAAACACTTTGGTATTGGCAGTAGATTCACCTCTGTCAGAGAGAAATCATTGCGCTATCATTAGAATCATTTTATGATAGTAATTTAAGGATAAGAAATGATTGCAGAATCCAGCTCAGACCAAATTGATCAGTTAAATCCACAACAAAAGGATGTTGTTTGTTCCCCATTTTCACACCATTTAGTATTAGCTGGTGCTGGCAGTGGCAAGACCCGAGTTTTAGTGAGCAGGATTGCCTATTTAGTGAGTCAAAAACAGGTTTCTCCATTCAATATTCTTGCTGTGACATTTACCAATAAAGCTGCAAATGAATTGCGTTCACGAGTAGAAAGTGCGCTTGGAACACGGTTACAGGATATTTGGATTGGTACGTTCCATAGTTTATGTCATCGGTTGTTACGTTATCATACTGAGGCTGCTGGGTTACCATCGACTTTCCAAATCATGGATAGTGATGATCAACAAAGATTAATCAAAAAGCTCCATAAAGAATTTAATATGGATGAGGAAAAATGGCCGGCGAAGAAAACACAAAGCTTTATCAATCACCATAAAGAACAAGGTCAAAGAGCAGCATCTGTGAAGGTGGATCAAAATCCGTACAATAAACAAATGCTGAAAGTATATGAGCGATACGAGTCTTTATGTAAGACGAGCGGATTAGTTGATTTTACGGAGTTGTTATTAAGAACATTTGAACTGTTAAGGGATAATTTAGAGTTGCAACATCATTATCAACAAAGATTTCAGCATATCTTAGTGGACGAGTTCCAAGACACGAATGCATTGCAGTATGAATGGCTGAAGCTCTTGACGCAAGGTGGAGCCCATTTAATGGCAGTTGGTGATGATGATCAGTCCATTTATAGTTGGAGAGGTGCCAAGGTCGAGAATATTTTCATTTTTGAACAGGACTTTAAAGGTGCGATGATTAGTCGCTTAGAGCAAAATTATCGTTCCACCGGGAATATTCTTGCAGCAGCGAATGAAGTCATCCACTTTAATAGTAATCGTATGGGTAAAAAACTTTGGACTGAATCACAACAGGGTGACAAGATTACAATTTACCGTGCTTTTAATGAATATGATGAAGCTAAGTTTGTTGCGCATCAGTTATCCTCATGGGTCAATCAGGATCGAAAATTAGAAGATGTAGCCATTCTCTATAGATCCAATGCCCAATCAAGGGTTATTGAGGATCAATTGGTTCAAAATCAAATTCCATATAGAATTTACGGAGGGTTAAGGTTTTTTGATCGTGCCGAAATTAAAGATGCCATTGCTTATATGCGTTTAATTGTAAACCCTCATGATGATGCCGCATTTGAAAGAGTCATCAATACACCGACCCGAGGTATTGGACATCAAACACTAGAAATCATTAGAGATCATGCACGATTAGAGCAAGTGTCTATGTGGTCATCGTTGCAAGCTTTAATCAAAGATCAGCGTTTTCCGTCTAGAGCACTGTCAGCTGTGACCTCATTTGTTGATTTACGCTCAGAGTTAGTTGAAAAAGTAGAGGGATTATCTATTGATCAAGCCGCAGAAATCACGATTCGTCAGAGTGGATTGATGGCAATGTTAGAGTCAGAGAAAACAGATAAAAATTTAGCGAAAATAGAAAACTTATTTGAATTAGTGAATGCGGCAAAACAGTTTGAAGATCATCAGGATTCGCCTAGCATGGTCGATTTTCTTGGTCAAATTGCTTTAGATACAGGAGAAAGTGAGCATAAGGGTGCGACTCATGGAGTACAGCTAATGACCTTGCATGCTGCAAAAGGTTTAGAGTTTCCTATGGTCTTTTTATTAGGACTTGAAGAGGGGTTGTTCCCTCATAAAATGTCAGCGTCTGACCCAGATCGTCTTGAGGAAGAAAGGCGTCTGTGTTATGTGGGGATGACCCGAGCGATGAAAAAGCTCTGTATCACTTACGCAGAAGTACGGCGTGTATTTGGTCATGAAGCTTACCAAAGACCATCTCGGTTTTTAGAGGAAATCCCTAAAGAATATTTAGAAGAGATTCGTCTTGGTCGAAGTAATGATTCTACAATGACTCAAGGATATTCAAAATCCTCACAAAGATCCTCAATACCTGCACCAAATCAGTCTCAATATGGATTGGGAAGACGAGTAAGGCATCCTAAATTTGGAGAAGGAGTGGTATTGAACTGCGAAGGTGATTTAGAGGAAGGCCGTGTTCAGGTCAAATTTAAGCAGGCTGGAGTCAAGTGGTTGCTGCTTCAATATGCCAACTTAGAAATGTTATGATGGCATTTTAAAGTTGTAGTCAAAAATTTGTTGAAGCATTCCATCACGATCTCTCTCTGAGTTTTTTGAAAACATCATATAGCCTGATTTTTTTTCAACAGGAATGAGCATAAGATCGGATAAATTGATGTATTTTAGAGCTGTGTCTTGATTACTGAAAATAAGATCGTACTGTCCTTTTTGCAATCCAGAAAAGAGTTCTTGTTCATTTTGAACTTGAACTTTTTGCATTGGGTCTGTAATGCTTGGTTCATAAAAGTTAGTGACCATGCCCAATGAAAAAGGGCTTAGCTCTTTTGCCGTCGGAGTAACTTGGCTTGATAAAGTACGGAGTTTAGAGTTAGATTTTAGACCAATCATATAGGTTTGAATGGTGACTACAGGTTTGTCTGAAAATAAAAATTCTTTTTCTCGCGCTGCTGTTTTAAACCACCACAGGGAGGCATCGATTTTACCACTTCTTAAATCATTTAAGACATGTCCCCATTGATTATCGTAGTGGGAGAGTATGACGTTAAGATGACTTTGATTGAAACTTTTGATCACCGCATCAATAAGGGGCGTTGTCTTATCCGTTTGCCCGTTGATGGATGGATAGTATTCGGCGATCCCAACTCTGACAAAGTTCGAGTATGAGGATGTCGTTTGTTGATCTTCTAAATTATATTCTACAGCGTAAGACTGAGTAAATAACACACTAATACAAACAAAAAGAATTTTCTTAAACACCTTGAATACTCCTATGAACACACTCTACTGAAGATAGAATGGTTAGGAGCAAATTGTCAATAAATTCGCGTAAAATTTTAAAAACATTTTCAACCATGCTATGGTAATTTTGATGTTACGTGTTTTCCCACTTTTAATTGGACTTTTAATTTTTTTGTATCATGCAATCGAAGATACTTCTAGAACTGATTATTTTATTTCCGGTGCCCAACATCTTGATATTACAAAGATGAATCAGGAGCTAAATCGCACAAAAGATTCATTAACCGTGGCACGCTGGATTAAAAATTCACCCTGGACAAACCATTTAACTTTAATGCGCCAGGATTTTAATAATGTATTCATCGAGGTGAAAGAGCATCGTCCAAGAGCAATCTGGCGTTTTGGAGGGGTGATTAGTGATGAGGGGGCCTTATTTTTCCCAAATGCAAGTGATATCCCTAAAGACTTGCCTGTCATCGATGCCCCAGTGTCTCAGCTAGAACAAAGTACTTGGTTTTTAGATGAGCTCGAAGAGGACTTAAAAAGAGTTCAGCTATGGCCTATACGCATCTATCAACAAAGATCAGCTGACTGGATTGTTGAGCTGCCAAATCATCGTTCATTCATATTTGGTACCAATGACTTAGATAATCGCGTGAAAGTTTGCAAAAAAATTCTGACCAAGTTAACATTGTCAAATAAGCGGTGGGGGCGAGTTGATTTTAGATATCCGAAAGCGTTTGCGATCAGTAAAAATCCTCTTTAACATCTTTACATAATTTTTTAATCGGTTAATATCACTGCTATAGAGGTAAAGATCATGAGATTTAGTTCAAAACAATTAATTACAGCCATTGATGTTGGTAATGCGACTGTTCGTGCCGCAAGCGTCTCTATTGTGAATGGTGAAATGGTGCTTAAAGGAGTTGCTGAGAAGTGTTCCTACGGTGTTAAAAAAAGCGGGATTGTAAATTTAGAAGCTGCTTCAGAGTGTATCTATGAGGTCATCTCCGAGCTCGATGCGCAAACTAACTCTAAGACTAGAAGAGCGCATTATGGTATTTCTGGCATGAATATTCAGGGTGTCAATTCACACGGTGTCGTTGCGATTAAAGATGGCGAAGTGGATCAGGGTGATTTAAATCGAGTATTAGATGCTGCTCAAGCAGTTAAGACACCTGCTGATTTAAATGTGCTTCATGTGATTCCACAAGAATATATTATTGATGATCAAAAAGAGATACGCCGTCCAATGGGAATGTCCGGTGTTCGACTTGAGGCAAATGTCCATCTGATTATGGGATCACAAACGATTTCGCAAAATATACAAAAAGCGATCAGTCGATGTGGTGTCATTCCTCAAACGGCTACGTTTACTGGGCTTGCAAGTGCCAACAGTGTATTAACTGCTGAGGATAAAGACTTGGGTGTAGCAATGATTGATATTGGTGCTGGTATGAGTTCCATGGTCTGTTACATCGGTGGAGGTGTCCAGTATACTCATGTCATTCCGATTGGGAGTGAGCATGTCACCTCAGATATTGCTATTGCATTAAGAATTCCAGTACAGGAAGCTGAGAGATTAAAAAGAGGTCATGGGGTGATGCTAGGTGATAATGCAGCAGACGAGTCACTCATGATTAATGCATCCAGAGTCAATCGATCTGTCGGATCTAAGTGGCTAAATGAAATCATCGAGGCAAGATACCAAGATATATTTTCATCTATTAAAGCACAAATGATTAAATATGATTTAAAAGACCAGTTGTCTGCGGGAATTGTACTTACTGGTGGTGGTTCGATGCTGCCAGGCTGTACAGAGATGGCTGAGTTGATCTGCGGTGTCCCTGTTATGATTGGTGAGCCAAGTTCTGAAAAATGGGGCGAAGGGTTAGCCTCCCCAAGATTTTCAGCGCTTGCAGGGATCTTCCAACAGACGCATACTGTTGATAACACAATGAATCTATGTCAAGATCAACAAATTAATACAGGATTGTTCGGTCGCATCAAACAGATGTTCGAAGAGAATTTTTAGGAGTTACAATGAGCGAATTAATAAATGAACATAAAGCAGTAATTAAAGTTATTGGTGTTGGCGGTGGCGGTGGTAATGCGATCGTAGATATGGCAGCTGAAATTCAGGACGTCGATTTTTGGGTTGCAAATACAGATGCTATGGCACTTGCAAAATCAACAATAAAAAACAAGTTGCAACTGGGTGATGAGTTAACAAAAGGACTGGGTGCTGGTGCTGATCCAGAAATTGGACGACAAGCAACGGAAGAAAGTAAGGATCAAATCTATGATATTGTTAAGGGTACGGATTTACTCTTTCTTGCTGCTGGTATGGGTGGCGGCACTGGTACTGGTGCGACGCCAGTGTTTGCTGAAGTTGCCAAAGAATTAGGTATTCTGACAGTGGCTGTGGTCACTAAACCATTTTCGTTTGAGGGATCAAAGCGAATGCAGCATGCGGCAACAGGTATAGAGTTACTCAGCAAAAACGTCGATTCATTAATTATTGTGCCTAATAACAAGTTGTTATCTGTACTGGGTAAAAGTGTTTCTTTGGTCAGTGCATTTCGTTCAGCAAATATGGTGCTAAAAGGCGCAGTTCAAGGTATTTCTGATCTGATTACTCGTCCTGGTCTGATTAATGTTGACTTTGCTGATGTAAAAACTGTTATGACTGAAATGGGAATGGCTATGATGGGTAGTGGTTCTGCTAAAGGTGATATGCGTGCTCGAGAGGCCGCTGAAGCAGCTTTATCAAGTCCACTCCTAGAGGATATTGATTTATCAGGAGCTAAAGGCGTATTGGTCAATATTAGTGGTGGTCTTGATATGACGATTGGTGAGTTTGAGTCGGTCGGTGATACGATCAGACATTTCACAACAGATAGTGCGACAGTCGTAGTTGGAACAGTGGTTGACCCAGAATTAAATGACGAGTTAAAGGTCACTGTTGTGGTGACTGGTCTTGAATCACAAACCGGTTCAAGACGACTATTTTCACAAAGAAGTGCTTTAGGTCGAGCTGATCGACCATCATTTAACCGCACAGTGCCTCAACCGATTCTAGATTCAGAAGAGCAAATTGAGACAGATGTGTTAGATGTGCCCGCTTTTTTAAGGCAAGAAGAAGAGTCTTAACATGTTTCAAAGGACGATAAGAAGTAGTATTTCTGCTGCTGGCATTGGAGTGCATTCTGGTAAAAAAGTCAAGATTAACCTTGCTCCAGCCCCAGTTAATACTGGTGTTGTTTTTAGGAGGGTGGATCAAAATCCAGTTATAGACATTCCTGCTTCTGTAGATTCTGTCGTTGATACGCGTCTATCTACTTGTATTGGTCAGGGCAATGTTCGAATTGGTATGGTTGAGCATTTGCTATCTGCTGTTGCAGGGTTGGGCATTGATAATTTATATATAGAAGTTGCGGATGACGAGTTGCCTATCATGGATGGTAGTTCCTCTCCATATATCTTTTTACTTCAATCATCTGGTATTGTGAACCAAACTCAAGCAAAAAAACCATTCATGGTCATCGATCGTGAAGTGGTTGTTGGCGATAGTAAGCGATATTGTTCTATCTCCCCACATAATGGCTTTAGGGTCAGTTTTTCCATCGATTATGATCATCCAAATTTTAATGAAGAAAATCAACAAGCAGTATTTGATTTTTCAACAGCCACTTATTTAACTGCATTATGCCGTGCTAGAACATTTGGTTTTATAAAAGATCGTGAAATTTATAAAGCACAAAATCTTGCTTTAGGTTCAAGTATGGAAAATGCAATTTGGCTCGGTGATGATGGGATTTTAAATGAACGAGGGCTTCGATATCACGACGAGTTTGTTAGACATAAAATTTTAGATGCAATTGGTGATTTGTATTTACTCAAGTATCCGATTATTGGTCATTTTATTGGACATAAATCTGGACATACATTGAATAATCAACTGCTTAGGGCTATTATTTCTGATCCTAAGAACTATCATATTGCTTATGATCTAGACTTGGCTTTATATGAAGAGCCAACTTGTGAAGCCGCCTAGTATTTTGAAAGACGTTCTAAGATAGATTTTAATTTAGCATGTTTACATTGTTTTGCTGCGTGGCTTAAACATTCTCTTGCATTTTGATTAATGGTTGGTTTTGTTGCTGGTGGTGGCTCCCTTTCTAAGGCTGTGTATTCAATTAATGGCTGAATAGAAAATTGAGTCTCTTTTGGAAGACAACACTTAATTTGTTCTTTGGATAATCGTGCCCAGGTCAGCCATGCAGGGTGAATAATGAGTGTAATGTGATCAGCTCGCTGAATAATTTGAAATTGATTTTTGGCGTTTTCTGGTAAGATTTGTTTGACTTTATGATGAATTTGACGACTATCACGAAGGCCAAATTTCTCATTGAGGTGTTTTGTGAGATGATTTATCTTAGGAGGTACTGTTGTCATCTAAAAAAAAATGTTAAAATATCCTTTTATACAGAGAGATTAAATGCGATTACTTCAAAAATTACTTGGATCAAGAAATGACCGCCTAATTAAACAATACCGTCAAATATTGGCTCAGGTCAATTCATTTGAAGAAAAAGTGTCTGCTTTAAGTGATGACGCGCTTCAACAAAAGACTGTAGAATTCAAAGAACGAGTACAATCAGGGCAAACACTCGATGAGATATTACCAGAAGCATTTGCGGTAGTGAGAGAGACAGCGAAACGAGTACTCAAAGAGCGACATTATGATGTTCAGATTTTGGGTGGCTTGGCCTTACATCATGGTAAAATTGCGGAGATGTCTACAGGTGAAGGTAAAACACTGACTTCCACTTTACCATGTTATTTAAATGCATTATCTGGCCAGGGTGTGCACGTAGTGACAGTCAATAGTTATCTTGCTCAAAGAGACAATGAGTGGATGGGGCAGATTTATCGGTTCTTAGGATTATCTACTGGTGTGATCTATACCGATATGCCACAGGAAGAGCGTCAAAAAGCCTATCAAGCAGATATCACCTATGGGACAAATAATGAATTTGGTTTTGACTATTTAAGAGATAATATGTCTCCAACACTTGAGGCGAAGGTACAGCGTGGACATAGTTATGCCATTATTGATGAGGTTGATTCTATCCTCATTGATGAAGCAAGAACACCTTTAATTATTTCTGGTGAGATTACAGACAGCTCAACATTATATCGTCAAATTTTTCCATTAGTGAAGGATTTAAAAGAGGAAAAAGAGCATCAACCAGGTCACTACACATTAAGTGAGAAAGAGAAACAGGTCTTTTTAACTGATGATGGACATACCAAAATGGAAGCCCGTTTGAGAAAACAAGGGATTCTGAAGTCCGAAGATTCATTATTTTCTCAAGAGAATATTAATTTACTCCATTACGTACAAGCATCACTGAGAGCACAGTTTATGTATCGTCGAGATGTTGATTATATTGTTTATGATAATCAAGTCGTGATTATTGATGAGCATACTGGTCGAGCCATGCCTGGAAGACGTTGGTCAGATGGATTACATCAGGCGATTGAGGCAAAAGAGGGTGTTAAAATTCAAAATGAAAATCAAACGTTGGCCTCAATTACTTTCCAAAACTATTTCTTAATGTATAAGAAACTCTCAGGGATGACTGGAACAGCAGATACTGAAGCGGTTGAACTCCATCAAATTTATAATTTAGAGGTTGTTGTCATCCCAACAAATAAACCCGTGATTCGAAAAGATGGTACGGACATGTTGTATTTGACTAAAAATATGAAATATCAAAAAATTGTTGAGGACATCATTGAAAAGCAAAAAACTGGACAACCCGTTTTAGTCGGGACCACCTCCATTGAAAATTCAGAGTTATTATCGAAGTTATTAAAAGACAAAAAGATTAAACACCAAGTTTTAAATGCTAAATATCATGCCGAAGAAGCAGAAATCATTGCTCAAGCAGGGTGTCCAAATGCAGTCACAATTGCAACGAACATGGCGGGTCGTGGAACAGATATCATTTTAGGTGGTAATGCGAATTTTGCAGTGAATAAAATGAAACTGACAGATCCTGAAAAAATCAAGCAACTCAAAGAGACCTTTGCTAAACAGCAGGCAGATGTAAAAGCTGTAGGTGGCTTGTATGTTTTGGGAACAGAGCGGCATGAATCAAGGCGAATTGATAATCAGTTACGTGGGCGATCAGGTCGACAAGGTGATCCTGGTGCTTCTAGGTTTTATTTAAGTTTAGATGATTCGTTAATGCGCATTTTTGCAACAGATATGACTGCGAGCGTGATGCAAAAAGCAGGTATGAAAGAGGATGAACCACTAGAACATCCTTGGTTTAATCGCATCATTGAGAAAGCACAACGTAAAGTAGAGGGACATCATTATGATATTCGAAAACAGCTTTTGCAGTTTGATAATATCGCGAATGAACAAAGGCTATTGATTTACGAACAAAGAGATGAGCTAATGCGATTAGATGATGTTTCAGATGTAATTCAATCGCAAGCTAAGACTGTATTTACAGACTTAGTGAACGAGTCTTTTGTAAAAGATCTGCCAGTAGAGCAATGGGACATCCAAGGTTTGGAGTCGCGTTTGAAAAAAGATTTTCAATTGAGTGAAGACGCTCAAGTATGGGTTGATCAACAAGTATCTAATGAAACTATCATCTCATCTTTAGTCGATCGCTTCATGTTGATTCATCAAATGAAAATTAATCAGTCAAACGAAGATTTAGTGAAAGAGCTAGAGCGTTCGGTGTTATTGCGTGTTCTTGATGAGCAATGGAAGGATCATTTGGCAAGAATTGATCATTTAAGACAGGGTATTCACTTTAGAGGGTATGCTCAGAAAAACCCAATTCATGAATTTAAGATAGAAGCATTTGAGTTATTCAAACAATTACTCAAAAATATTAAATACGAAGTAATTTCAAAATTATGCACCATTACGATAGTCGATGAAATACCAAAGCCTGTCTTTGATATTCCGGCGGTTCAAGAGCCAAAAAAAAAAGAAAAAATAGCTAGAAATGCTACTTGTCCATGTGGTTCTGGAAAAAAATATAAACGATGTTGTGGTAAGTTATAAGTCACTTCATTGAATATTGATTGATTAGGTCATTGATCTCAAATCAAGTTATTCTGTACTGCTTGTATGCATTTATTGATCACTTAGACGAAAACAATGTAAATCTTTGAAAATTTTGGTACCTTGATAAAGTAGATGGGTTAGGAGTTAAATCAAATATTGAAACATGCAGTAGTAGTGGGTGCGGGTTTTGGTGGTATTGCCAGTGCATTGCGTCTTAAAGGACTTGGATATCACGTGACGCTCATTGATCGGTTAGATCAATTAGGAGGACGAGCGCGTGTTTTTCATCGAGGTGGGTACAAACATGATGCAGGTCCCACAGTATTAACGGCGCCTTTTTTATTCGAAGAACTATTCGCTTTGTTTGATGAACGTATTGAAGATTATGCCCAAATTGTACCCTTGCAAACATGGTATGACTTTTATTTTTCAGATGGTCGAACATTTAGGTATCAAGCAGATTTAAAGGCATTTGAAGAGGAGATTGGTCAGTTTTGTAAAGACGATGTTGCAGGGTATGCCAAGCTTGTTGCAATGTCTGAGAAGATCTTTAATGTAGGATTTACCCAACTGGCAGATGTCCCTTTCAATACCCTGAGTACCATGGTCAAGCAAGTACCTAGCCTGATTCGGTTACAAAGCTATAAAACAGTGTATCAGTTAATTGCCACTTATATTCAACATCCTTCATTACGCCAAGCTTTAAGTATTCATTCACTATTAGTGGGTGGTAATCCATTTGATACCACATCAATATACACACTAATTCACTTTCTAGAAAGAAAATGGGGTATTCATTTTTGTATGGGAGGT
Organism: Legionellales bacterium; assembly: GCA_002690495.1. Taxonomy (GTDB): domain Bacteria; phylum Pseudomonadota; class Gammaproteobacteria; order Comchoanobacterales; family Comchoanobacteraceae. Next base: position 51,914 of record NZEV01000035.1, on the reverse strand, counting down.
ACTGGAGCCTTAGTCGCAGCATTCAAAAAATTGATGTTGAAAGTGGGGGTGACGATTCAACTTCAACAAGAAGTGAAACAGATTCAAGTCAAACAAAATAAAGTGGTTGGATGGATTGATCAAAATGGACATGTTCATAGTTGTGATTTAATGGTCTTTAATGGGGATCCTGCGTTTGCTTATCAACATTTACTTCCTAAATTACCTAGGCAATTTTTTCGTCGACCGGATCAATTCACTCAGTTTTCTATGGGTTTGTATGTATTATTTTTTGGAGCGACAAAACAGTGGCCAGAGGTGGCACATCATACCATATGGATGGGGCACCGGTACAAGACGTTACTGCATGACATTTTCCATAAAAAGATTTTAGCAGATGATTTCTCATTGTATATTCATCGTCCAACAGCCACTGATCCCTCATTTGCACCTCAAGGTTGTGACTCGTTTTATGTGTTATGTCCAGTTCCAAACCTTTTGGGGAAGGTAGATTGGGAACATGAAGCACCACGACTTAAAACAAAGATCATCGACGCTTTAGATCAAACAATACTACCACAATTAAAATCACATATTGAGGCGTCTTTTTGGATGACCCCGGAGGATTTTCAAACAGATTATTTAAGTACTTATGGGGCTGGATTTTCTATTGCACCAATTTTGACACAATCTGCATATTTCAGATTTCATAATCAGGATCCTTCAATCAAGAATTTATTCTTTGCAGGTGCTGGAACACACCCTGGTGCAGGACTACCAGGTGTGGTTTCTTCTGCAAAAGTAGTTGAAAAATTAGTCAGACAGTATCAAACCACCCAAGGAGCACTCGCCCATGCTTGAATGTTTTAAAGTATTAGCTCAATTTGGAAAAAGTTTTAACTGGGCTCGGCCCTTTCTTGATCGAAAATCAAGCTTAGATGCTGCAAGATTGTATCAATTTTGTCGACATATTGATGATTTAGCAGATCAAAAACCACCAGATTATGAGGATCAGTTGGCAGCAATTAAAAATTCGTTAAGCCATCAGGAAACTGTATCTATGTCACCTTTGGTCAGAGATTTTAAACGATTATCCCAAGAATATCATTGGTCTCCAGAAGTGACAAAAACACTCGTTGAGGGTGTGATCCAGGATACAAAAAAGGTCGTCATAGAAAGCCAAGAGGCCTTGCTCAGATATGCCTATCACGTTGCTGGTACGGTAGGGATCATGATGTGCCCAATATTAGGTGCAAAATCAAAGAAAGCATATAAACATGCCATTGATCTTGGGATCGCTATGCAAATCACGAATATTTGTCGCGATGTCTTAGAGGATGCCGATCAAGATCGACGCTATTTACCAATCCCCCATGTATCTGCAGGGAATATTAGAGCAGTGAAAAAACACCCCATTTCTTGTATTGACCTCAAAGTGCGCCAAAATATAAGGCGCTTGTTGGCATTAGCTGATCAATATTATCAATCAGGGTTTAATGGGCTTGGTTATTTACCTCCTAAAAGTAGACGTACTATGCTTTTGGCAGGTCTATTATATCAAAAGATTGGACATCGTTTGTTGTCAAAACAGTGCGCTTGGCAACAAGGTCGGGTGATGATTTCATCCCTCGAGAAATTAAAAATGACCATCATCGATTTACCTATTCAGTATGTTAAGCTAAAGGTTCGTCCACATGATGCTGATTTACATCGTCCACTAGCACACTTACCTTATGTTTGATATCGCGATTGTAGGTGCAGGCATCTCTGGATTGAGTCTAGCAAAGCGTTTATTAGATCACGAAACACGGCATATTTTAGTGATTGGGCCAGAGGATCAACGCCCACAAACCATTTCATTTTGGGAGCCAAAAGGACAAACACATTGGTATCATCAGTATGTACATCAAACTTGGCATAAGTGGTCAATGCAATGTAGTTCACATGCAGTGGTACATGAGTCTCAGGACTGGGTCTACCGATCAATGAATGGACTCGCACTTAAACAGCATATTGAGCACCAAATCCAACAAGCCTCTCAAGTTCATCGTCATATATTAAAAGTATTACATATTGAAGCGTGTGAATCACATTATCAAATAGACACTGCTTCAGGCGTCTTTTTGGCTAAACAGGTGATCGATACCCGTTCTAAACCCATTCAAGATGGCCTCATGCAACAACATTTTATGGGATTATGTCTAGAGCTCCCCAGCGATTATCCTTCGCATGATACTGTTCGGCTAATGGATTTTACACTACCTTTAGATGATGCATTTTGTTTTATCTATGTCTTGCCATTGAGTCCACGAACATTGCTTGTAGAGGCGACCTATTTTTCGCATTATCGTAAACACAAAGAACATTATCTTGAGATGATCTGTCAATGGTTAAAAAAACATTTACACTTAGCATTAAGTGATTGTCGCATTGAATATGAAGAAGAAGGGATCATCCCAATGTACTCACAACCAGTCGATCAATCTATTCCAAAGATCGGCTTATCGGGGCAATGTATGCGCTTATCCACAGGCTACGCATTTCTTGGATTACAAGCCCAAATCGAACAGTTGCTCTTGAATCTACTATCTGGAAAACGGATTCGATCTGTCAAAGTGATCCCATTTTGGTTAAACTGGTTAGATCGGTTGTTTTTGAAGGTGTTGTCTCGATACCCAAGGCAAATGCCAGCAATTTTGATGGGGTTGATGAAACAACTAGGGCATCCTTATTTCGTCCGCTTTATGATTGGTCATCATGTTCGTTCAATCATCAAGGCGATTTTGTCAATGCCGAAGGGGTTATTTATAAAAACTTGGTTATGGTGAGCTAATGCAGATTGAAATGATTATTGCATTTTGGGTGATTTTAATTTTCGGAGTACCTCATGGTGTCTTTGATATTGTGTTTTTAAAACAAATTGCCACTCGTTTGTATCCAAAACAGTCATTTGGGTTATGGGTGACGCTAGTGGTCTCCTATCTGCTCTTGGTCGGTGCTGTGGTGTATTTATGGTGGATATTTCCGTTTATCATGATGGTGTTGTTTTTTTTGATTTCTACCTTACATTTTGGAGATTATGGACGATTAAAACACTTTCGTGAATGGTCTCAAATTGTGGCAACAGGGGGATTAATTACAATTGTGTTACCATTAATTCATTGGAAAGCAGTAAGCCCTATTGTTCAACAATTGGTTTTTAACCATATAGTCACATTTGAAATGATACTCAGATTAGCAGCTTGTGTATGGATTTTGTGTTTGTGTCGATATTTTAAGTGTGCGTGGAAAGAACATTTAGATAATGAACATTGTATTTTTCTTCTGACTTTATTAGTCGTTGTTGTACTCCCCCCAATATGGTCGTTTTTAATCTATTTTTGCGGTTATCATGCGCCTAGGCATATACATACATTATTGAGAAAAAATCCTGGCCTATTAAGAGAAAATAAATATTTATTGATTGTAACATGTGGTGTAGTGTGGCTGTCTGGGATGACAGGTTATTGGTTTTTAAACCATCATTTAATGCAATACCATGCATTAGTCCCTTTGATTTTTGTCGGTTTATTTGCTTTAACAGTACCCCATATCGTTTTAGTCGATCTTATTGGATCCTCTCATTTAGGAGTAAGGGAAAGAAAATAGCCTATAATTATTTATATGGCAGATAATAATGAAAATAAAGTCTGGTTGTCTATATTGGCTATTGTTGACACAGTCAAAACTAATGTTTTAGATGTGATGTCTGTTTTTTTAAGCAGTCAAGTAGAGTCTACTTCTTCAAGCAGTCAAGTAGACAATCCATATGAATTTCCTATACTGGAATCTTTAAAAACAGACCAAGATATAGAAAAATTCCTAAACGATCAATTAAGTTGTTTACCTCTGGATTTGGCGGATTTGATACCAAAAAATTGTAAATATTTATCAGAGGGTACGCAGTGTACTGTTTTTGTTGATGAAGAAAATGAGTTTGTTTACAAAGTACCAAAAAATCAAAAAAGCTCTAAGTTGATGAGAATTAGACATGCGTCGATTATAGATTCAAATTTGAATACGGATGATGAAAAGGAACAAACGGACACGCTAGAGGCATCGTATGCACAAAATGATCCGTTTAAGCAAGAGTGTGCATTATGGAGTCGGTTACATCCATCTCAAGAACACCAAGCGAGTTTGGTTATTCATCATCAATCTTTTGCAATGAAAATGCCTTATCTGAATTATCCTACGATTAAAAATATGAAAGAACAAAGCACTGATCTGGAGGACAAGCTTAATCAAGCAGTTAAAAAAGAAGTAATTCGTACTTTTCTGATTACAGGATGCAGTATCGGTGATCCTCATGATGAGAATTTTCTATATGATAAAACAAATAATCGGGCCTATTTGATTGATTTTGGTGAGATGAGCCAGGAATTAAATTGTGAAAGCACCACAAGAGGTTCAGATGAAAATGAAAAAGAAAGAGTGCTGAATCTCAGTCAGGTGCCAGAATCAGCGAAATTATTTCAATCCATCATGAGTCAACATAAGGCGGCTAACCAAACTATTGATACCTTATTATCAGGGTTAGATTATACCAAGCCTTTAAATAAAATCATTGAAGAAGATATACCAAATATAGAGGCATTACCTGTAATTCAAAAATACATTACTTTAAGGTGCCCAGCCTATCCGATTATCAATATGAGTTCACCAGAAAAGCATAGTCAATTCTTTGGAATGTTTCGTAAGTATTATTATTATAATACAGCTCAAAAGCTAGCAATGCTGCATCCAATTGTTAATGCGTTATTAGATCCTGAAAAGACAAAGAATGATATTGAAGAAACAATTTCTGGTGCAAAAGAATCATTAAATAGCTTGTCGTGGTTTCATCAAGGCACTAAAATGGCAAAGATGCTTAATGAATTAAAAAACAAATTATCTCCCCCCTCAAATAATCTTTCTCCTTAATGTGTTAGGAGGGGCACCCAATTTTTTGGAATCTCTTTCAATGGTTTTTCCCACAATCCAAGCATCAAACCACCGCCACCGGCACCAGTGACTTTTGTCGCGATAGCACCTTGTTCTTTCATTGTTTTTTCAAGGGAAATTAATTCAGGGGTCATCAATTGCCAATCATAGAAACACTGGTTTGCAATTTGAATGCCTTCTTCTGTCATAACAAGACCTTCTGGTCCTTGCTGGGTTAAGCCAGAGCGCACCAGTGCGGTCGCTAGTGCCATTTTTTCATCTAAATGTTTGGCATGCATGTTTTCAACTGCTTGGACGCATTGTTTAGTTGGACTCATTTCATGACTGTGACATAAGTAAAAATAGCCATCAAAGTCGATTTGAATCAGTTCAATTGGATGATGATGTCTAAAGTAGATTGGATCAGTATGGATTACGCCAGCAATATCGATACCGCTACTCTTACCATGAAAATGATCTTCTAACTGTTTAGCGAGTGTGTAAATTTTTTCAGGTGTCACATTTTTAGTAAATAAGTAACATCCTAGTTCTGCCATAACCACAGAAAAAGCGGCAGAAAATCCCCATCCTAGTGCGATTGGGATGTGGTTTTCAATATGAAGGCGTCCTTTGAATGGACGAGTGGGTTGGTTAAAGTAAGTTTGTATGATGTGCCAAATTTGTTTGAAGTGTTGGTCAAGGACCCATTGTGTTTTATGACAACTACCGATGATAGTAGTTGGTTGATCTTCTTGGTAATGACACAGAATATTGAGATGGTGTTGAGGAGCGACAATGCCTGGGTAGCCACGTACCACAGCATGTTCACCAACGAGTATGACTTTGGCATGGCGTTTAAAGGTAATATCAATCATAACACCTTATAATGCTGGAATTTTTTAAAAAATGCATCCATTAAATCTTTGTGATGGGTTTGCCCAATGAGGTGGATGTTAGGACCTGCATCCATAGTCGTCATAATGGGTAAGCGGTGTTCTTTTTGAAAAAGATCGAGTTGTTTAAAAAATACATGACTGGCTTCAGTGCGGTAATGAATACCGTGCTGTTCGAGCAATGTATGCATGTCTTTAGAGTCGGCTATACTGACTTGTCGCATGGTCTCCCAATCGCGTGCTTGAATCGCTTGAAGGAGTTGTTCAACACGCCTGTTAGCTCGTTGAATGCGGTCAGGGAGCTCTTTTGATTGACTAATGATTTGATGTGCTTGGGATGAACTGACTTTTTTCTGTTCACTATCTAGAAGTACGACCTGATGAAAAAGATCAAACGGACAATCGATGGCTTTGATATGCTCATCTTGCCAAACTGCGATGGGATGATAGAAACTTCGACAGGAGGAGCCTGAGCCTTGTTGAGATAATCGAGCGAGTTGATGGGTTGGTATGGGTTGTTGTGCCATTAACTGTGCACATGCCTGTGTGATGGCTGCCATACTGGAAGCAGAGCTTGCGATTCCAACACCTTTAGGAAAATTATTGTAGCAGGTGATCTGAACACCTTGATCGTATTGAAAAAAGGATTTAAGCATTTTAATATGACGAAACACTTTGTTTTGTTCTGCATGAGATAATGGTGTATGAGGATGATTGATCCACTGATCTTCATTGGATGGGTTCACTTCGCAAGTGGATTGAAATTGGGGTAGGGTGAGTGAAATACTATGATTTGCAGCTTGATTACGCTGAACATCTGATTTTCCCATATATTTTACGAGTGCAATATTACTGGGCATGCTGACTTTAATGTTCATTATGAAAGGGCCTGTATATATGTTGAATGGCTTCATGTTTAGAAAGCTCTTGGTAGACTGTATTGCAGTGAGCTGGTTTAGTGAGTATTAACACCACATCAGCTCCTAGTGCGCCACATCCTCGAGCATGTTGAATGAGTGGATGTGGTGTGATTTGAGATAAAAATGCAGTGGTCTGAGGGTGTTCTAGGTCATGTGATCTTATTTCATTTTGAAATGCTTCAAGTGCACTGAGAAAAGTGGATGTATCTCGATGGGTGAGCGCATTCATGGCGTTTTGGGTATACTCGTCTAGTACCTCACTATTGAACGACGGATCAATCGTTTTGAGGTGGGTATGTGTAGCAACTTTCTGTTTCATGTGACATATTAAAATGCCAAATGTTTCTTGAAGGCAATGTGTGGTAATGATTTGAGATTGATCTCGATCAATGAGGTGGCAGCCTGGAAATGGTTGACTTAAAAAATCTAGACCACTGGGTGTCAACCCATGGCCATCCCATGCATGTTGAAGATACCACATATAGTCTGTTTTCAAGTTCGAAGTTGGGATGATTTGATGATCACATAAATGTTGATGAACTGCTCTAAATACGGCGCTAGATTGCCCAAATCCTCCATGACGATGTGGTGAATGAATGTGACAGTTCAGTGACTGTAAACAGGGATATTTTAATTGCAGCTTAGAAAAAATAGGGTCATTTGTATTCGGTGCTGTATGAAAGCTCATTTCAAATACTGGTGGAAAACAAAATACAATACCACGACCATGTTGACAAGCTGCGTACTCCCCAATTAAAAATATTTTGCTATACAATTGATGTGTGTGATGTTTATCCATGGATCATTTGTTGAATGAGATGATGTGAGATGGTTTCTCCCAGGTTTACTTTTTCAATCAAGCGCTCTTTAATCTGTTGATATTGATTTGAGTCGAGTTTAAAGTGATTGAGTAAATTATCGATATGAAGTCGCATATGTCCTTTTGTTATCCCTTCGCCTGTTAAAGCAAAAAGGGCAGCTAAATTTTGTAATAATCCAACAGATAATAAAATGCCACGTAGTTGATTAGCATCAGGTGATCCCATTAACTTTAATGCAATTTGTGCAATAGGATGAGATTTAGTGACTCCACCAACAGTCCCAATCTGTAGGGGTAATGATAACTCACCAACTAAAGTGTGTTTTTCCATACGCCACTCGCCAAGAGGGCGATAGGTGCCACTTTGAGCAGCAAAAGCATGTCCACCAGCTTCTACAGCACGCCAATCATTACCGGTCGCTAAACATACCGCATCGATGCCATTAAAGATCCCTTTATTATTTGTGGCTGCTCGAAATGGGTCTTCCTTGGCAAATTGATGTGCTTGTACGATCCGTGCTAATCGTTCAGGATCATGGTGATGGATACGTAGAGTTGCCTTTGAAAGGGTTTGGGTTTGAAGATTCGAAAGTATAGATAATACAGCTTTGATTCCAAGTGAAGATTCGATTTGGCTTTTAAGCCAATGTAGCAATTGGTTCATTAGATTTGCTCCCATCGCATCGCACACTTGTAAAGAGACTTCAACGACATGAAAAGAGGGGAGTGTTTTAAGAGAGATTGCCTTTAAGCCGCCACCTCTTCGATACAAACCAGGGATGATATTTTGATGTGCTTTTTGAATTAGGGTAGCGCGATGGTCTTTAAGATATTGCTCTAATTGTAAATGGTTGATTGCTTTTGGAAATGGGATTTGACCGATTAACAAATTATCTCCTGATACGACTTGTAGAGATCCAGACTGTTTGATCCATTGGTTCATTTTATTGATGCCTGCAATGATGGATGTCTCTTCGACTGCCATGAGAATATCGTGATGGTTCTCATTGATGATGACATTTGGGACAATTCCAACGGGTACAGGGACATATCCTAAAGCATTTTCAATCCACTGATGTGCATGATCTGGCCAAGTATTTGGCTTTGTTTCCAATAAAAGATTGACTTCATCTTGTGTTAAAACGCCCTTTTTTAACAAAGCAGTTAGCCGATCAGCAGTGTTTAGTTCATATAGTTTTTTCACAAATAGCTCAATCACTCATTTCAATGTCCAGTGTAACGAAAGATCATTCGCACATCAAACGCGAAAAGTATCGATAAACCTTATTAAAGCTCCCTTTATAGAGCATTTTTAACTGTATTAATAGATGTTGTGTATTGATCACCCCTTTGGTATATTATCGTTTTAATAAGAGCACAATATGGATCAAACACTTCATCATGTGATTTTAGTTGATGAGACCGATCAACCGGTGGGGACTTGTGAGAAGCTTGATGCTCACGCTAAAGGGTTAAGGCATCGTGCTTTTTCAATCGTATTAATCCATGTCCTAGATGGTGAAGTGAGTACTTTGATTCAAAAAAGACACCCTGATAAATATCATACAGGTGGTTTGTGGTCAAATAGTTGTTGTAGCCATCCATTACCCGGCGAGTCACTATCTCAGGCAGCTCATCGTCGTTTATATGAGGAGTTGGGTATTAAAACGGATTTAATTTATTTAGATCAATTTGAATATCGTGTTGCGGTTGGTCAGACAGTGACTGAACATGAGCTGGACCATGTTTTTATAGGATTTTATGATCTACCGGATTGTGATTTTAATTCAAATGAGGTGGTCTTAACAAAGTGGGTTGAGTGGGAAACTTTGTTTGAGTCAGTGAATGCTCATCCAGAACAATTTACGCCTTGGTTGAAATCTGTCATGAGGCTTGTGAGTCGTGATATGATGAAACTAATTGCATAGCTCACAATACAAAACTCCAAATTCTGACTAAAATAATAATAGGGGGATGGATATGGAGCAATCTATTTTATTTAATATCATTGATGGCGTAGGAATCATTACCTTAAACCGTCCTCATGTTTCAAATGCGTTGAGCCAGGATATGATTACAGCCCTGCTAGAGATATTTCAATCTCTCAATCGACATGATTCTTTAAAGCTTTTAATCCTAGAGGGTCGAGGCTCTCACTTTATGGCTGGTGGTGATGTAGAGTTATTTAGTCTTTTAAATCAAAGTCCTCGTGTTCGACAAGAACAAATGCGGCCCATGATGGATCAAGTACATACGCTGATTCGTTTAATGATCGATACCCATGTTCCAATCATTGCAAAAGTACATGGGACAGTGGCTGGGTTTGGTATGAGTTTAATCATGGCTTGCGATCTAATTATTATGGCAGATCATGTCAAATTACATCCTGCATATATTCATATCGGTTTATCACCAGATGGTTTATTCACGTTTCATTTACCTAGAGCGATTGGTGTAAAAAAAGCCATGTACCATTCATTATTGGGAGAGCCAATCGATGCACGGATGGCTGAACGACTTGGGCTTGTTTCTCAGGTTGTGCCTCAACAACAACTTGATCAGCGTGTGACACAAGTGACTGATATACTCAAACAAAAAAGTAGTACAGCATTAAGACACACTAAGTCTTTACTCAATATGAGCTTTAGCAGTACGATGAAACATCAATCTTTTGAAGAGTTAGCAGCATTTGAGGATTGTATTGGGACAGATGAGTTTATAGCGGGTGTGATGTCTTTTTTACAAAAGAAAAAGGATTAAATGCCTTCAACCTCACAAATACGTTCATAAGCGGCTTTAATAGCCTGTGCTTTTGCAGTGGCTTCTTTGAGTCGTTGCTCTCCAACGCCAGAGGCTTCTAGACGGTCAGGGTGATATTTCCCCATCATTCGTTTATAAGCTTTTTTTATGACTTCAGGTTTGGCTCCACGTTCAATGCCGAGGGTTTTATAATCAGCGCTTATGGAGTGTGTATTTGGTGTAAAAGAGAAGGGTTGATCTTGATGTAACAGTTTTTGAAATAGATAGTTTAATATTTTTTGTTTTTGTGGATGAATCTGCCCGTTTAAAGTGGCAGCTTCTTTTTGCAACATGCAGAATTGGTTTAAAAGTTTGGGGTTCCCAAATCCGACTGTACGAATAATATTAATTTGTTGGTCAAGATTAAAAGAGAGTGATTTACCGTAATTAAATGCATCAATTGCCATGGTTTTTTCAGCATGACTTTTCAATCCAAGGCGTTGCATAAATATTGAGGCGATTCGGATTTCGTCTTGATCTACCTGACCATCTGATTTTGCGATGAAACCCATAATTGAAAATAAACATTTATGGAATCGATCTTTTAGAAGGGTTTGGCTATGAAATTGAAAGCCCATCTTCGCCCACCCTAATTTTTCAACTGCAACATCTAATCGATGACCATACCAAATACCAAATAGCATACCAAAAAGACTGACGCCAAAGGGTAGTCCAAATAAAAAACCGAAGAAACCACCGGCTAATTTTCCAAATATAATCTTCATCTTATTTCATCTTACCATAACTTATTTTTGAGTCGTCAAAAAAGATGTATTTTTCTGACAGGATGATCAATTACGCTTTTTTTATTACTGATATTGTCTATAATATTAACATAAAAATAAGTTAAAGGAAATATTATGCCAGAATCAGATCAACCACTTTTATACATCGGTGCAAACCTTGGTGGTGAATGGCGACAATATCCAGATGCCAATATCAGGGGGGAGTTTCCTCCAGAAGAGAACAGTACGCTTGTTTTTCCGGATCTCAATGCAAATCCGACTTATTTAATTTATTGGTTACTTCGTCATGATGTGATTGAAATTTGTCCTGATGAGACACTGGGTGATGAAAAGGCGCAATTTGAATTACTCATGGCGATTCAAGATGATGATCCTTTAGAAATTGATTTTTATGAATCAATTGATGAGTTATTGACATTAAAATCGATTGATGACATTTTTGCTTTGAAATCTGAGGAAGAGTGGAATGTCTTGGCAATAAAACTGATCCAAAGAATGAATCAGTATCAAAAAATACTCAATGGCATTCGTTTGAAATCTCCAAAGCATATTGTTGCCATCAAATTCATTGGTGATGAGTTACAAGATCGTATGGGTGATGATATTAAGGTGATCATGTTATTGACTCGATTATCGAATATCAATCTCCAATGTGATCATTTATTATCTAACCACACACTTGGGTTTATAGAAGAATTTTTTCAAATGGTTGATCAAGTTAAAAGCTGTGAAGGCCATTATAAGGGCTGTTTTTGGGATACATTTAAAAATAGGTTAGGTGCACAATCAGAATTATTCTTTAGTACAACACGCTCTTATCAGGTAGCGTGTCTCACGTTTGAAATTTTAAACCATTATCGGCCAGAGGTATGTAAAAGTGCATTAGCTCGCTTTCATCGTCAAGTCATTGAGCATTTGTTTCCAAAATTAGCTTTAATACAACTTGCTCAAACCACACAGGGTCAATCGATTATCTTTACGCATGCACCTTTGGTACTCACTGCTGCAGATACTTACGATACAGATCAGGATACATTTAACAAACAAGGTATCGATTTTGAGACATTTTGTGACACTTATAATCAATATATTGGGATTTTGAGTCAAAATTCTTCAGACTGGTCTAGCGATGATTGTGTTGATTTAGAAGATGATTTAGGCGTGATAGCTGAAAAAATAAACGATAAAATTCGTGATCCAGATCGATTTTATGAACTTTTAAGTCATGATCAAACTCAACATCATATTTTGTTTCGACATTGTTATAATCGTTTTCTACAACACGCACCTTTTCCACATGGCTGCAAAAATATTTTTGGGCATGATACAAGTAAACCCTTATCTTTTCCTCAATACTTACCATTAGAGACGTTGGCAGCTGTCACTGATGGTCCCCAAGAACATGTGGATTCAGATTTTTCAAGCTCTGAGCACACCAGAATAGTGATCACACCCCTAATTCAACACCCTACACAGATTAAAATATCGGATGCCAGATCCCAGGCTGATCAAACAACATTTATTGTGACTAATGAGTTTATTCCTCCTCAAGACAATGAGTCTAAGCCTCATTAATATTAATTATTGATCTCATAGATATCATATATCAAATAAATTATACTCTACTTCTAAAATTAACTACGATGAATAAATGAAATATATTGATTATATAGGTAATTATTTACGTAAACTTGACTATAATTACAATATAACAAAAAAAAGAGTGTATCATCATGCCAAACGTGTTTAGAAAAATTCAGGACCCTGGATCATGGATGAATTATCCAATCCAAGCAGATCGTAGTCAACAAACCATGTTACCAAACAGTACAATTATATTAGCTGACATGAATGCAAATGTGTGCCATGCAATTCATCAATTGTTACGATACAATGTGATTCAGATTAAAGAAGATTTAGAATTTGGTCGTGCTACTGTCGCATCAATGTATAGTGAATATAATGATAAAAGCAATGATTCAGCAAGAAAAAGTGAGATAAGGTCTCAAATGATTGATGAAGCCTTGCTTCTAGGAACAATAGATCGAACTGAACTAGAGCGGTTATTTGATGAGGAAAATGATCAATTTAAGGCTATCTATGAACGGACTTGTTCATCTGAACACTTTCAGTTTTTAATGTTGCTTGATATACAGCAACGAAATGGTGTTTATCAGCTTGATACCAATCAGGATCTTAATGATTTTTACGAGCGACCTGCGGGTGCCTCAAATGAAGAGTATCAATTGAAAAAAATTGAGGATATTATAGGTCATTTCAGTGAAAGTGATGCAGATCAGATTATTGAGAATGTTGGGCAGATGTATCGAATCATTTCCAATATTGAATTGAAAACAGAGTGCCCCACTCAGCATGTCTTATCCATTGGTGATGAATTACATGATCGAATGGGTGATGATTTAATGGTACTTATTTTCCTTAACCGATTAATAGAAATCGATCCTCAATTTAAAAGTATTCTTTCGAACCATACGCTTGCATTTATTGAGTGTTTTTTCAAAATCCAATCTAAAAGTGACATTCAACCAGGGGTCTATTGGGATACTGATCGAGAGGACCTCGGTGTTCAAACGTTACCCTATTTTCAGACGAGTAAATCTTTTCATGAATTGTGTTTGAAAATGGAAATACTCCTAGCATATTCACCTGAAGATTTTGAGACGTATCATCAAACTATTACACAATGTGTAAAGACCTATTTAAAGCGAGTTTCATTAGCTGAAGTGGTGATGGTTGATCACCAACCGATGCTCATATCACATGCACCAATGGTCATGTCAGAGTCAGATATTCCAATCAACAAGGATTATTTTGATCAAACGGGTATTAGTTTTGAAAAATTTTGTCAGCGTTATAATCAGTACTTAACTTATATGAAAGGAAAACCTGAGAAATACTTACTCTTTAAAGATACACCGGAACTGAATCTTAAAGATTCTGTTCAGACTAATGTAGAAAAGATTAATTGTGTGATCTCAGATCCACAAAGATTACTTTACTTACTCAGTCTAGACACAGCAAATCATAATATACTGTCATTATTTGTTGGTAATCGAAATGATCAACAGCGTCCTTTCCCTGGTTCATTTAAAAATTTGCATGGACATAATCCGGCACTCTTTGTCGGGGAGCATGTTGTGTGCATTGAATCTGCAAATGCTCAGATAAAGCCTGGTCATTCACATTCATATCACCCAGATCAACAAGACACTGCGGTCATTATCGGGGAATTCGATTGGTACACTAAAATAGAGACAAGATTAAAAGATCCTGCATCAATTACAGGAAAAATCTCTGTCTTTGTTTCACCACAAAAAGTTAGTAGCAAAAGAAGCTATGATAATGATAATGAAAATGACTCCAATTTGCCAAATACGAAAAAAAATAAGTAAGTTGCTGTATTGTAAGATGTATTGATTTTTGATGTTCTTTTATGTGAATATCATAGTCATGACATGTTGTGAACACAGATGAAATTATATGAATACCAGCCAGATGTAATTGAACAAAAATGGCAAGCTTACTGGGCTCAGCACCACACCTTTAAACGAGAGTTAGATACTAGCCTCCCAAAATATTATGTGTTGGGCATGTTTCCTTATCCTTCTGGAGCTGGTTTACATGTGGGTCATCCTGAGGGATATACGGCAACGGATATTATTGCTCGTTATAAAACAATGAACGGGTTCAATGTATTACACCCAATGGGATGGGACTCTTTTGGGTTGCCTGCAGAGCGTGCAGCAATGAGAACAAATCAACACCCGGCATCATTAACTAAAGAGAATACTGCTAATTTTAAGCGTCAGATTCAACGTCTAGGGTTAGCATATGATTGGGATCGAGAAATCTCAACGAGTGATCCAGATTATTATCGTTGGACACAGTGGATCTTTTTAAAACTATTTGAACGAGGACTCGCCTATTTAGCTGATGTCCCTGTCAATTGGTGTCCTGCACAACAAACTGTGCTCGCTAATGAGGAGGTCCAGGATGGGCGTTATGTTGAGACAGGGGATCCAGTTGAGCAAAAGGTGATGCGACAATGGATGTTGAAAATCACTGAATATGCTGAACGTCTATTAAGTGGGTTAGACGACTTAGATTGGCCAGAGAATGTGAAAGAAATGCAACGACATTGGATTGGGCAATCGCAGGGCCTTGAAATTGACTTTCAAGTACTTGAACACCAATTCAGCTTGACCGTATTTACTACTCGACCTGAGACATTAATGGGTGCAACTTTTATAGTAGTTGCTCCAAATCATCCATGTTTATCTTACTGTACAGGTGAGGTGAAAAAAACGGTAGAGGCCTATTGTCAGCAGGTGAGTCAGTTATCTGATAGAGCTCGTGAGACACTAGCAGGCAAGGAGAAAACAGGGGTATACACCGGTCTTCAAGTGAACCATCCGCTGTTGGATCAGCCTTTACCAGTCTATGTTGCAGATTATGTTAAGCTAGATTATGGTACGGGTGCAGTGATGTCTGTTCCTGGACATGATGAGCGTGATCGTGATTTTGCTGAAAAATTTGATCTTCCAATACAGATTGTGATCAACGATCAGGACCAAATGATTCACTCTGGTGTATATGATGGTTTGGATGTATCCATTGCGAAAGAACGAATTAAGAATAGTTTGCTTCAACAGGGAGTGGCTCGTCAGGTCACCACTTATAAGTTACGAGATTGGTTGTTTTCAAGGCAGCGATATTGGGGTGAGCCGTTCCCTATTTATTATGATGAACAAGGTGTCATGCATACAGTCAAAGCAGATTCTCTACCAGTACATTTACCTAAAGTCGCGATGTTTAAACCAACAGCATCTGGAGAACCCCCGCTTGCAAATGTGAGTGATTGGGTGACATTTTCTGAAGCAGGTCAGACCATGCATCGAGAAACTAATACGATGCCCCAATGGGCTGGCTCTTGTTGGTATTACCTACGGTATATGGATCCTAAAAACACCCAAGCGCCATTTTCATTTGAAGCACAGGCATACTGGGGACAGGTGGATTTGTATATTGGGGGGTTAGAGCATGCGGTATCACATTTATTGTATGCCCGTTTTTGGCACAAAGTTCTTTTTGACTGTGGATTAGTTTCTCATGATGAGCCATTTAAAAAGTTATTTAATCAAGGCATGATTTTAGCGCAAAGTTACCGAGATCAAGCGGGTAAATATTATCATGAATCTGATGTGGTAGAGGAACAAGGGCAGTTTTTTACGCGCCTAGATCATCGGCCAGTCAACACAATGATTGAGAAGATGTCAAAATCTAAATTAAATGTGGTGAACCCTGATTCAGTTGTTGATGAATATGGTGCGGATGCCCTTCGTCTTTACGAAATGTTCATGGGGCCATTAGATATGACAAAACCATGGCAAATGAATGGTGTACGTGGTGTATATCATTTTTTACAACGGGTTTGGCGTTTATCAATTGATGAAACTTCCAACCAATTAGCTGATCGTATTCAAAAAGATGCGCCCGTATCAGATGCGTGGTTGAAGGGATTACATCAGACGATTCAAAAAGTCACTCAGGATATTGAGGCGTTAAAGTTTAATACTGCAGTTGCACAAATGATGCAATTTCTAAATTTATGTAAAGTAGAGCCTACCTTGCCTTATAAGGAATGGTCTATGTTTATCCAGGTGCTATCTCCTTTTGCACCTCATTTGGCGGAAGAGATTTGGAGTGCATTAGGTCATCCAGACAGTATTGCATTATCTCAATGGCCTAAAGCAGATGAGCAATATCTTAAAGAACACCAAGTCAGTATTAATTTATGTATCAATGGCAAAAAAGTAAAAACCATTGAGATAGACAGTCATCTTTCTCAGGCAGAGGTAGAGGTTCTTTTTATGGCCGATGAGAAGATTCAGCAACGTTTAGATGGATCACAGATTAAAAAGATGATCTACGTGCCGAATCGGCTCATGAATGCTCTGATATAGAGTGTGATCATTTGTGTTTAAAAATTGGGCAGTTAGTTGGATTCCCAGATGAATAATGATACAACCAGTCTTGATTAATGACTTTTCTTGGCTGTAAACATGGGGCAATAAAATAAAATGGTTTTAAAGGCTCATTCATTAAAATTCGACCAAAAAAGTGTTCATGTGGATGAGGTCTATCTTCTAGCTTTTGAGGGACATTGCGTGCTGATGCTTCAAACCGACTGAATAAAATCATAGCACGTTGAGGATCAAAGAGGCCATAGAATGCAGAAAACCACATCCCAAATATCATGATTGGATATATCATAGTATGAAAAGTTAAATGGACTTGATGTCGTTTTTTCAAGAGGGTCATCACAGATGGCACGATGAGTATTAATTCTAGAAGAGGTAATGTGAATATTAGCCAAATGAATTTATGTTGTCGCATTTGATCGTCTAAATAGGTATAGCTGTAATAGGTCTGTAGATCAATTAAAGCATGATGTGCTTTTCCTTTATGAAAAAAATGTATTGTGGTGATTTCCCAAGGAAAATGTGAGGTGTTTGGATGTGTTTCATTCATATTTTTTTATAATATATCACAATAGCTTTAGATAATAAAAGAGTTTATATAACGCTATAAAAGCGTATTTTACACATTGATTGGTAACGTCTAATGAATTTGACCCGTGTGAATATTCGGGCAATCATAGTTGCCAGAGCAACACCATAAATATTCAATGGAAAAACAAGTATAGTGCCAGTAAGACTCATGATTATCGTTGCAATGAATCTGGTTTTTTCGACAAAATAAGATTGTCCGTTGGCCATTAGATAAGCAAATGGATAAGCATCATCTTGTAGATAGCAGCTGAAGAACATCAGCGGCAATAATAGATATGCGTAGGTGGTTTGAACATGAAAAAATGAAAATATAGCTGCTCTGAAAGACCATGAAATCCCTACAGCAAGGATTAATAAGATGAGTTTCATGAGATTATATATGTCTAATGATTTTTGCAGTTGCTTTAATTGTTTTTGGTTCATGTCTTTAATATTCATGATATCGTTTCTTAATTGGTTGCTAAGAGAAGCATTGAGAATGAATAAAATGGAGATCATGCTGAGACAAATAGAATACAGTCCTACTAATCCTTCTTTTGGGCAAAATACTTCTATAATGTAAAGATCCATCGTTGTAACAAGCATATAATTGACGGTGTTGATAAAAAATCCTCGCGATAGGGAAGGCCATTGTTTGTCTTGGTGATCGTGAGCTTGTTGAGTAAAGAGCGATCGGAAAATTTCATTATTAGGAATGAGCAAGGTAATTAGAGTATTGATGAGCATGATTGTGACAAGGATACACATGATCAAAGAGGACAACCCTGTGACACCATGGAGATCTACCAGATTGAAAAAGCTGTAAATCACAATCAGTTGTATGCCGTTTAGAAATACTGTTTTTAAAAATGTAGCCAAAAGTATATATCCATATCCCATAATCAGACTATTGGCAATCAAAAAAACGGCATAAAAAGGTGCTAAAATGACCGTAAACATTGCAAGGTGCCAGCTATCAAATTGGTATATTAATGAGATATGGAAAATAGAGGCGATGAGCCAAAAGAGCATGTAAGTGCAGGCAAGTATCATACTTGATTGAAGTAGAGTGGTTAATACCCAATAGATCAGATCGTGTTTTTTTTGATGATTATGATGTATTTGATAAAAAGATAAAAAGCGTTGAGTCGTAAGGTCTGATCCAAACACAACGACGGAGGAAATCAATAGTATACTGTTCCATGCCACAGTAAAATCACCATAGAGATCCAAAGAGAGAAATCGTGTCAGGATATGAGTATAACTAATCTGACAAAAAGCTGAGACCAAGCCAAACACGATTACAATGAGGGATTGAAGAAAAACAGTCATTTTAAGTTTCATATCAACAGTCCATTACCTATAGATATTAACAAAATTCTCCTCCTATAACTAATTCTTTATTCATGCTATGAAATATGGTGATGTCCTTAATTAAAAGGACCATAGATGTAAATAGTCAAGAAATATTCGAAGGCTCTAAAGTACACCAGTCATAGTGAGATGAGCTATAATGATATTAGAGTTACTTGAAGATGATCTTCAGTAATTAAAGCGACAATAAATAGAAAAAATATGGCACAAAGTTTTGAAAAGTATTTAGGTGATCTCCAATCAAATGGAGAAGTCATTAGCCCCAAACATTATTTAGACTTCTACAATGATAAGGACCAACAGACAGTAGTGAATCAGTTTGTTGACGAGCAGTGTATAAAGAGACCCGATGCGTATAAGAAAGCGATTAAGTTGGCTTATAGGGAGGTATCCGAAGACAAGATGAAAGCTGAGGATGTAGAATATGTATTAGGGAAGTTGCTCAGTTTAGGTAAGCAGATATCTGAAGCTAATCCAGAAAATCGGGCAAGATTTTTACAAGAGGTAAAGTGTGATCTTAATTGGAAAAATTGCCCAAATAAAAACCTAGCCAACACTATAACAGTATATCAGCCATGGATCGCTCTATTTCCACAAAATCAACAGAATACTAAGCGATTCCAAGTCATCACAAGGTTTATGTATGAATTATCAGCGAAGACAGGGAAGATGCCAACACTCGGTTTTATCAGGGCATGTATGAGAAACCAAAAAGTAGCCGCTCTACGCGAATTAACAAAAATAGGCACAACTTCAGTGAGTGGTAATGAGGTTTATTCTTTCAAATCCGATTCACCTCAAGATCAGTTAAAAACATTGTTAACAAATGAATTCACAGAGTATCTGCAATCAAAAAAAGTGCAGTGTACAGTGTTAGATGTGGAATGTATTATGAAAGGGTCATGCCCTAAGGGAGTAAAGGAAAAAAAATTTAAAGTGATGCAATCAATGTGGACTATTGTCAACAGTCCAACATATGAAAAAACAGCAATGAATCAAGCATTGGAAGCTATTCCAAAGTCAATTTTCGGATTATCTCAATTAAAACCATCAAGGTTAGTTAAAATTAAAGATAATATCAACGGTCTTGCAGATACACTTTCATCCATGTCTAGAGAAGAGAGGAGAAGCAATTTACGACAATAATGTGATTCTCTATATTAATCTAAAACCATCATGAGGTAATAATAAACAATGTATACAATTCAATTCAAATCACCTTTTTATACAATAGAAACAGCAAACAAACCTTTACTTTCGATTCATCAGAGTGTATTTGGTCCACTTACATGCCCTACATCCTTTACTAATCCATTGGAGCTCAATGGGATTAAGATTTCAGTCAATCAGGGTAGAGTCGTATTTAACAATCAAAAGTTTAAACGAGGCGCGAAAGTGCTAAAATTTGATAAGGAAAAAATGATTGTATCTCATAATGTGGATATGATTTCAACTTTTAAAGATTTAGTCTTCAAAGTAACGAATCCAAAAATTTTTAGCATCCTTGAATCGGGTTCATTTGATGAAGTATTTGCTTTAGATTCGACGTCTTTAATTTTTAGGCAGAGCGGAAGGATCAAAAAGCTGAATGAAAACGGAACAGAGGTATTGGATTTAGATGCTAGTCAATATGATTATCTTGGTCAAGGAACAAATAATTGTGTATTTGCTTGGGTTCAGGGTGATCAACATGTGATAAGAATTCCGAAGGCACTTTCTAAGGATAAGATCAGCTCGGGATTAGAAAGATCAGCTAGATTATGGAATAGCATCAACGGAGCGCTTGGAAAGGCCGAAGTCCAAGGTGGTTGTCAATATCTCAAACTACCTTTTGTCCAGTGTCAGGAGGTGAGTGATCTTATCGGGGTTCGTGAAGAGAATGAGATTATCAATATGATGGTCTCAGCATGTTTTAAGTTGTATGCAAAAACAGGGCGGGTTTTAATGGATGCAAATATGTCTAACGTGATGGTCGACAAAAATGGAGAAACTTATATTCTCGATTTAGAAGAGACTTTTGAGCGCTCATCAATTTCACGGGGAGGAGGGAGTCTACTGCGTAAAGATTACAATACAAATGAGGATTATATTAATCTCTTTAATCGGACAGATGCATATAAAATTGCGCGTGTATTGGTAGAGATTGATAATCTAGTCGCAAATAAACAGCTATTACAATCAGATTTCGAGAACCCTACGTGGATTTCTGCATTTCAGAAATGGTTGTTTACCTACGCACATGAATCGGATATGTCTAGTGAAGCATTAGCAAAAAGCATTAATGATGCGATCGACATCGCTTCAATGAGTCCTCAAGGCAGGCAAAAAGAAATTTTAAGTCTCTATGTGTCCAGTAGATTAAGAAAAGACAATCCTCAAGAGCCATGGCGTGAAAAGATTACTAATCTTATAAAAGATAATTGGAAAGGGTGGCGCAACTTTGAATTAAAGCAGGATAAAATAAATGAATTAATCAAGATTATTGACAGTCATGATGACAACAAAGTAGAAAAATTGACAGAATTAAATAAAACGTCTTCAGGTGGATTTTTTTCTAATCGATTAGATCAAATTGTGCAAGAGTGTATTGAGATTGAAAGCCAAAAAGATATGCCAGTGATTAAAAAGAGTTAGGCTTCATTTTTTTTGATGATGATGTTGTTCATTGGCTTTATACTTTAAATTAATCGATTCGACGCAGAGTGAAAAAGCAATTGCAAAATAGATATAGGACTTGTCAATTTTAGCCTCAAATCCTTCTGCAATTAACATGACGCCTATTAAGATCAGGAAAGAGAGTGCAAGTATTTTGATCGATGGATGTTGCTCAATAAATTGACCTATTTTTTTTGCACATAAAAGCATCACGATAATGGCAGTGATGATTGCTGATGACATGATCCATAGATTTCTTGACATACCGATAGCAGTAATAATTGAATCAAGAGAAAAAATCAGATCCATGATGCCAATTTGTAGCACAATCCAAAACGGAGATTGACTCATAACCGTGGTTGTATGGTGTGTCTCACAAGAGACGGTATCATGGATTTCAAAAGTCCCTTTTACAAGTAAAAACAAACCGCCACCGATTAATATAATGTCTTTTCCAGTAATTTGATAATCAAATAATGAGAATAATGGCGCTTTAAGCCCAATGACCCATGTAATGGAGAATAAGAGTAGTAGACGTAGAATAAGTGCGAGAAACAAGCCAATTTTTCTTAGTCTTTCTTTTAGAGAAGGATTTTTTATTTTTGAGACGGCGATACTGATAAAGACGATATTATCTATACCAAGTATAATTTCCATAATGGTTAATGTCAGATAAGCCCATAAATGGTTTAGTGTGAAAATCTCCATCACATAGTTATAGCACCAATTAATAGATCGTGTGAGGAAATCCTTTTAGAAACTGCAGGTTCTTGTATTTGATTTTTGTTCTAAGTCTTCTAGTTGTGTATAGAGCGTCTTGATGAGTGTTTTGTTAGGCTGCTCAGATGCTTTTAAAGAACGTTCATAGTTTAAATCTCTACATGACAATGAAGTGATAGGAAAAACATAAGCAATACAAATTTGTTGAATAAGCCATAAAAAAGGGCTAGAGTTGTCTAATTGACATGGCCAGGGCTCATCACGATTATCGGTCTCGGTATAGACAGATTTATGAATGTCTTTTAAATATTGTATTGTTTTTCCGAGCCGAGAAATTACAACTTCTTTATCATTGTCATTAAATTCAATCAAATTATGTTCAATAAGATTCAGGATTAAAAGCTGAGTAAATAACCATCCTGTAGGATTTGTGCCAAGTGGGTATTGTTTAGTATAACGAGGCAATTGAGCTAGCAAATTCGTTTCTATTTTTTTACATGGTTGCATACACATGCCTAGGAAATAATGCGGGCTGCCAATATCAGAAAGGTTAAATAAAAGATAATGTAAAGGTTTTTTCTTATAATCATTAGGATTGATAGGCGCCCCCACTTCGAGTGCTTCCCATGCACCATACATTCTTGCGCCATACATTGGCATGACTAAACCAATAAGGTTAGATAGGCACATCATTAAAATGTTCAATGGACGGACAACCAGTCTGATTAAATTTCTTAAATATCTGTAACTAAATGTAGAGAAATCATCACTCGTTAAGGCATAATATATGGGGATTAATTTAAAAATACGAAATAAAGAAACAGGAATCGTGAGTAAGCCATGAATAATCGGAGTTAAGACTAATAATTGAAAATGTCGAAAACGTTGTACATTTGGTGAGAATGCTGGAAACTCAAGCATTGTACTTTGATCTAAGATATATCCACTGATATCGTGGATGTATGTGTATAATTTTCCATCGTGATGATCGAGTGTTGGAGAGTAAGTAACACCGCATAATGGAAGAAACTCAGATAAATGAGTGCGGATCTTATACTCATCGTTACTTAAAGACTTAGTCATAGACTAAGGATATCATTTTTGCCTAAAAAAAGCAATAAATTCAATGTGCTATACTATATAAATTAGTGATTTACTGAATAAGTCATCAAGTTTGGAATGGTCTGATTACATGTCTAAGTCTTTTAAAGATCAATTAGTATTTTCTCCGGAACTCATTCGGATGATTCGAGGTGTCTCTGATCATATCCCTGTTATGTGCTCAATCAGCTTAGCCAAAGGAGTTGAGATCAATATCATCACATGGAATTTATTATCTGATCAATATTTACATTATTTAATGTGCTTATTGCCAGAATATCAAGAAATTAAAGCACAGCTATTAGGGTCAGAGTTTTGTTTTTCTGTTTATCAATCATCTCATCAGGATCTGAGATTATATGCTTTTTTATATGATTTCGGTGTGTTTGTCTTTGAACATTACATTCGTCAGAATGAGCCTACATCGATGATCATCGATCAAAAGCTGATTAAGGCTTTTGTACACCAATCTTCAAGTTGTCTAAGCAATAATAAAAAAGCACTGATTCAGGATAGACAAAACATATTTAATTTAATGAAAAATAAAGAGCATGGGTTGCAAAAGACCTTTAAAATGATCTTATTTCATAGTATTGAATTAGCTTATCATATATTGAGTGATCAGGGCGTCCTGAAGTTTTCAAACCGAATGAAACATTTAGCATCAGCTCATCCTGAATTGTTAAAACGAATGCGTCAAATGTCATTTCTGTGTTTTCAAGAGTGTACAGATCCTCAACGATTACTTTCGTTATTTCCAGATCATCGTTTTATTTATCATCAAAAAGAAAATAAAGCAGATTATGTTGTTATTGGCTATCACACATCATATTTTGGTCTTTTAGAAGATCCAGTGTGTGGTAATCTTGAATTTGAAAATCACAGCATCAAACCATGGATATTCGCACGCTTTAAACATCTATTGGGTTATGATCTTCAGGTTGGTTCCGTGCATCACCCTGGGGTTGGACATAGCTTAGTAGACCAATGGTTGACTGCACCTCAAGCAAAGCATTTATATCAGCCTTGTATTTTTGCAGGTGATTTCAATCATACTGAGTCTTGGCTCACAACCCACGCCAATATTCCACAGTCATTTCATTGGGGCTTACCCCAAACACCAACTTTCACAGGCTATGATTATAACAACCATGATTTATCAATAGATGGATTTTTAACCAACACGCCCCTTAAAACAATTGAATCTCTTGGTGCATTGTTGAATGTGGTCGATTTACCATCACAGTTTGAGCTAATCAATATGAAAGGGGAGATGTCACTTCAATGGAAACCAAAGGAATAAAAATGGTGGAGGCGGCGGGAATCGAACCCGCGTCCGCAAATCCGCCGCTGTTGGTACTACATGCTTAGCATCATTGATTGATTTAAATATTGAGCCTTTAATGTGCAAAAGGCAAAATACCGATCCTATTTATTTAACACACTTAGACTAGGCTTCTAAGTATGCGATCTTGTGTAATATGACCACGCTAAATTCGCACAAGCACAAACTTGTTGTGGTTCACTTAGGCCGCTATTGCGTCTTCAGCGAAGAAGGCATCGTTAGATGCTTTTTTGTTTGCAACTATATGTTGAGCAATTGGTTTTACGAGCTACTTTGCAAGCTCGACATGCACCTCGAGTTTTGTAATTCACGTCGAAGCCAAGCGCCCCCATAAATACAATTTTAACGCAATTGATCATTATTTGCTAGTATTGCCATTAGAATCATTAGAGTGAAATGAGTGGAAGGTCTGATTTGAATAGCCGATCACCCTGGTGTTTAGCATGAAATGATGGCGGTTATTAATCTGAGGTATTGATTTGATGTCTAAGCGCATATAATGCAATTAAATTTGGAATGGCCATCAACGCGTTAGCAATATCTGCCATCAGCCAAACAAGATTGAGTGCCATCGATGCGCCAATGGGAATGACAATGATCCAAAAAAATTGGTAAGGGCGAATGATCATCTCACCGGCTAAAAACCTCAAACAACGCTCACTGTAGACATACCATCCCAGAATGGATGTGAATGCAAATAATATGACAGAAATGCTCACAATCCAATGTTGGGTGAGTGGGAGTAATTGGCTCATGCTTCTTGCCGTTAATTCAGCACCATTAATACCACTATTCCAAAAGCCAGATAACAAGATGACCAACCCTGTTAGATTACAAATCAAGAGTGTATCAATGCATGGCCCTAAGGCACCAATTAATCTCTGCTGGTGAGGGCTATTTGTTTTCGCACAGGCATGTAGTATGGGCGTTGAGCCCAGTCCTGCTTCATTAGAGAAAATGCCTCGCCCAATACCCATTTGCATGGTTAAGAAAATTGATGCACCCAAAAAACCTCCTGATGCAGCGGTGGGTTCAAAGGCATGATGAATGACGAGTGCAATGATACCTGGAATATCACGAACATGCAGGAGAATACCGATCATACACGCGATGATATAGATCGCGGACATCAATGGGACTAAGTAAGCCGATGCCTTTGCAATTTGCTTAATACCACCAATAATTGTAATCGCAATACAGACTGCCATGATTAGCCCACTTTGCAGTTCATTGATTGAAAAGTGCTCAAACGCAATTTGTGCCACAGTATTTGATTGCACCATGACTATGCCAAGCCCTGCAATGGTACCAAAAATAGCAAATAAAGTAGCTTGTAGGGGCTTTTTTAAGCCATTTTGGATATAATACATAGGTCCACCAATATATTCGCCATTAGGGGATTTTTCACGGTATTTAACAGCTAAATAAGCCTCAGAATAGGCTGTTGCCATACCAATGATTGCTGCACAGTTCATCCAAAATAATGCGCCCGGTCCACCAATCGCAATTGCTGTTGCAATACCTGCAATGTTACCGATACCAACAGTTGAAGCCAATATGGTCATTAACGACTCTAAAGGGGTAATGTCGCCATGATCATTCGAACGGGATAACGCTTTGAACGATGAAAATAATTGGGTGAGAGGCACACATCTCAACCGAATCATTAGAACAATACCCACGCCCAGAAGCAACATCATCATTGGTGGGCCCCACACGAAGACATGGAGTAGTTTAATCATTTTCTCAAATTGAAATAACATTTAACATACATTCGCTGAGTCAAGCAAATTTTCTTGAGGTGTTATTCAGATCAAATCATTGTGAATGTCAAATGATTTGAGTTATGATGATGTTTTTGACTGAGGTATTTTTTTATGGGTTATCAAGATTTAGTAATGTATTTCACCACCATGTTTGCAATGACAAACCCATTTGGTGGGGTGGGGATATTTCTTGGCCTCGTTGGAGATCAACCTATCACCACTCAGAGACAGATAGCTCGAAAAACTGCTTTCTCTTGTTTTATCATCCTACTAGTGGTGACTTTTTTGGGAGCCTCTATACTGAATTTATTTGGTATTAAAATTTATGCACTACAATTAGCCGGAGGTCTCATCATTACATTAATGGGTCTTCATATGTTGCAATCAAATCAAACCAGTATGCATCAAGTTGATCAAGATCCAAAGCAAAATAAAACACCTGATATTGCTGTGGTGCCAATGTCATTACCACTGATCACTGGTCCTGGTGCGATGACAGTGGTTATGGTCTTTGTCTCCAGGGCAGCCCCATCATTGTTTGATAAGTTAAAGGTGAGTGTCGCAAATTTAATTTTGGTGCTGATCATATACACTTTTTTATATTTTGCACCTGACATTAAGTCTATATTGAAAGATTCAGGAGTTCGTATCGTCACTAAGGTGATGGGTGTCATTCTTGTTGCAATGGCATTTATGATGTTAGGAGAAGGTGTCAATGCATTCCTCGCATCAAGAGTCTAGTACAATTTTAAAATGAGGGTATGAACCGCTGTTAAAAAC
Source organism: Legionellales bacterium (assembly GCA_002690495.1). GTDB lineage: Bacteria > Pseudomonadota > Gammaproteobacteria > Comchoanobacterales > Comchoanobacteraceae. The sequence continues at coordinate 24,482 of NZEV01000035.1, read as the reverse complement.
ACCGGCACCCTAATTCCTTTTGCTCATTGTTGGCGGTATCTCTGATTAATTTTTTTGAGTGAGATCTTATTTTTGCATAATTAAAGAGGCTCATGATCTTGTGATCTAGTGCGTCTTCACTAAACAGAAAACCATGAATATGCCTTCCAATTTGCTCATTTTGACAATAAAGAGAGAGATTGTGATAGTAGTGTACGTACAGTCCGGTTAGATCTATTTCTTTTGGTAAACGAAGTAGATGGGTGATTATGGTCTGACTTAATCCATGATTACTAGATAAAATGATTTGGTTGATGGATGAGTGAATTTGCCATTTATGATGACGCAACACTTGATACAAGACCAGATTATACTGGTTGTTTAATTGGGTTTTTGAAACACATTGCGAATGGGTATCATCGTTGAGCTCAGATGACATCATGCGTGCAAATAATTGGGGGAAAGTGTGTACATCTTCAATTTTTGTTTCTGCAGTCCAATGACGACATAGTTTTTCGTACTCTGTGATGTCACAAAACGGAAGGTCTAAGTATGGATTAAGATCATAAAAAGCAGCAAAGATAGGAGCACAATGAGCTAACATTTGTTGCGCCTTTGGAGATTGACGGACCTTATTAAGGAAATTATGTATTTCGACCAAGGCCGCTTGAGAATCTATTGGGTCAGTGCTGCTATCATTGCCAAAAATGATGGTATCTAATTGGTCTGCAATAAACATGAATATGGTTTTGTAAATACGAGATTCAGCAGCATTTTTAAAACTATATTCAATTTCATACTGACTTAATAACCAATTTAAATTATAAATATTTAGTTTGGTATTGTTTTTGATTATCTCAATAGCTAATTGTTCAGCGCTATTTATCCTCGGCTCTAAATTTGGACTTGTGAACTGAAGTAAAGAATCTAATAAAATTTTGAGTGCTGAGGTTAACCAATTAGAGGGTCTATAATTAAAGCGATATAAAGTATATGTACTCTGATCAGTCGTTCTTTGGAGTATTCCTCTATATAAATCATAACCTTGTTCAAAAAGTATGCTTGAATTTAATTTTAAATGCTGAAATGCAATATCATACAGGCCATCATAGCATAAAGCGAATAGCTTGGGCATTTTAACTATTTTTATATCATTGCCATGCTTATTAACCTGTATCACATAAGTATCACCCTGATTGGGAGGATCATAAAACTTATATTTATTCTCGGAGATGTATGTTTTTATCTTAGACTGTGTCGTTTGATCAAAGCGACTTGATTCAAATCGACCAGCATACAAGAGAAACACTGGAATCTTGATACGTGGAAATTCGATCATGGTGCTTTGGTCACAATGTGAAATAATTTGCCCAACAAGATCCCATTTTCCAAAAATAATACATAATGATAAAATATTGTGTTTCTGCATTTCTCCATTAATATTGCAATCAAAAGTATGATTTAACGCTGCATAACTCATTGGGTATATTTTGAATAACTGGTGCAGCAAATCATCTTCATTGGTTTTTAGAAATAGGAGAATTAATTCTCTGCCAAAATGGTACGGAATATTTGATGAGAATACCTCAATAGACCAAATAAAATTAAATCTGATCAATTCTCTGTCTATATCGTATCCTGGTAATAGTGAGGAAGATTTGAAATTTTGAGGTATATGGCCTTGATTAATTAAATGAGCTACTAATGGAAAATTGGCTCTATTGGCTTTAATGTCACAAAAATGGGGGTTTTTTTGATGGAAAGTACTCTGGGTGATTTGGTCAACATGATTCGTTAATATGAGATATGATTCATAACAGGCTGAAGTGACACACTCAGACATTAAGAAAGCAGCGCAAAATGATTTTAAAAATGGATGTTCGGAAAAATGATCTTCAAATGATATGAGTAGATCATAAATGGTCTTGAGTTGTTGGTTTTGTTCAATTGACTCAATGTGTAAAAGGGAAAGTTTAACACAATGATCAATAGCTTGTTTTTTTGAGAGTTGGTTTAACCATCTTGTACTCCCAAACCAGTCGAACAAAAAAAGAACCCACATGCGTAAATACCAAGGGGCATCAACATCAGAAAATTCGCGTTCCACCTGATGGTCACCGGATATTTTGTATAAACATGGTTTAATTTTTTTTATCATTCTTATTTTATATTAGCCAAATTACATTAAGGATTTATTAAATAATTAAAATTAAATCAGAGTGATTCGAAAAAAAGCAAGCGTTATTATTTTGGTAACACTAATTGTTTCTCTAACGCGTCAAGCACTTCAAAAAGGTCACCAACAAAGTGATAGTCAGCGACTTTGAAAATCGGCGCTTCAGGATCTTTGTTAATTGCAATGATTATTTTACTGTCTTTCATCCCTGCTAAGTGTTGGATGGCACCAGAAATACCAAAACAAAGATATAATTGAGGAGCAATAATTTTACCCGTTTGACCCACTTGATAGTCATTGGGGACATACCCTGCATCAACTGCAGCACGTGATGCACCAATAGCAGCACCTAATTGATCAGCTAATTTTTCAAGTCTTTGAAAGTTTTCTTTGCTGCCAAATCCTCGTCCACCCGAAACAACAACATCAGCTGCAGTGAGTTCTGGTCTCGATGATTCTGGTGTTTCAGAACGGATGAATTTTGTTTTTTGACACGAAATGTTAGTTGAGTTAGAGACTATTTTAGCGGTATGTTTTGTGTCGATGGATGCCTTCTCAAAAGCGGTCGCGCGAATAGACATGACTTTCTTTTTTTGCTGATCTTTAATGGTTTTAATGGCGTTGCCTGCATAAACAGGGCGTTTAAATATTTCTTTACTCTTGATTTCAATGACATCACTGTGCATCGCAACACCTAATAATGCACTAGCTCTTGGTAAAATATCTTTCGCCCAAGTAGAGCCTAGGGCAAGAATAACATCATATTCTTCACCAATTTTAGCAATGACTTGGCTGACATTTTCAGCTAATTGATGTTCATAAATAGGTTGATCACAAGTAATGATTTGTTCAATCATCGGGTAGTGGATTAAATCTTTGATTGCTTGTTCAAGTTGATGACCAATCAATAATGCATCACAACGTTGATGAAATTTTAGACTAGCTTGCAATACAGCAGCATTTAATGGGTTGAGCTGTCCATGATGGTGTTGACAAATGACAAGTACTTTCATGAGAGTGAATCCTGAATGGCTTGAGCAAGCGCATCAATAGATTTTAATGCTTTACCTGCCTTTTTTTGAGGTGGATGTTCATCACCTTGATCTTGATAGTAAGGGTCAAGAGTTAATTTAAGATCTGCGATGGGTATGGATTTAAAAGGCTTTGATTTTGCTTTCATAATATTCGGTAGTGTTGCAAATCTTGGCTCGTTGAGTCTTAAATCAGTTGAAATAATAGCAGGTGGTTGAACTTGGAGTGTTTCTAAACCACCATCTACTTCACGGGTGATTTCATAGCACTTTTTGCTTACTTTGATGTTTGAGGCAAACGTGGCCTGTGGCCAATTGAGTAAGGCTGCAAGCATTTGGGGTGTTTGGTTGGAATCATCATCAATAGCTTGTTTACCCATAATGACTAAATCAACTGGGTTTAATTCGATGTAGGTTTTCAAAACCTGAGCAATATGTAGGGGTGCTAATGTTGTCGTTGTTTCAATCAAAGTTGCTGTATCAGCACCCAGTGCTAATCCGTGTCTTAAAGTGGCTGTACTGTCTGTTGAGCCAATACTAATACAGTGAATTTCATCAACATGTTGTTGCTCTTTTAATTGTATTGCTGCTTCAACAGCGATTTCATCAAAAGGATTCATTGCATGTTTGACATGGTCTTTGACCACTTTGCCGTCTTTAATTTGAATTTGCACATTGTAGTCAATAACGTGTTTGACAGGTACAAGAACTTTCATGATTTCCCCCAATATCACCATTATAGCATGAGGTCTTAAAATATGTGATATAATAATCATATGGGAGAAAGGGAATCCATACATTTTGATGTTTTAATTATCGGAGCTGGACCTGCGGGTTTATCAACAGCCATTCGGTTGAAACAACTACAGCCTAATTTAGAAGTCTGTGTCATCGAAAAATCAGCCCAAATAGGTGGACATTTAGTTTCTGGGGCAGTGCTTGAGATAGGTGCATTAAATGACTTGCTTCCTCAATGGCAACAAGATGATCAAAAGCCATTGATGGAACCTGTGACCCAAGATTTATTTTATTATTTCACTGAAAAAGGCAAGACTCGATTGCCGACACCACCTCAAATGCGAAATGATGGTAATTATATCATTAGTTTATCTCAATTTGCTCGATATTTAGCTACTCATGCAGAATCATTGGGGGTACAGATCTTCCCAGGTTTTAGTGCAGATCGCCCCATTATCGAAAAGCGTCAGTTAAAAGGGGTCATGACCGGAGATATGGGATTAAATGCCCTCGGAGAGCCTGGCGAAAATTATCAACCCGGAATGGCACTCTATGCTAAGACAACTGTTTTAGCAGAAGGTGCAAGAGGATCATTGACTAAATCTCTAATACAAACATTTAAATTAGATCAACATGCACAACCTCAAACCTATGCGATTGGTTTAAAAGAGGTTTGGGATATTCCTAAAAAGCAACATCGTCCTGGAGCAGTATGGCACTCAATTGGCTGGCCATTGGACCCTAAAACTTATGGTGGATCATTTGTATACCAATATGGTGCACAAAAAGTATCCATCGGTTATGTCATCGGTCTGGATTATGAAAACCCTTATTTGAACCCTTATGAGATTTTTCAACAATTTAAATTACACCCATTATGCAAACACTTACTGAAAAAAGGTCAACGTATTGCATATGGTGCAAGAGCTTTGACAGAGGGAGGGTGGCAGTCTTTACCTCAGCTTGAATTGCCTGGTGGACTCATTGTCGGGTGTGCTGGTGGAATGGTTAATACCCCAAAAATCAAAGGTATTCACAATGCAATGAAAAGTGGTATGATCGCTGCGGATTTAATAGCAAAATATCCTAATAAAAAATTAAAAGGGTATGATCAGGCGATTAGAAATAGTGCTATTGGCCAGGAATTAAAAAGAGTAAGAAATATTCGACCTGGATTTAAATACGGGCTTTGGGGCGGCCTATTGAATGCTGCATTTGAAACAATAACTTTTGGTTATGCACCTTGGACAATGAGGCACCATGTTGATCATCTTGCAACTAAAAAGGCAGATCAGTTTCAACCAATTAAGTATCCAAAGCATGATGGCGTTTACTCCTTTGATTTACTGACTTCGGTTCGACTGACAGCGACATATCATCAAGAAAATCAGCCTGCTCATTTAGTGTTAAAAGATCCCAAAAAAGCAATTGCATATAATTACAAAGTATTTGCCTCCCCAGAAACACGGTATTGCCCTGCAGGTGTCTACGAAGTGGTAATTGAAAAAGGAAAGCCAAGATTTCAAATTAATGCTCAAAATTGTATCCATTGTAAAACATGCGATATCAAAGACATGTCTCAAAATATTGAATGGAAAACCCCACAAGGTGGTGATGGTCCAAATTATTCAGAGACTTAATTGACAAGTTTCATTTTGATTAAAGAGTTCACTGTATCAATGATGCTTTCTTCAGGGTCAATCAGTTCTATGTCACCAACTATCGATTTAGATAGTTTATTGTTTGCTTCCAGTTGGACACCAAGGTCACCTAAAACATTTTTAATTTTTGGGTCGATATAACCTAATAACTTAGATAAAAATTCGGGTAGTTCTCCCTTAGGTAGTCGATCTTTAAATTGAGGAAACTTATCTTTAATGATATCACTGATATCTAGCAATGAGTAAGACCCTTCTCCAAGAATCACTTTTTCACCACCAAATCGTGGTTTATGAACAGCCATCAGATGTATCTTGCTGACATCTCTAACATCAACAATTGGCCATGAAAAGTTTGGGGCAAGTGGAAAAGCACCATTTAATAATTGATTAAGATATAATGTAGAAATATTTAGACGTGCATCCAAACAAGGTCCCAAAACCAAGCCAGGATAGATGCAAGTGATTGCTCCGGTCATTTTATTTTCTTTTGCGAAGCTCCATACTGCATTGTCTGTGATTGTTTTGGATTGACCATACAGACCAATGTTACTCATCGTAGGGTCACTTCTAGACTCTTCATTGAAAGTATGCACAGATTCTCTATTATCTTGATAAATGAGTGCGGCGATTGATGAGGTAATGACTATTCTTGATACCTTTTGTTCGAGTGCAAGCTTCAATATTCTGAGTGTCCCGTCCTTAGATGCTAATAGGTAAGATTCAATGTCATTACCTGAAGACATGGGCGTCGGTGAGGCGGTATGAATAATGCCCTCACAACCCTTAATTGCTTCAGACCAGCCTTGGTCAAGTTCTAGATCAGCTTCAAAAAACTGAACTTGATCAAATGTTTTAATATGCGATTTAAGGTTTTGTTTTAAGATATCAACAACAGAAGGGTCTCTTAACGTGACATTGACCGAGTAGCCTGCATTCACTAAGTCAACTAAAATATGTTTTGCAATAAACCCGTTTCCACCTGTTAATAGTACTTTTTTCATAGAAAACCCTGTTATTTTCATTATAGGCCAATATAGTTGATTTATCTGGTGAGATTGCGTAGTAATCCCATTTTATTTTGAATAGAATAGGGGATATGAAAGCAGTCATTGTGATAAGACCTCATATTTTACAAGGTTCTGTATTAAATAAGTTAAAACAAAATGGGTTTTATCCTTTAGATCTACCAGCTGCGTCGCTCACATCGTGCCAATTTGATGATATGGAAAGTGATATTGCTATTTTTATTTCTCAGCCTGGTGTGATGTTCGGTCCTGAACATTTGAACACTAAAAAGTTAATTGCGGTGGGACAAAAAACAGGTGCAGTTGCGACGAAAAAGTATGGCTATACAGCAATTACTCCACAACAGCAATCTAGTCAAGGTCTACTAGAATTACCAGATTTAAAGGCACCACTGGACCAACGAATTGTTATTTATTGTGGTCAACATCATCAGGATAGATTAGAAAAAAAACTGTCTGATAGAGGTGCGCGTGTTGTCATTAAAACAGTGTATGGTTTGATACCACCGAATATCACACCAACGTATGATGTCCCTCAAAATGGCGTGATTTGGGCAACTAGCTTTGAATTACTTAGCATGTTCAAGGATTACTACATTGATAAGTTTCAGATTACATGCCTAAAAAACTATGGTATACTGTCGTCAAGTGTGAATCAAAATCAGGTTCAACGACTTGGTTTTAAAGGTGGTTTCCATCCCCTTGATCAACCTGGTGAGGATACGATGATAGAGGAGTTACATCGAATTGACTGGTAAAATTAAGAAGTTATATTTATTGTTGCCTAGTATATTGTGCTTAGTCGTGATTACCATCACATATGTGATCATTCTCTCTAGTAAGCAATCGCTTGAGCGAGAAGTACAAGGTTTGAAGGCTGAAATACAGACCATGAAGGTTTCAAAACTCAGTGACACTAAACAAGTTGTGAAATTACTTTCTTTTGATAACCGATCTAATTTAATTGATCGATTAGATCTAGTGGTTGCCGCGTTTCGCGATAATCGTGACCTTCAACTTGGAATGAACCAGTCATTAATTGCCATCTTTCAGATTGACCAAACGCCCTCTTTGTTCCCCAAAAGTGGTGATCTTGTCAAAACTTTAGAATTAGCAATTGGACAAGCTAAAACCAGACAAACGAGTATATTTAATCGATTATCACTGATTGAATCGATTGAGTTAAAAACAAGTGCTCATAAGAAACCTGTTCATTCTAAGAAACTAAAAGGTGGACGATGGTTGAATCAATTAAGTGAGTGGATTCAGGTAGATAAAGTGACTTCTGATCAGACAGAGCAGGGGTATACGCTATCAAACCGTGTTTTTTATGGGATATTAGAACAGTTAAAGTATGATTTGATGAATGGCAATGACGAACATTATTACATGCTACTGAAAAGATTGTATGATTCTGGATATGCAAGTCATCCTAACACCAGTAAGATGCTCGGAGAGTTAAACCAACCATTAGCGGTAGTCGATATCAAAACATTGGAAGAACAAGTCCAAGTCTTAAAAAACTATGACCATACACAATCTTTTGAAGTGCAGTCTCAGAAACCTAGTCCTAAAGAAACAAAGGATAAGGAACCGGTCAGTAGTCAACCCTCACAACCAAGCAGTACGTCTCAGGATAAGGATTCAAAGCCTGATCAATCTAGTCAGGAAAACCATACCGCTAAACGTCAAGAAATGGTGTATATCTAATGCTTAGGATGTTTTTAGTCATCATTCCGCTCGCATTCATATCTGGATGGCTTTATTATCATCCTGGTATATTAATGATCGAAGTCAACCCCTATGTCATCAACACCTCATTATGGGTTGGTTTTTTAGCATTGATCCTTTTTTATATCGTCATCAGATTACTTTTATGGCTGATTTGGTTACCTAAAACATTCTCTTCGCGTCATCGGCTCAATCGTTTCAAAAAAATTGTAACAAAATTGGATTACCAGCTATCGAGTATTGCTTCAGGACGTCTGAGATCCCTTCAGTGGAAACTAGATTCAAAACAGTCCCCATTAGAGGTGATTTGTGTGATGTTAACTCGATGTGCACAAAAAACATTTGATCACCAACTACTCAGTCAAGCCATTGTCAGTCATCCACGAGATGAGCTGACATTAAGGTGGATTGCTGCCCTTTATTTTATGCATCAAAATCAACACTCACGTGCCCTCGATGAATTGAAATCCGCGATGGTCATTGATTCAACTCATCTATGGTTAAATGATTCATTAGCAGAAGTGTATGCTAAGCTCAAAGAATGGGATACACTTTACGAACATTTACAATCATCTAAAAAATATATGACTCGTTCTGTTTATGATGATTATATTGATCATGCGACATTCCACACTCTTGCTGGTTTGGTGAATGAGCCAGAGCATTTCAATAAGGTCTATCGACAATTAACAAGAGAACAAGTCAGTGATGAGCGCTATCAAGACTTACTCTGTCAGATGTATCTTGCATCACAAAATAATCAAGCTGCCAAAAAAATGATTGAGAGAAAGCTGTATTACTCGTTTGATCAAGAGTATGTCAAGATATACATGAGTATCCCCACGATCAAAGATGACGAGCTATTGAAACAGTTGAAATATTGGCATGGGAAATATCCAAAAGAAGCCATTATTTCAAAAGAAATGAATAGAGTTGCTCATCGTTTACAGCAGTTTGATCTGGCTGTGCAATCTGCAGAGCAAATGATTCAATTTGATCCTTCATTAGAGCACTTAACACAGGCATTGTTAACATTTCGTGCACATGCCCCTGAGAAAACTAAAGCAGTATTAGAAAAGATGTCTAAGACAATTGATTCGATATCATGATAGGTATTTTTTAAGATACTGACCTGTGAAGGAACCTTCAGACTGTGCAACTGTTTCAGGTGTACCACAAGCAATAATTTGTCCTCCTCCATGTCCTCCCTCAGGTCCAAGATCAATAATCCAATCTGCAGTTTTGATGACATCAAGGTTATGTTCAATAATGACAATCGTGTTGCCCTGATCGGTGAGTCGATGAAGAATATTTAGTAATTGTTGAATGTCATGAAAATGAAGTCCAGTGGTCGGTTCGTCCAGAATATAGATCGTTTGGCCAGTAGAGCGTTTGGATAATTCTTTCGATAATTTAATTCGCTGGGCCTCACCCCCGGATAACGTAGTAGCACTTTGACCAAGACGAATATACCCTAATCCAACATCCTTTAAAAGCTGGCATTTTCTTGCAATTAAGGGGATATTTTCAAAAAATATTAGCGCATCTTCAACTGTCATATCTAGGACTTGTGCAATATTTTTCTCTTTAAATTGAATCTCTAAAGTTTCACGGTTATACCGCTGACCATTACATTGGTCACATGTGACATAGACATCAGGTAAAAAATGCATGGCGACTCGAATCATACCATCACCCTCACATGCTTCACACCGTCCACCGCGAACATTAAAACTAAACCTACCTGGTCGATATCCTCTTGCTCTCGCTTCTGGTGTCATTGAGAATAAATCACGAATTGGACCTAGTAAGCCTGTATAGGTTGCAGGGTTTGATCTTGGGGTTCTACCAATTGGACTTTGATCAATTCGGACGACTTTATCGAGATACTCTAAGCCTTCAATATTGTCATATTCTCCAGGTTTTTGTGAATGAGTACGATTTAGTTTTTGAGCACATAATGGATACAAGGTGCCATTAATTAAAGTAGATTTTCCAGAGCCTGAAACACCAGTGATTGCAGTGAGCACACCAATTGGAATTTCAACGTCAACCTGTTTGAGGTTATTCTCACATGCACCTAAAATACGAATAAATCGATCAGGTTTTGGAGATCGACGTTTTGAGGGGTTAGAGATCACACGTTTTTTTGATAAATATTGACCAGTCACTGAATCTTTTGAATTCATAATATCTTGATATGTGCCTGTAGCAACCACTTGTCCGCCATGGACACCTGCACCTGGGCCAATATCAATAATATGGTCAGATTTAATAATGGCATCTTCATCGTGTTCAACCACAAGAACGGTGTTACCTAAATCTCTTAGTCTAATCAATGTACTAAGTAATCGGTCATTATCTCGTTGATGCAACCCGATTGAGGGTTCATCCAGCACGTACATGACACCAACCAGACCAGACCCAATTTGGCTTGCTAACCGAATTCTCTGTGACTCTCCTCCAGATAATGAGTCTGCTTTGCGAGATAAACTAAGATAATTTAATCCAACGGCCTGAAGAAAACTCACACGTGATTTGATCTCAGTCAAAATCGATACAGCAACTTGTTGATCTAATTCATTCAACTTAAGATGTGATAGGTGTTCAAAAAGCTCATCGATCGAACAGCTCACCATTTGGTGTAAACTCAATCCACCAACTAATACATGACTTGATACAGTGTTCAAACGAGTCCCGTTACAAGCACTACAAGCTTGTTCACTCATTAACCGTGATAGATTTGTGCGAATGTCTGATGAGTCTGTTTCACGATATCGACGCTCTAATGTTGGTATTACACCCTCAAATTTTTTTCTTTTATAAATTGAGCGACCGTTTAAACTATCATATCTAAGCTCAATTGCATACTTTGTGCCATATAATATCTTTTGTTGATTAGACTCGGAGAGTCGTTGCCATGGGGTATGCATACTGAAGTCTTCATGATGAGCTAGCGATTGTAATATTTGTAAGTAATAACGTTTATCCCAACCAATGATCACACCTTCATCTAACGATAAAGATGGATCAATAATCAATCGCTCAGGATCAAAATGATTCTCCATCCCTAATCCATCACACGCTTTACAAGCTCCTGCTGGACTGTTAAATGAAAATTGTTTTGGCTCTAAACGATCAATACTAAAGCCACAATCAGGACATGCACGCTCAGTTGAAAATAATTGATCTGGTTGGTCATCCATGGCAATGATGACCAGTCCTTGACCAAATTCAGCCGCAGTCTCAACTGATTGAGAAAGACGTTGTTGATGCTCTTTTCTCACTTTGAGACGATCTACGACAATATCAATTTGATGTGTTTGTTTTGGATCTAAGGAAAGTGGATCTGACAGTAGCACAGTTTTACCATTGACTCTTGCACGTACAAAACCTGTTTTTTGCCACTGTTGTAAAGTTTTTGTATGTTCCCCTTTACGATCTCGTATTGCTGGGGCTAGGATATTAATTTTTGTATCTTCAGGTAGTTGTAAGATACTATCAACGATTTGAGAAATAGTCTGCGAGGATAATGGCTTATGATGTTCAGGACAATAAGCTTGACCGACTCTTGCAAATAATAATCTTAGATAATCATAAATTTCTGTGATTGTGCCCACGGTAGAACGTGGATTATGAGAAGTGACTTTCTGTTCAATCGCAATTGCAGGAGATAACCCTTCAATTAATTCAACATCAGGTTTTTCCATCATGGAAAGGAACTGACGAGCATAAGCAGAGAGGGACTCGACGTAGCGTCGTTGGCCTTCTGCGTAAAGGGTATCAAATGCAAGAGAAGATTTCCCTGACCCTGATAAACCGGTAATCACAACAAATTGGTTTCTCGGTATATCAAGATCAATGTCTTTTAAGTTGTGAGTTTTAGCCCCACGAATTTTAATCAAATCAGATCACCATGTTATAATGATTCGATTATATCAATTCGTTGTTTAAAACAAAAGGAGTATTCCTTGAATCAACTTAAAACTTCATTTTTTCATTTCTGTTCCAACCTGGAATTTTGAAATAGCCTTCCATGTTGACACTTTTGTTAATATGGTTAATTTTATCAGTTGCTTCAGCAATTAACTTTTTACAAGTCTTTTCTAAGGCTTTAGCTTTTTCATAAGCATCTAATGCCTGACCGAATGATAATTTACCTCTACCCATTGCTTCGACCATATTCTCTAAGTGTAGCATTTGAGTTTCAAACTCATTATTAGGTAGTCGTTCTCTTAATTTAGAATTCATTATATCTCCTCCATGAAATTCACAATTCATAATAAGATTTAGACCTTAAAAATCATTTTGTCAAATAATTATTTTATGCAACCCAGGGTGGTAGTGTCATTTTTGTTCTGAGTTCGCAGTATTGGCTGGTCAGTGCGTAGCCGATTTTTTGATTCTCTTCACTCATTTGACTGTAAATAATACCTTGAGCGTCATTTTTTTCTAGTTGCCATTTTCCAGATATTGTGGGATGTTTACAGACGACAATAGGATAATCATGTGTTTTTACTGCGACTGGCATTGCATCGAAATGAATGGGTGTCGGTTGCTGACATAGTGTGTTTGACATTGCAGCTGCAGTTGCTCGAATGGGTCCAATATAACGAAGGTTTATGCCTGACATTTGTGCGCAATCTCCAATTGCATAAACATGATCGATATTAGTTTGTCCGAATCGATTGGTTTTAAAGCCTTGTTCTGATTGGTCAAATTGTGGAAACAATTGAGTGTTGTGTTTTAGACCTACTGTAAACACTGTAAGCTGATTTGGGTCAATTTTAGGATTGGGATCATATTGATATTGAATACCTCTATCTATAAAGTGTTTTTTTAGAGCGATTCCGATTGCTTCTGGAGCGAATTCTGCTAAGGGATAGGGAGTATTAGAAATCAGTGTGATTTTTTTACCATGATAGGCGAGATCATGAGTTAGCTCACACCCGATTAATCCAGCACCAACGATTTGAACAGAGTCTACTTTTTCCAAAGACGGCCATAACTTACGATAATCATCTAAATCATTGATCTGAAAATGACTTTCGCATTCATGAGGGATTGTTCTTGTTTCACTGCCAATCGCTAATACACAATCCCCATACTCAAAGCAATCCGTATTCGTTTTAATTTGTTTTAATTCTGTATCAATAGCTACAACAGACGTTTTGGTATACACCTTTGCATTTAATTCTTCACTCAAGTCTTGTGCAGTCTTGGTGACTAAATCATCTAAGGTTTTTTCTTTTGAAAAAATTGTTGATAGCATTGGCTTATGGTAGTAATCACCGTTATTTTGAGTCAACATAATGAGTGTTCTTGTTGGATCTAATCTTCTCCATGTTGAGGCTAACATAGTGCCTGCCGCGCCGGTGCCGATAATGATGAGTGGTTTAGAATTCACGATATTGCATCCAATTGATCAGTTCATTTAAGTGTACCTTGATTGGATGATCAGGTAAATGATTAAGTGCTTCCGAGGCTGATTGGGTATATTCAATGATCTTAGACTGTGTTTTTTGGAATGCCCTTGTAGATTGAATGATAGGCTCAATGTCTTCAAATGGACGCTTTTCTTTAAAGTACATTTCAATGATCTCAGGTGCTTGTGCATAGGCCATGATCAGAGGATAAGTCACTTTATTTTCCGACCAGTCTTGTCCTTTTGATTTGCCTGTTTCACTGCCGACATAGTCAAGTAGGTCATCTTGAAGTTGAAATGCAATACCAATTTGTTTACCAAACTGTTCAGCATATTGTTGATGTTTTTGATGTGCACCCGCAGCATAAGCACCTAAAAGTGTGGTTTGACGAAATAACTCTGCTGTCTTTGCTTCAATGATTTTAAAGTATGTTGCCTCTCTTAAGTTCAATTGGCCTTTAACTTGATGTTGTTCAACTTCTCCTTCAACAATAAGTTGTGTCGCATTGGCTAAAGATTGAATGATGAAAGGGTCTTTCAGCTGAGAAATCCATCTAAAGGATTGAGAAAACATAAAGTCACCCACTAAGATACTGGCTTTATTACCATAAACAGACCATGCAGTTGGTTGATTATGTCTAGTGGTTGCCTCATCAATCACATCGTCATGTAATAATGTGGCTTGATGTATGACTTCAACGATGGCAGCTAATTGATGGTGAGTAGCATGACAATGATTGAATAAATGACCTAATGCAAGCACCATCAAGGATCGTAATTGTTTCCCTTTGGAGCGTTCATGACAAATTTTTTGTATCAGATGAAGCGCATGTTGTTCAGTATCTTTATTTAGAATAGCTTGAGTTGCATGCCAGTCATCTTGTACAAATTGTGTCATACTCTCAATAGTGGAAACTAACGTCATCATAAAATAGATTGTAACATGGTTGGCCATTTTTGTGGTTGGCCTTTTTGATTAATACAAACGACCTCACACTGAGCTGTCGTAATGAGCTGATGATCTTTCCAGATGGTTTGGTGCCAAATACTCCTAATCTGCTTTTTTAACGTTACCTCTGTTTTGACCACTAAATTGTCGTTCAGTTTAGCTGGGGCTTTATAATCGACTGCAATCTGTTTAAAACGAAGTAAAGACCATGGTCATTGAATAGGTCATTAAGATCGACATCTAATGATTTTAGATATTCTGTGCGAGCTCTTTCAAAGTATTTTAAATAATTAGCATGGTAAACAATGCCAAGCGCATCTGTGTCTTCATAATAAATGGTAACGGGATGTGAATGCATTTATTTCATTTGATTTAACATATAAGCAAGAATACCACCACTTTTGAAGTAACGTACTTCATTTTCAGTATCAATACGAGCTAGTACTGGAATAGCCTTCACAGCTCCATTCTCATACTCAATCGTCACAGTGAGTGTTTGTTTTGGTGATTGTATCAAATGTGCCTCTTGAATCGAAATGATTTCTTTTCCAGTCAGATTTAAATCTTTTAACGGTACTTCTAATTGGCATGGCAAGATTCCCATACCAACAAGATTAGATCTATGAATTCGTTCAAAACTCTCACAAATAACTGCTTTTACACCAAGAAGATATGGTCCTTTAGCAGCCCAGTCTCTTGAAGATCCAGTACCATACTCTTTACCAGCAAATACCACTAAAGGTGTGTTTTTGGATTTGTAGTATTCAGCTGCTTCAAAAATACTGACAACTTTTCTTTCAGGGTAAATGGTAGTGAATCCACCCTCGACAGACGGGTTCATCTGATTTCTAATGCGTACATTTGCAAATGTTCCTCTCACCATGACTTCATGATTACCTCTTCGTGCACCATAAGTGTTAAATTCAGAAGTATCAACCCCATTTGATTTTAGATAGTGCGCAGCAGGGGAGTCTATTTTGATCGCACCAGCCGGTGAAATATGGTCTGTGGTGACAGAATCACCAAGCATCAAAAGCATTCTTGCTTTTTCGATAGGTTGAAGCTTTTCAGGTGTTTTGAAAAAATCTGGGCATCGTACATAGGTAGAGCTAGGTTGCCAATCAAATGTCTTACCCGTTTTAACAGGTATTTTTTGCCACTGTGCATTTCCTTCGAGAACATGATTGTATTCTTTTTGAAATATTTGACTAGACAATGAGTGTGTCATGGTTTGTACTTCAAGTGCATCTGGCCAGATATCACGAAGATAGACAGGGTGGCCATCTTGATCTTCACCTAATGGATCGTGAATGAGGTCAATATGTGTGGTGCCAGCGAGCGCAAACGCAATAACGAGTGGTGGGGAAGCTAGCCAATTAGAGCGAATATTCGGGTGTATTCGACCTTCAAAATTACGATTGCCAGAAAGGACACTTGCAACATTTAGTTGCTCTTTTTCGATCTGATCAACGATGTCTGTTGGTAAAGGTCCAGAGTTACCTATACAGGTTGTACATCCATAACCAACAAGATGAAAACCAAGCATTTCAAGCTCTTTCATTAAATGCAGGTTCGTCATATATTCTGTGACCACTCGGGAGCCTGGAGCAAAAGATGTTTTGACCCACGGTTTAGTCTTGAGGCCTTTTTGATTAGCGGCTTTAGCAAGTAAGCCGGCAGTAATTAATAAGCTAGGATTTGATGTATTGGTACAGCTTGTAATCGCTGCTAGCACAACATCACCATGAGTCAGAGAGTCGCGCTCTTTTGGCTGTTCAATCTCTTCAACGACCTTTTTAAGATCACTGAGTAATACCTTATCTTGAGGTCTTTTAGGGCCTGCAAGACAACTTTGTACTGCACTTAAATCTATTTTGAGATGTTCGTTAAATTTTAATTTTGATTCATCTTCTCTCCAAAAACCCTGGGCTTTTGCATACGATTCAACTTGTTGAATCAATTTTTCTGGTCGATTTGTTAGTTTCAAATATTCAATTGTGTGTTGATCAATTGGGAAAAAACCACAAGTTGCACCGTACTCAGGAGCCATATTACTGATTGTTGCACGCTCAGCTAAGGTCAAATGATCTAATCCATCTCCATAGAATTCTACAAATTTACCAACAACCCCATGTGATCTCAACACATGTGTGATATGTAACACCAAGTCAGTGGCAGTGACTCCAGGGTTGAGTTGACCAACTAGTTGTACACCAACTACTGCAGGAATGAGTAAGCTGATTGGTTGATTAAGCATCACTGCCTCAGCTTCAATGCCGCCCACGCCCCAGCCTAAGACACCAAGGCCATTAATCATCGTTGTATGACTATCTGTACCAACCAGTGTATCGGGGAATAATACATGCTCTTTCTGACCAACAACGGGTGCTAGGTACTCTAGGTTCACTTGATGGCAGATTCCTGCGCCTGGAGGAACAACTCGAAAGTGTTTAAAGCTGGTTTGTCCCCACTTTAAAAGTTCATAACGTTCGCGATTTCTTTTTATTTCTAATGCTTCGTTTAGATCAATGGCATTAGATGAGGCAAATTGATCGACTTGTACCGAGTGGTCAATAACTAGATCGACTTGGCATTGTGGATTGACTTCATTAGGGTCTAAACCTTTTTGATTGAGAACATCTCTCATTGCCGCAAGATCAACGACACCGGGGACTCCAGTAAAGTCTTGCATTAATACCCTAGATGGACGGTAAGCAATTTCGTGAGAGAGGTTGTTATCTTGATTTCGATTAACGATAGCTTCAAAGTCTGCTTCAGTGATCGTTTGATTATCGAAATGGCGAATCACATTTTCCAGTAAGATTTTTAATGATTTTGGAATACTAAGATGGTCTTTTTTAAGTGAATCAATGACGCCTTTAATGTCTGCTACAGAATAGTTTTTATCATCAATGGTTAGTTCTTTAAGAAATTTTTTCACAATGTCACACTCTTTAATATGATTTTACTGTCCTATCAATCTCTATGATAACATAATTTAACGATCAGCTCATCTTATTTAGAATGCTTAAAATCGCTTGATAGGTCTTTTTTGAAAAAATTAGCAATAAGTGTTCTCGATAAACTATTTGCTCAGATTGTAAACCCTTAATGCGCATACTTTCATGGGAGATGATACCATCATTTGGTTTAGGTATCAAATGACCAGAAATTGTCCAACGCGTTTCTCCTAAAATTAAATGGCAGGGATATTCCTTAGAGATATTTTCAGCATAGGGTTGATCTTGAATATGTAGAGGGATATTTGAGCCTCCAATAAGCCGAATCATTAAGGGAAAGTAGCGTGAAAAAAATGAATATAGTTCTGTGCCATGATTGGGTGGAGAAATCATGATTAAAGAAAGGATCTGTTTTGGTTGGTGTTTGGCTAAGATATGCTGCATCAGGACCCCACCTAAAGAATGAGTAACCACATGCCATTGTTGTGAAAGGAGGGGGGAAATGGATTGCCAAATATGTTCGCTCATCGTTTCAAGGGCGCGTCCTCGAGACGGGTAATGAATGATCTTAACTTCAAAGCCTTGTTTGATGAAAAAGCGTGCCATTGGGCGCAATAACCATTTTGGTGCTGATAGTCCATGAACTAAAAGTAGTCGTTTAATCATTGATGACTCCTATATCGACGCATGATTGATTTAAAAATTGAATGGGTTTTTTGACCATCGGATGTTCTGATGAGCAGAGTAAATCATTTAAAGGTTTTAGCACAAAGTCTCTTTCATGATATCGAGGGTGGGGTATTGTAAGCTGAGGCATTGATATAGTTTTATCCCCATAAAAAATAATATCAATGTCAATGAGTCTTGGTTTTAGATCGGCATCAGACTTTCGCCCCAACAGTCGTTCTATTTTTTTACATGATTTGAGTAAGGGAATAGGTTGATAAGTGGTGACAATTGAAAGACAGCAATTGAAATAATTTGGTTGAAGATCAGGTGTGATTGATTGTGACTCATACAGTTGAGAGACTTTTTTTACGACATGATTTTCGTTGATGAGTTTGATTGCATCTAGCAAGTTTTGTTTTTTATTCCCTAAATTTGAACCTAAAGCAAGTATACAGCTAGTGAGTGATTTCATTCGTCAATTGATGCCATTTCTGAGCTTGCCACCACACTGGTTCGTTAATATGTGCTCTTAATACCAAAAGGTCTAAGGCGGCTCTGAATCTAGGTGCGTGAATCAATCTTGCAGGATCTAAAGGCTCACCTTTTGTAAATGTGATCTGAAATTTCCATATGCTGATGATGCCATCAACAATTTTCTTGGGGATGCTGGTCGTGTTTTGTTGTGTGCTGATGATATGATGACACGCATCGACATACTTGGTGAGGTAGTTATTGTCTCGTGGGTTCAGTGCTCGCAATCGTTCTTTGAGAGGCCACCATAATAACGTAGCATACAAAAAGGCAGTGCTCAGTGATTTACTCAGTTGATGTCTTTTATCAGCATTATACATTGCTTGTGATAGCATTAATTTTGTTTTAGATGCAGTTTTTGGATTTTCTATACATGCATGGGTTTGCGGGAATAGAATCTGAAATAAGCCAAGAGAATATAGTTTCTCGAGTGATTGTTGTCCGTAACCGCCATAAAACAATTTTTGGATTTCAAGTGATAGTCGATCAGAAGAAACTTTGGCCAGTAAATGTTTCATTT
This sequence comes from Legionellales bacterium, assembly GCA_002690495.1. Lineage (GTDB taxonomy): Bacteria > Pseudomonadota > Gammaproteobacteria > Comchoanobacterales > Comchoanobacteraceae. Next base: position 5,087 of record NZEV01000035.1, on the reverse strand, counting down.
CTCCAATGGCTTCAAGACATGGTGTGTCAATATCGAAATTGAGTTTAGCGGAAAGACGTGCAGCTCTTAACATACGCACAGGATCTTCACGAAACCTCTCCTTTGGTTGGCCAATGACGCGAATGATCTTAGCTTGAATATCATCTAAAGCACCCAGAAAGTCGTATAATTTAAGTTCAACTGGATCATAATACAGTCCGTTAATCGTGAAATCTCTTCTTAGAATATCTTCGTTCATAGAGCCATAAATATTATCATTGATGCGCATGCCATCTTGATTAATTTTACCTTGTCTTTTAGATCTGAAGGTAGAGACTTCTAAGGTATGATGCCCAATTGTAATATGGACAATTTTAAATCGTCTACCGATAATCATTGCGCGTTTAAAAAGCGTTTTGATTTTTTCAGGCTCTGCATTAGTCACAACATCAAAATCCTTAGGGTGCTTGCCAATGAGTATGTCGCGTATAGCGCCTCCAACGACATATCCATCGTAACCAGATGCTTTAAGTACTGAGGCGATTTTGAACGCTGCCTGCTGAATCCTTTTAGGCTGAATACTATGCTGGTCTTGAGTGTAAATTTTTGGTTCTAATTGATGAATGCCAATGCATTTTAATAATGATTTCCAAAGTTGATAAAGTGTGCTCATATTTGATATAAAAAACCTATAAATCGTGTCGTATCTTTTAAAATAGCTCTTTTTATGATACTATCAAACGAGAAATATGTTGACAACTTCAATTATCGGTTATTCACACAATCAGTTTATTGATCACCAGCGCGGTATTGGCTACCCATTGGTTGATATTCGAAAATATGACCCTGATATGGCTTGTTGGAAGGGCAGTTTCCATTTAAATGAATCTAATGACTCTTGGATGGCTTTGTGCCAACGTGCTGCTAAATTGAGTGAATATTTGATCCAAAAGGGGAGTCGTGTGATTATCTTGGGGGGAGATATTACCGGTTTGGGCATCTTTGACGCGTTAAACAATCCGTCTGACATTCTAGATTTGAATGGGCACGATTATTTTAAAAATATATGGATGAGTCAAATAATCCAGAACCCAACAGCGGGCATACAAATTAATATTAAAAATCAACTTAATGCACCAAAGTATGCCGTGGTTTCTGTCGAAAATATACCGAGAACATTACCTAGTAGTTTGGAGTGTTTGTATATTTATGATGTCAATTGTGTAAATGCAAATCTAATCTCAGTACCTCAATTAATGGAGGGCAGTATATGAAGTATGCTGTATCGATTGGTCTCAGGTTGGGCATGATCTCAGTGTTAAGAATTTTCGGCTTAATGGTGATTGTCCCCATATTATTCAACCATATTGGAGATTACGGTTCTACCTATGGTGGATTAGGTTTTGCAATAGGGATTTATGGGCTTTGCCAAGCTTTAGGTCAAATCCCTTTTGGACGATTGTCTGATCTTATTGGTCGCCAAGAGGCACTCACCTTAGGGCTTTTGATATTCGCATTAGGTTGTGTGATTGCTGCGTTTTCACATTCATTAATGGGTCTGATTATTGGACGTGCGTTACAAGGCGGTGCTGCTGTAAATGGAGTTGTGTCAGCTTATGCCATCGATCTTGTTCAGGAGAAGGAGCGACCAGTTGTGTTGGGCGTGATTGGTGGGATGATTGGTTTGATGTTTTTTCTTGCAATTGGTGTTGCTCCATTTTTAGATTATTACATCGGGTTAGTGGGTGTGTTTAAACTTACTGCGTTTTTGTCTTTGTGTTCAATCCCTTGGTTATGGTTGATGATTCCAAAACCAACACAATCTTGTGATGCGCCTGCATGGGATATGTCATTGTTTTATGATGCTCAGTTTCTGTGGTGTGCTGGTTGTGCAGGGCTTATTCATGGTGTATTCACAGTGACTTTTTCTTTACTCCCCTCATTTTTAAAACAGTCCACCGGACAACCTAGTATGGATGTGATTTATGGTCTTAGCATGCTGGTAGCTACATGTGTCATTTGTGTTGCTATGAGAAAATTAACAAAAGCCTATCATCAGCAATATCATGCTGTCCCTTGGCTATTATTGGTGATGGGATTGTGTTTGCTGCAGCTGTCTCAGACAATGTCTATTGTGTTAAGCTTAGGGTTATTTATTGCTGTGTTTGGCTTGCTGGAAGCGATTTTGCCTTCCATTTTGGCATATACAGTGCAATCTGGAACCAGAGGTGCAATTATGGGTGGTTTTTATGCATTTGCTCAATTAGGGGTATTTATATTTAGTGCATTCGCTGGTACAATGCGTAATCATGTTAGCACAGCGACGGTTTTTTTAATTCTAGGTGCAGTTTTAATCACTTGGGGTTTAGGAAGAAAGGTGTGGTGTTTTAAATATGACACAAATTACAATTTATGAGGTGAAAGAATATGTCAAGTGGAGTAAATAAAGTGATTTTAGTAGGGAACCTGGGTCAAGACCCTGAGGTGAGATATACCTCTTCAGGTTCAGCTGTAGCTAATGTCTCGATTGCAACGACTGAACGCTGGAAAGATAAGCAAACAAACGAATATAAAGATGCAACTGAATGGCATCGCGTTGTGTTGTTTACGCGACTTGCGGAGATTGCTGGTGAATACTTAAAACGAGGCTCTAAAGTTTTTATTGAAGGTAAATTACGCACAAGAAAATGGCAAGATAGTAACGGTGCAGACAGACAAACAACAGAAATTGTGGCTGATAACTTGCAAATGTTAGATCGTAAAGGGGACGATTTCTCGTCTTCCATGCCTGCTGGAGAGCCGAAAGCTGCAGAGATGTCTGCTGCGAAAAGTACTAAGGAAGCACCTCCAGTACTTGAGGATGATGATATTCCATTCTAAAAGAATTACTTGACCAGATCGCCGTATTCGCGGTAAATTATATAATATGAAAATCAACGAATTTGATGTTGGCGATCTGTGTATTTTTAAAGGCTATCATCACAAAAACGATTATGCCATGAATCTCTCGTCTATTGGTTTATTGCCAGGTACCCTTTGCAAGGTATTAGCTTATTCCCCATTTAAAGATATGCTTCAGATCGAGTTTAGGGGTAATTGTGTCGCATTGAGACAAAAAGAAGTCGATGGTTTAGTGTTTGAAGATTATCAGCTATGACAGAAAAAAAGATTGCCCTCATTGGTAATCCCAATTGTGGTAAAACAACAATTTATAACAAATTGACCGGTTTGTCTGCTCGTGAAGGTAATTATTCTGGCGTCACATTAATTTCGGAAGTTGGTAAATGGCAAACAAATGACCTCGGCACTGTCTCTGTCACTGATTATCCCGGGACATACAGCTTGCATGCTTATAAACAAGAAGTAAACAATACAGGGGTTTACCAATCCTTGCTCAATGGTGAGTACGATTTGATTGTCAATGTGGTCGATGCGATATCACTAGAAAGGCATTTATATTTGACTTACCAGCTGCTTGAAAGGGAATTGCCACTGATTGTTGTAGTTAATCGTATGGACTTAGCTAGAAAGCACGGCTTAGATATTGATATTCCAAAATTAGAGCAATTATTGGGATGTACTGTGGTTCCTATGATTGCATGTTGTGAAAAAGATTTTACAGCTTTAGAAAAAACAATTGAATCATATACTCCAAAATCATTTAAAGGATATCCTCAATCTAAGTTTTGGCGCTACCTTGGGTCACAACTAAAGGCTGTTGGATTAACTCAGCCACCGCATAGCTATCTTTATGCAGTAGAGTCAGGTCAGTATATTGACTCGTTTGATCAAGCAGAGCTTGAGCATCCATTGCATGTCGAAATTGCTGATTTGCGTTATCAACAAATACAGTACGTGTTATCGGAGTGTCAAATCACTCGTGAAACCTCATCATCTGTGAATACTCGTGCGATTGATAAGGTAGTATTGCACCCTATTTTTGGGATTCCCATATTTTTATTGGTGATGTATGGTTTATTTGCATTAACAGTGCAGTTGGGTGGTACATTCCAAATCTTAGTAGATGCACTCTCTCATGCTGTTTTTGTTGACGGTATATATCAAAGTCTAAACTATATTGGTCTGCCGCAATGGTTTGCCAACTTTGTTGGGCGTGGTGTTGGGCAGGGGCTAGCAACCACGATGACGTTTACTCCTGTGCTATTTTGTATGTTTTTCTGCTTGGGGTGGCTGGAACATTCAGGATATATGTCTCGGGCCGCATTTTTGATGGACCATTTAATGCGTAAAATAGGGCTGCCAGGTCGATCCTTGGTATCATTTGTAATTGGTTTCGGATGTAACGTACCAGGTGTCCTGTCCACCAGAGTGCTCGCTCGTCCTCAAGAACGTCTGATGAGTATTATGATGTCGCCCTTCATGTCATGTGGTGCAAGATTGACACTGTATGCAGTGATGGTCACAGCGTTTTTTCCTCATTCGGGTCATCATGTAATTTTTGCTTTATATTTAATTGGGATTTTTGCTGCTGTATTAACAGCAATTTTATTACAGCCAAGTCTTGAATTAGAACAACCACTTCCTCTGATCATGGAAATGCCAGCCTACCAATGGCCCAATATGTCTATTTTAGTTCGATCTTCTGTACGACAGGTGGTGCATTTTATTGAAAAGGCGGCTAGATACATCATTCCATTGTCAGCAATTTTGACGTTATTAATGCATTTTGATGTCACATTTAGTTTTGTGGAAGGTGGGCAAATGGAACACAGTGTCCTCGCTCAATTGGCACGAATGATCACCGTAATATTTATACCAATGGGTCTCACGGTAGATAATTGGCAAGCAACAGTAGGCTTGATTGCAGGTTTTCTTGCGAAAGAAGTGGTCGTTGGCACTATGAATACTTTGTATGCTCAGATTACTGTTCCAAGTGAGCCTATTATGCAACAGGTTACCGAAGGTCTCCGTCTTTTTGGAGAATCCTTAACTCATCCCATTGTAGATATTAATCTGGGTACGAGTAATTTTCATCATACCGCATATCATGAAATGATGGTACGTTTTGGCTCTACAGAAAGTGCTTTTGCTTTCCTTGTCTTTGCATTGCTATATTTCCCGTGTATGTCGACGATTGCTGCAATCTC
>NZEV01000034.1 GCA_002690495.1 Legionellales bacterium | reverse complement strand
ATTGTCCAATATTCCCCACTGCTGCCTCCCGTAGGAGTCTGGGCCGTGTCTCAGTCCCAGTGTGGCTGATCGTCCTCTCAGACCAGCTACAGATCGTCGCCTTGGTAGGCCTTTACCCCACCAACAAGCTAATCTGACGCAGGCTCATCTTAATGCGCCAGGTCACCGAAGTGATCCCCAGCTTTACTCCATAGAGACTATGCGGTATTAGCTCAAGTTTCCCTGAGTTGTCCCCCACATTAAGGTAGATTCCTACGCGTTACTCACCCGTCCGCCACTCGCCATCATTTACCCGAAAGTAAACATGCTGCCGTTCGACTTGCATGTGTTAAGCATGCCGCCAGCGTTCAATCTGAGCCAGGATCAAACTCTTCATTCATATAAGACGTTTTGTCACTTAGTGACAGATTTTTCTGTACTAAGTGCCCACACAAATTGCTTTAGCTGACTAAAATTTAAAAAACAAATTCCCTGAAGGAATAGTTTCTTATTATACTATCGTTTTAACCGATGTCAACACTCTATTTGAATTTTTTTATTATTATTACAATCCTTTTCTATCTAATGATGCTTTACTTATTTAATCCTTTACTAACAGTGTAATTTACATATACACCGACAGTCTAAATTAAACAATATTCCACTGTGTAGGATCTATATAATCCTATGAACAGCTGCTAGGATTTATCTTTATTTACTAATGCATTTAGCTTTTCAATTGATGCATTTGTATTTTTTTCTAGATCTTGAATTTGTTGATTAATCTGAGCGAATGTTGCTGAATTACTAGACTCTAACTGCTGAATTTGAGCTGTCAATGAATTAATCGCTTTTTGTCGTTCATCATCCGTTGATTTTTGTAATGCATCCACTTTATCGCTCAACTGAGATAATGAAGCTGTTAAGCTTGTTTGAACTGCCTCAATCTGAGATTGTACTTTTTTTATATTGTCATCAGAACTATTTGCAGGATCCGCAAATGCAGAACAAAATAAAACTGATAATGTAGCACACAATACTTTTGACATTAAATTCTCCTAAATCTTCTAATAGATTATGATAGTCAAAAATTTTTTTCAATGCTTTTCTATCACATGCAAAGATGCATCTTTACGAAGTCTACCACTGTGGATAGGCCAAACTTTTTTTTAACTGAAGTGAATTCAACTACTGTATTAGATAGCTGACTTACAAAACCCGTGATCTGAATCTTTCTTTGATGCTTTGATTGCTGTGTAAGTAAGTCCAGCTTATTTCCAACTAAGAGTGTTGGAATCTGACATTCATTTAAAAACTCCAATAATGCCACGTCAGATACTTTAAGCATATGTCGAGTATCTACAATCACAATCACCGCTGATAATGTATTACGTGACTGAATATATTGCTCAAACTCACTTTCCCAGTGTCGCTGCATTTGTTTCGACCGTCTCGCAAAGCCATAACCCGGTAAATCAATCAATCGACGATTCTCCGCCACTTGATAGCAATTAAAATACGCTGTACAACCTGGTTTTTGACTGGATCGAGCTAATTTTTTGTTATTGGCAAGCGCATTAATTAAACTTGACTTGCCCACATTAGACCGCCCCATAATGGCAACCTCATAGCCTTCGTCTTCTGTGAGATGAGACATTGTCGGTGCCGACTTAATAAATTGTATCGATAAATAGTTCACTATGCTTCAAATGAAGAACCGCACCCACATGTACGCTTTGCTCTTGGGTTTTTAAAGATGAATCTGCGCCCTGTAGGATCATCATTCACATAATCAAGCAATGAACCATTGATCAGAGGATAACTATAGGGATCAATGACGATGTAGACTTTCTCACCAGAAAATTCCGGTCCAGATTCTATTTGCAAAGGCTGTGGCCAATCCTGAACCCAATTAGAATCTGTCTTTATTTCACCAACTTCATTCACTTGACTCAGACTGAGCCATTCTTGATCACCGATCTGAGCATCAAACTGAAACCCATACTCAAAACCAGCACAACCGCCACCTTGAATATAAATTCTCAATGCAGTTGCAGGCTCGCCAGTATCGATAATGAGCTCTTTTACTTTTTGGTACGCACTAAGGGTCATTTGGACACCTTGTATCAGATGATGTTCTTTATTTTCTTTTTGTTCGCTCATTATAAACTCGGCCAATTAAATTAATCTATATATTTTATTGTATCAAAATGTCTTTTCACGCTCAATAACCAATTAAATGCCCTCTGGTCTTAAAACAATGAATTCACTATAATTAACAATAAAGGTGTTTATATGTTCGTACTACTATCTCCAGCTAAAAAACTTCAACAAGGCCCAATTGGCACAACAATACCTCATTTTTTAGAGGAGTCCTTAGCCATTGCAGACAAATTAAAAACCTTTTCACACAGTGAGCTGCATCAACTACTTCATACCAGCCAAAAAATCACAGAGCAAAACATACAACGCTATCAATCCTTTTCTAAGGCACAACTAATGCATGAGGGCAGCGCCGCCATTATGACTTATGCAGGTGATGTTTATCGATATTTCAACCCCCAGCAATTTGATGCATCAGAACAAGAATACATCCAATCCCATTTTGGCATTATTACAGGATTATACGGCCTATTAAGACCATTCGACAAAATGCTACCCTATCGTCTTGAAATGAAAAATAAACTATTGATTGATAACACCTTACTGACTCACTATTGGCATCAACGATTAGCACAGTATCTTTCACAAGAACGACTAGCGCCGAATACACCTGTGATTATGCTTGCATCAAATGAATATTCGGCAGCGATCGATAATCAAACATTAAACATCATTCAAGTTGATTTTAAAGAGCGCCGAGATAACACCCTTAAAACAATAGCAGTGAATGCCAAAAGAGCTCGAGGTATGATGGCAGCATATATTGTCAAAACAAAACCTCAATGTATTCAAGATCTACATGGATTTGATGATGGGGGGTATCGCTTTGTGCCTGATCAATCTACTTATAGTCATTTACTTTTTGTGCGCGACGCTTAACCAATGCGGTAATGGTGAGCTGATCTTGGTTTGAAAAACTTTCCAATAGCCGCTTATTCGCTTGAACTTCTTGGGCTAACATTTTACGCACCTTAAGAAAACTGACTGAATAAAAGAAGATTTTACCACCACGACCTAATTGCATCAAAATAGATTTTCTTCTGAAAAATTGACACCATCTTGAAAAACCAAACATACCTATACTCCTTGTTTCTTACATACAACACACATAGAAAAAAAACTATCAATTGATACCTCATTTATGTTATTTTTTAATTGAAATATCGCTAACGATAGGCAAATTAATCATTTTGCGCTGTTTTTGTGCTAATAATTATGCAATTTGTATGTCTTCGGCGCAACAAGAGATCAACCTCTATGTGTGTAATATATTTCTTACAACGGTGGTAATGATGAATACATATACACGTCCTGATGAAATTGCTTCATCGAGGAGCTCAAGAGCAAACAGACTTAAAAGACTCAGAAAAATGACCAACCAATCACGTAAGTCATTTTCAAACTTGTACGGTATTTCACAAGGCACACTGCAAAATTGGGAAACCGCACGATTTGGGGGGCTCACTGAAAAGGGAGCTCACATCATTTTACAAGCACTCCAAAAAGAAGGCATTCATTGTAATTTTGAGTGGCTGATGTACGGAGCTGGTCATGGACCGAGCTTTGACCGTCTCCTTAATAAAGAACAAGAAGCCATTAAACCCAAAAAAGTGCTAGTATCCTCTATAGATGAGGACCTAAAAACTTTTCAGCGACTGAATCATGACACCATACATATGTATGTACCAGATGACAGTATGGAGCCCTACTACTCCGAAGGTGAACTGGTTGCTGGCATCATTCACCGGAAGCATTTAGAGGAATGTCTGGGACATATCTGCATCATCAAAACCATTGAACACCCGTTACAAGTCCGATTAATAAGACCAACCGAAGTGTCAAATCGATATCATTTAATTGCACTGAATCCACTATCTCAAACGAATCACCCACCAATCTTTCACGCCTCTATAGATTATTGTGCACCTATACTTTGGACGAGAAAACAACCCATTTAAGTACCTTCAGACAAATGGTCACTTTTGTGCTATACATTTTAGATGTAAAAAAGGAGCATTTGCATCAATGAATCGGTGGCTGTTAATATGGAGTGTTATTTGTACACAATCTAGTTTTGCAACCTCTCTTGAAGAGATGTTTAAGGATGCTATTGCATGTAACTACGGGTTAAAAGCCTCTTACTTTGAGATTCAATCCGCAGTGGGAGAAAAATATCAAGCCATTGGTAATGCGCTTCCCTCTGCTTCAGTTTCCTACGATTACAAACATAGTGATACTACGTTAACGAATGATGCCAACTATAAATCTAGCCCCAGTGTTAAGAATGCAAAGATTAAAGGAGAATTATCTCTATCCGCCTACTTTGCTTTAAAGGCCTCTAATAAAAATGTGGAAGCCAAAGTTTTAAACTTTCTGAATGAAAAGCAAACACTATTAATGAATGTGTTTGATACTTATAAGTCGACTATCGTTAACTTCGAGATTTATGAAGCACAAGCAGCACAAATAGATTATTTACAAAATGTATACACCCAAGAAAACCAGAAACTAGATGCTGGTGCATCGACATTAACGAATGTGGCTCAAGCAAAATCAAACTTAGACAAAGCAATTGCAAATCAAATTGAAATTCGTCTACGTATTGTTAAAAGCCTTAACCAATTACAAGCACTCACAGGCAAAGCCTATAAATACATTCCAAAATCTTCTCAACAACGTGATGCAACCCGCTACCTACGTTTAAAATCGTTGAGCTATTATAAAAAAACAGGCGCCTCAGGGAACTTAAAGCTGAGAGAACTTGCTAAAGGCTTAGAAGCTCAATCAGAAGCTCAAAAGGCTGCACAATCAAGATATTTACCATATATCGTTTATGAAGGCGCATATTCAGAAACCGATTATTCTAGCTCTGATACGACCACTTCTTTCAATACTGATAATACAACCACTGCGGTTGCAAGTATTGGTTATTCTTTTGGTGGAGATCGATATGGTCAGCTCAAAACACAAGCCTCTAAAACACAGGTTCTGACAAATAATTTAAATAATAAAATTAATCAGTTTTATAGTGAAATTGCAAATGCTTATGCAAGCACACAAGCCAATGCCATGTCTTTAAGTAAATATGAGCAAACTGTAGCCAGTGCTAAAATTTCTCTCAACGCTTCGAGAGCTTCATTTGATGCCGGTGCTGCAACAATCCTTGACGTATTGGATAGTTTACAAGATCTCATGGACGCAGAAACAAGCACCGCTAACGCTCGCTATGATTACATTGGCGCTTATATTAATCTAAGGCAGTTGGCTGGGGAAGATATGTCTGAATATACTAGACAGGTTGATCGTGTCTTGGACCAACAGATCTCTGTTGCAAATTTATTATTTTAACTTTTCTTCGTTAAAGATCACATGTTTTCTCAGCTTACGATCGTATTTTTTAAGCTTTAGTTTTGATTCCATGTTTCTTTGATTCACATAAGTTGTGTAGAAGTAGCCTGTCCCTTCAGATGAGACCAATTTAATTTTTACTCTAGAATTACTTTTTTTAGCCATGATTGTGCTCCAATTAGCCTAAGTCATCTTCTTTAAGACGTAGCAACGCTTTCTCAAGCCCTATTTTTTCAATCCAACGAATACCTCTCGCTGATACTTTCAAACGGATAAAACGTTCTTTAATTGGATCCCAAAAACGTTTGTTTTGAAGATTAGGTTTAAAACGTCTTTTAACGTGATTTCTTGCGTGAGAAACGTGGTTACCTGTTATCGGCTTTTTTTTAGTGATTTGGCACTGTCTACTCATAATTTAATACCTAATAAAAAACATATACTACATAAAAAGAACCCGACTCTCAAGTTTTTTTTACATCAAAAGCAAGAACCACAGATATCGAAGTCTCGATCATTGACAATTTAAAATATCATTGTAAGATTGTGGAGTATGGTTAAATCTGAATTTATAGCAAAGCTGGCAACTGAATTCCCTCATTTCAACCAAAGACAAGTTGAATCAATGGTTGAATTTGTCTTACGCACGATGAGTATGGGGCTTGCTAGTGGTAAACGTGTTGAGATTCGGGGCTTAGGTAGTCTACACACCAAGCACATAAAACCCAGAATTGCCATGAATCCCCAAACTCGGAAACCGATCCAAACACGCGGTCGCAAGAAGATTTATTACCGTGCTAGCAAACTACTCCGTAAAACATTGAACCCTGATATTGATATCAATTAAGTAATCGGCTCAGTCACTCCAACCTGTCCCTGATATTTACCAGTGCGATCTTTATAAGACACCTCACACACAGACTCTGCTTGTAAGAAAATCATTTGCGCTACACCTTCATTGGCATATATTTTTGCTGGTAAATTAGTCGTATTGGAAAACTCCAATGTGACATGACCATGCCACTCTGGCTCTAAGGGCGTCACATTCACAATAATACCACAACGAGCATATGTTGACTTTCCTAAGCAAATCGTTAATACGTCACGAGGAATGTTAAAATATTCTACTGTACGCGCTAATGCAAAACTATTAGGAGGAATAATACAATGATCTGCCGTAATGCTCACGAAACTATTCGAATCGAATGATTTAGGATCCACAATCGCGGAGTGGATATTTGTAAACACTTTAAATTCGTTTGCACAACGAACGTCATAGCCATAGCTAGATGTACCATAAGAAACAATCTTACCATCTGCATTACTACTAATTTGACCAGGTTCAAATGGACTGATCATTCCTTGTTGAGCCATTTTACGGATCCAAGTATCTGACTGTACTGACATAGTTCACTCCTAAATTATATAACGGTGATATTTGGCATATTTGCGGAAGGATGCGGCTTCATTCGAAACAACTGTCTCAATAACTGAACAGCAATTTGGTCGAAGATTGCTCGATACGGACTAAATGCCTTGTTACTGGAATATATACCGAGCGATAATTCTTTTGCAAGAGGTAATTGCCCAAATACATCCACATCGGTACGTTGTTTCAACTGTTTTGATTTTGGATTAAATAATAAGTCCTCACGATGATCACAACATGCACATTGATAATACGCCATATTCTCGATCAACCCTAAAACAGGTATAGAGACTTTCTCAAACATTTTTATCCCTTTGAAAGCATCATGGCTTGATAGATCATGCGGGGTTGTCACGATGACTGCGCCGACTAATGGCACTTTTTGCGAAATCGTTAATTGAGTATCACCAGTACCTGGTGGTAAGTCTACGATTAAATAATCTAAATCAGGCCATGCTGTCTGCTTGATCAGCTGTTGTAATGTATTACTTAAAATGGGACCACGCCAAACCATTGGCTTTTCTTGGTCCATTAATAACCCAATAGACATGATAGCCACATTAGAGGCTTGCTCAGGTATAAATCGATCATTGTCGGTGACTTCAGCCTCTTTTTGATCGATCCCAAATTTAATTGGAATATTAGGCCCATAGATATCTGCATCAAAAATACCTACTTTTGCACCCAAAGCGGATAAAGCCAACGCTAAATTAACGGAAATCGTTGTCTTGCCAACACCACCTTTACCTGAACTCACGGCAATAATGTTCTTTACGCCCTCGATCTTTGTCTGAGGAATTTGGGTCTGATACATCGGTACTGCTGTTTCAATCTCTACCGATTGAATGTGAATATGTTGTGATGCTGCTGCTTGCAGAATCTGTTTTTTTAAATCTTTTGCATAGTTTTTTAAGGGCACTTTTGACTTTAGAAGCAGGTGGTCCTTTTGCAGTATCATTTTTGTTGATTCAGCTAAAGACACATCAAGTATTGGGTCTTTGATTTTTTTTAATAACTGATGGAGTTGCATGGTTACATTATTTACACTTTTCTGTAATATGATTGTAACACACTCATAAAATTTGTCCAAACCATGCCAATTATCGAATCAGCATTTAAAAAAATTAAAACGCTCACACAGTCCTTAGATCCAGGGTTAGTCGTTGTCACTAAAAAGCAGACGGTGCAAGACATTGAAACATTAATTCATGAGGGTCAATATCACTTTGGTGAAAATTACCTACAAGCGGCTCTACCCAAAATACATGCTCTAGCGCACTATCCTTGTCAATGGCATTTTATTGGTCAAGTACAAACAAACAAACTCAAACTCATTTGTGAACATTTTCACTGGATACAAAGTATCAGTCAGCAAAAACAAATCGCACGTATAGGTCAGTTGTCATTATCGACACCCATCAATATTTGTATTCAAGTTCGCTCCTCTTCTCACTCTCATCAAAGCGGGATCGCGATTAACGAGCTCAACGAGCTATTAGACGCCGCTAAAGCATGCACACAAGTTCGTTTAAGAGGATTGATGTACCTAGCTGATCCTGAACAAGCAGTCGTAACACAATTTGAAAAAATAGCCATGCTTTTCCATCACTACCAACCGCTCTATCATTTAGATACCTTGTCTATGGGTATGAGTCAGGATTATCAAGAGGCTTTAGCATGTGGTGCTACAATGATACGAATAGGCCGCAATCTCTTTCGTTAACCTGTTAAAAACACTAGTAAAATTCAGTAATTTCGTTTATTATATGGGTATATGATGATATCAATATTAGGATTTAGTCACCATAGATGCTCTATTAGTTTCCGCGAAAAAGTAGCTATCGACATCAAACAGTACAAAAACATGATACACAATATCCAGGCACTCACAATGTGCGAGGATATTATGTTTTTTAATACTTGTAATCGCACTGAAATCATCATGGGATCAGAACATCAAGTAGATATAAAAAGTGTACTCATTGAATTAAGTCAACATTGTGATATCAACTATGAACAGCTTTTAAAACACCATTATTGTTTTACTAATCAAAAAGCCATATCTCATTTACTACGAGTTGCTTGTGGCCTTGATTCACGTCTAGTTGGAGAAGCTCAAGTCTTCGGACAGTTGAAAAATGCATACAAAGCGGCCAAAGATGTCCACGCGATACAAGGCCCTCTCGATTGGATCATGCAAGAAATATTTACAGCAACCAAAACAATCAGACATCAGACTCAAATTGACCATTGCTCAGAGTCTATTGGATACGCCATAAAAAAATTATGTCAGCACCATGAGATCACTCTAAATCAATCCAATATCCTATTTGTAGGCACAGGGGAAATGATTTCTCTCGCACTACAATATATCTTCAAAGAAAAACCCTTGTCGATTACTGTTGCCAGTCGCTCACTCGATAGAGCACAAGATTTTGCCAGACCATATCTTGGTAGAGGCATCAAAGTACAAGACCTCCCTAAAGCGATTAAATCTGCAGATATTGTCATCACAGCATCCCAAAGCCAATTACCAATTATTGGTAAAGGCATGATTGAAACACTGTTAGCTGAAAAGAAACATTTGACTCTATTTGATCTAGCAATACCTAGAGACATTGAACCTGAGATCTCTAATCTTGATCACGTTACTTTATATCATCTAGATCAAATTCAGGGCTTTATTGAAAAAGAGGGCCAACAAAGAGATGACCGTATTCAAAAAGCAGAGCAACTTGTCTCCACATTATCTTCCGAAATCCTCAAAACAATTAATCTTAAAAATCAGCAACAACTCATTATTCAACTCAGAGAACGCTCTTTTCAAATCACCTCAGAACAAATTAAAAAAGCAAAAATGCTTTTGACTAAAGGCACTTGTCCTGAAGCAGTGATTGTCGATAGCTTACAACAATTAACGAGTCGCTTATTACATTTACCCACAACACAACTAAAAAATGCAATTTATCAAAAAGACCAAGAAAAGACGATGCACTTAAAGCAATTATTTGATCTTGAGAGCCAAAAATGAGAACCCTATCTGACTCATTATCTGAAAAACTGACTATTTTAAAAGAAAGACATCAACATTTACTCGATGAAATGAATCAACCGAATTTAGATCCTAAAATCATGATTGATAAATCTAAAGAAGCAGCAAAAATTGAGCCTGTTGTATCACTCTACAATGAATTATGTGATCAATATCAAATTAGAGAAGATACGACTAAACTGCTCGATGACCCTCAAATGCAAACACTGGCTCAAGAAGAAATTCTTATGATCGATCAGACCATTCATGACAAAATTGATGCGATTATGCAGGCACTCGTACCCGATGACCCTGATAATGATAAGAATGTTTACCTCGAAATCCGTGCTGGTACAGGCGGAGATGAGGCAGCACTCTTTGCCCAAAACTTATTTGATATGTATTCGCATTTCGCTGATCATAACCGTTGGCGAATTGAGCCGATCCAAGTCGCTTCAACTGGACAAGGTGGCATCAAAGAAATTGTCGTGCTTGTCTCTGGGAAACAGGTCTATGCTAAATTAAAATTTGAAAGTGGTGTTCATCGCGTGCAAAGAGTGCCTAAAACTGAGTCTCAAGGCAGAATCCATACCTCTGCGTGTACCGTCGCTATACTGCCTGAAGTGTCTGATGTCACCGAAGTCACAATTAACCCAGCCGATTTACGTATTGACACCTATCGGTCATCCGGTGCTGGGGGACAACATGTGAATACGACTGACTCAGCTGTCAGAGTGACACACATCCCCTCTGGTGTGGTTGTGGAATGTCAAGATGAACGCTCCCAACATAAGAATAAAGCAAAAGCAATGAAACTGCTGCAAAGTAAAATTTTACAGCATGAAAGAGAAACCCAACATCAAGAGCAAGCACAAGAAAGAAAAGTACAAGTGGGTTCTGGAGATCGTTCGGAAAGAATTCGGACGTATAATTTTCCTCAAGGACGCATCACAGATCACCGAATCAACCTCACGCTCTACAAATTGAACGAAATACTCGCTGGAGACCTGAATGAGCTCATCAATGCCCTTACTGTCGAGAATAAAGCTCGATTAATGACCCAGCTGGATGTGAAAGATGAATAATACTTTTTTAATTGGGGATATTCATGGTTGCTTTGAGGACTTTCAACAACTTTTAAACCAAATGCCCATTCAAGAGAACGATAAGCTGATATTACTTGGAGACCTTTGCTCAAAAGGCCCAGATGGGATTGCTTTGCTACATTGGGTGATTAATCAACACCATGTAGAAAGTATTATTGGCAATCATGACTTATTACTCCTACATGACTTGCTCGTCAAACCCAAATTTAATTCTTCAGCATGGCTTGAACAGCTCAAAACAGCGAAACAATTTGATGAGATGATTGATTGGCTCAGATCACAATCATTCATGCAACAATTAGATCAGCACCACTGTCTTGTTCACGCAGGGTTATTTTGTGATTGGGATGATGCGACATTGTCTGAAATTGAACATCACTCAAGCACGCTCATTAATCCCAAATTCATCAAAAAACACTATGAAGTGATGTTAGACCACCTGTCTCCAAGTCAATCTGATCCACATTTTTGGATTAATGTGTTAGTCAATATTCGCTATATTGATCAACATACAAAGCATCTACTTCAAGACTTTAATGCACCAGAGCATCGTACACACCCAGAAAGCATTCCCTGGTTTGAGGCACCTACGGCATATCATCAGGATTTAAATGTTTATTTTGGACACTGGTCCTTACTCAACAAAATACAGTATGGCCGCTTTTGGTGTCTAGATGGTGGATGTGTTTATGGGAATCAGTTGATCGGCTTAAAACTAGATGATCATACGATCTACTCAGTGCCATCTAGCATTCAGAAAGATTGATGCAATAAACTTGTTAGCAGCTCAAAGTAGATAATTGACAAGATCGCGCCAGCAGGCAAAGTAATGAACCATGATAAGAAGATGCCCCGTATCACTCTAAAATCAAGCGCGCCTAGCCCACCCACAAAACCAACCCCTATCACAGCACCAACTAAAGTATGTGTAGTTGAAATAGGCAATCCTAAAGCACTTGAGCTAACCACTACAAATGCAGTGGAAAACTGTGCAGAAAACCCCCTAATTGGGGTCAACGCGGTGATTTTATTACCAATCGTTTTAATGATTTTGTACCCATACATACTTAAACCTGTGACCACACCAAAAGCACCCAAACACGTAATCCAATACGGAAACTGATCACGATAAAATGGGTGCAAAGTCACAATGACTCTCGCTAATGGACCAATGGCATTAGCAACATCATTACCACCATGCGCAAATGCCATTGCAGACGCTGTGAAAATAGCTAAAACACCAAACATTCTTTCCACATGATTATATGCATTCACATAGTCTGTATGCTCTACTAATTTTTTTGTTTTAATTTTTCGAATGATGCGATACCCAATGAATGTAATCACCAAACTAATACCAATAGTGCTTTCTATCAATGATACAACATGATCGCCGTCACTCGGCCAGCCAATAGACAAAGAAATAAATACAATCACTAAAGAAATTAAAAACAAATAGATTGGTACTATTTTCTTGGCCCGCACATCAGGGGATTCATGGTTTAAAATCAACTGCTTCACTGATATAAAAATCAATGCCGAAAAGACAGCAGAGATTGAAGGTGTTACGATCCAACTTAAAAATACATTAATCAATATTTTCCAATTGACGTTACTCACACCAGCAACAAAACAACCATACCCTAGCATTGCACCAACAATACTATGAGTGGTGGATACTGGCCAACTCATAAACGTCGCTAAGATCAACCATGTTGCCGAAGCGGCAAGTGCAGAAATCATACCATACGTAATAAAGACATCTGGATTATTGAGATGTCCAAAGTATACCAAGCCTCGACTTAACGTGTTAGTCACGTTATCACTGGCTAATAGCGCACCCAGCACCTCAAAAACACCAGCTAAAACAACAGCTTGTTTAATGGTCAATACCCTTGCACCTACAGACGTGCCCATAGCATTAGCCACATCATTAGCACCGACAGCCCAAGCCATCATAAACCCAAGTATAATAGCAATTAATGTCAATAATGACGTATATTCCATCACGGTAACTTAAAATAACCTTCTAACAACCGTGCCAATTTCTCATCAGCAACCCCTGCCATCTCTAATGTATGCTCATGCGATAGTGAGGCATTTGACATCCCTGCTCCCATATTCACGATAACAGAGAGCATCACCACCTTTAACCCCAAATACCGCGCAGCAATCACCTCCGGTACCGAGGACATCCCAACGACATCTGCACCAAGAATTTTGAATGCCTTGACTTCAGCAGGCGTTTCAAAACAAGGGCCTAGCACAGCCATGTAAACACCTGTGGGCAGCTCCATTGACTGACTTTTAGCGACACTTAAAAACCTAGATCTTAGCGTAGCATCATAGACTTGGTCCTGATTTAAAAAATGTGCATTATTTTTATCTAAACGCCCCACTAGTGGTGATTGTATTTGAAAGTTAATATGATCTTTAATCAAAACTAAATCACCTGGATTTAGATAAGAGGATAATCCACCTGATGCATTCGTGATGATTAAGTCTTCAACACCTTGCTCTTTTAACATCTCGATAAAATCAATGAAATCCTGACCTTCTCGCCCCTCATACCAATGAGGTCTGCCTTGACAACAGACAATATTTTGACCACCAATTTCTCCAAAAAATAATTGCCCCGAGTGACCAGCTGTCATGAGCTGGGTATTCATCAGTTCGCTGATTGCAACTTCTTTGTGTATGGTCATTTGATCAATGATCTTTTTTAATCCTGATCCTAAAATAACACCTGTTGTATATTTTTGATTCATATGTTTTACCTACTAATTAACAATACTAAACGACTACCAATTTCTTCACAAATGTCTGCTATCGACCCAAGCCGCTCAATCACTTGATAAATAAACATCTGTTCTAGGGCATTATTATCATCCTCTTCGATAAAAAACAAATGTCTTAATTGTTCCTCTAAGGCATCTGCTTGATGCTCCAGATGATCCAACTGATTTGCAGCTTCAAGCAGATGACGCCGAAAGATTTTACTAAAGCCTGAGTCCACTAGATCATCTAGCTCACTAACAGCAAGAAAGGCTTGTGAAATAATCTCATCAATTTTAGCAATAAATTCCTGGAAGCTCGGTTGTGTTTCTTGAGAGATAGATGGGTTTCTGCCAATAAGAATACCGGTTACATCTCTGATTAAATTTATCGCTTTTTCTTGCACATGTAATAGCGCTAAAGTATCTCCTCTTGGAATAGATAACATCAAGTTACGATGCGTTTTGAGACGACAACGACGCTTGCATTCATCGGCTTTATGCTCAAGCTCTACAATCTCCTCAAAAATAGCTCTTGCCTTCATCGTTTCCTTCTTTAAAATCGCATCAAAAAAAGGAGATAATAATTTGCCTGCTTGTGCAGTGTAGTGCATATGTTGTCGCAAACCTTTGATGGGAGATCGACTGATGAGTTTGAAAATCGAGGGTTTAAACATGCTAATTCGCCTTAAGTAACATTACACATAATAAAATGACTCCGATCAACCCTAAAGCTAAAAATCCGAGTGTATTCATTGTTTTTAAAATACTTTTACTTGAAAACCAATCAGGTCGTGATTTAGTCAAGCTAAATATAAAATAAGCGGCCAATACCGCACCTATAAACCAAAACAATATGTACCAATCCATCTATTTACTCACAGTCTCACTCATCACTCAACTTGGCAACCTTCTAGTAACTGCCGTGCATTCCAAACCTCTATGGAATTGGTATGTCCTGATACACCAATGAGGTCTCCTTTTACGATAACAATTTTATCCTGATCTTTAAATTTTAAAATAGGCAACAAATGTTTTACTGCCATCGTATTAATGTCTTCATAGTCTAACCGATCATAAGTCACCTGAATAGGCCTGACACCTCGAAACATCTGCATGAGTTGGCATGTCTTTGCAACTCGACTCATGCCAAAAATTGGAATCGTTGATGATTGTCGACTGGCATACTTTGCGGTTGAGCCATATTCGGTATAGATCACGACCGCTCTCGCACCTAACGCTTGGCCGACTTGGATAGCCTGATCAGCAACAACCATAGAGACTTTACTCAATCGAGATAAATGAGGCGTATCCTGATCATGATGCTCAACATACGACTCTGTTTCTAAACAAATCTCATGCATAGCACGAGTCACTAAAGCAGGGTGATCTCCAACTGCAGTCTCTGCCGATAACATTAATGCATCCACATCATCCAAAATCGCATTTGCAACGTCTGAGACCTCAGCCCTAGTGGGATGATTACTCGTAATCATCGACTCCATCATTTGGGTTGCAACAATGACAAAGTTATTATTTTTTCTAGCTGCTTTGATAATCTGTTTTTGCGCTGCAGGGACCTTTGCAAAACCGATCTCTAAAGCTAAATCACCTCGAGCAATCATTAGACCATCAGAAATACGAGAGATCTCATCCAAATAGTTCAACGCATCTGAACGCTCAATCTTTGATATGAGTTGAATTGCTTTTGATGATGCATTGATCTTTTCCCGTACTGCATACACATCTTCAGCATTTTTAACAAATGACAGTGCCACAAAATCGACATCCTGCTCAATTGCAAAGTCCAAGTCTTTTTTATCTTTTTCAGTAAATGAAGGCGCAGTTAAACCACCATTTTTTAAATTAATGCCTTTTTTGGAAGAGAGTCGACCTGAGTTGAGTACCTTGGTCTGAATCAACCGACCTTGAATTCCCATGACGCGTAATGCAATATGACCATCATCTAATATTAATTCATCTCCAACAGAGACATCTTTTGCAAGATTAGCATAGGTATAACCAACACGTTGCGTATCACCTGCGTGTTGAGGACAATCAAAATCTAAACTAAACGCTTGCCCCTCTTGCAATTCAACCCCCCCTTCTTTAAAGCGATTAATCCTAATTTTAGGGCCTTGCAAGTCTATCAAAATACCAGGACAGATCATTGCTTTTGATATAGCAATTTCTCTGATTAAAGCGATGGTTTCTTGTAAAACGACATGTTGACCATGGGAACAGTTCAATCGAAATACATTGACACCGGTATCCATTAACGCACAAATGCCATCGTGTGTTTGGCTCGCAGGCCCTAATGTTGCGATAATTTTAGTGTGTCTCATGACAAGCTCTCCACGTGTTGATTACACTCAATGACCCCTCAGCAAGATAACTCAAAAAAGCACCCCCCGATGTAGAAATATAAGTATACTGATCCTGTAAACCAAGTTGGTTAATTAAAGATAATGAGTCACCACCACCCACAATACTAAAGGCATTTGAATGTGCAATGAACTTTGCAACTTGCTCACTGCCATGATTAAAAGGGCGCCGCTCAAAATAGCCTAATGGGCCATTCCAAATGATGGTCTTTGCACTCTGGATTGTTTGCTCAATGCGCATCAAACTTTGGGGACCGATATCTAGAATCTGTTCATCTGCATTTAATGTTGCCTTATCAAAAGAAACACACGCACCGGTATTCGTGATACCATCTACAGGTAATATCAACTTGTCAGCACAACGTGCTAAAATATCTTTTGCCTGTCCAAGTGACTGACTTTCAACCAGCGAATCACCCATCTGACACCCATTTGCAAGTAATAAGGTATTGGCAATGCCCCCACCAACAATGAGGTGGTCTGCCCAGTCGATCAAAGTATTTAATAGCGGTAATTTTGTAGAAATTTTAGCGCCACCAATGATGGCAACTCTTGGCGTCTCACCAGACAGTGAGGCATCTATTGATAATTGTTCTTGGATGAAATGCGGTCCAAAATACACCTGTGGATATTGATCAATTAAGCCTGTCACTGATGCATGGTCTCGATGCCCAACTGAGAATGCATCAAAGATCAAACAATCCATATGTAAAATCATATCATCTAAACCCGTCACATCATTGTCATATTCACCATGATTAAAGCGCGTATTCTCCAGCAACACGATAGACTCAGTTAAATTTGGATCATATTGTTTGACATAGCGTGTTTCTGGGAAATCTTTTTGAATCACCGGCAACAAGCGCTCCGTTGACCAACAAGACTCTTGTTTTTTCGGTCGACCAAAGTGAGTGAGTAACACAACCCGTTTTGGGTTGGCAGAACGAATATGGCGAATAGTTGGCACGACTTTATCCCATCTTGTCTGATCAACCAGTGTCTCCCCATCAAAAACCAAATTTAAATCTAAGCGAACTAAAACTGTTTTATTGTTTAATTGAGTCAAATCAATTTGTGGCAGCGGCAATACCAACTTTTTCTCCCCAATATTCAGCTAAATCTAGCATACGATGTGCAAAACCCCATTCGTTATCATACCAAGCCATTATCTTGACTAAATCCTCTTGTACACAAGTTTGTCTCAAATCGATGATTGCCGATTCAAACCGATGATTAAAGTCTGTTGATACCAATGGTAATGAATTACAAGCAACCATATTATTAGGCAACTTCGAAGCCTCATCTTTAAACATATCATTGAGGCACTCTACTGACACCGCCTGCTTTAACTTGAGTGTTAAATCAAGCATCGACACATTCACCGTCGGCACTCGTAATGCCATCCCTTGAATCTTGCCAGCCAAATCTGGAATCACCAACCCAATTGACGATGCAGCACCTGTTTTAGTTGGGATAATCGATTGTGAAGCAGAGCGTGCTCGACAAAGATCATTATGCGTGGAATCAATTAATCTTTGATCTCCTGTCATCGCATGCGTGGTCGTCATAAATCCTGATACAATACCAAATGCGTCATGTGTCATCTTTAAAATGGGGGCCAAACAATTTGTAGTACACGAAGCACTAGAGATCATTCGGTCCGATTGTGTTATTTGTTGTTCATTGACACCAAATACAATCGTGCGATCCACCTCTTGACCGGGTGAAGACAGCATGACTCCATGAGCCCCTTGCTGAATATGTGTATTTAAATCAGCCCGTGATTTAAACCGCCCACTACACTCAAAGACAATATCGACCTCATCCCATGACAACGCATTGAGTTGTCGATGCTGTGTATATTTTATCATATGTGAGCCTATACGAAGACCGCCATCACTAGCCTCTACAACATCAGGACACACGCCATGCACACTATCATATTTTAATAAATGCGCTGCTGACTCTACACTTGCAGGAGAGTTGATATGAACAATGTCCAGTTTTTTTTGTAAATCACGATTCTCTACCCATGCTCTTAATACACAGCGCCCAATACGCCCAAAGCCATTTATTGCAATTCTGATCATTCACACTCCACTATTGATACTTTTTTTTCAAGAAACTCCAAGATCACCGGCATCATCTTGGCTTCATCAAAACCTAATGCACTCATCACCGCTTGCCCAGGCCCGCTGAGTCCAAAACGATCCAGCGCGAAAATCAATCCATCACGTCCAGCCCATTCATACCAAGGCTGTGATGCGCCAGCTTCAATCGCGATCACAGGCTGTCCATGTGGCAGTATGTTTTGCTGATACTCCTGCGACTGCTGTCTAAAGACTTCCATACAAGGCATTGAGATCACTCTTGATTGAATACCTAATGCATTACATTGCTTGGCAAGTGTCAGCGCTAGCGAGACCTCAGAACCAGAGGCTACAAATGAACACGTCGGCTCCTCATCAGAGATCACAATATATGCCCCTCTCGCAATGTCCTCTCGCTTTAATTGCAAATCATTTGGCACACTTTGTCGAGATAGAGCCATACATGTAGGTGTGGTCACTTGTGTCATGGCACTTTCCCATGCACAGACTGTTTCTTGTAAGTTGGCAGGCCGCCACACATTGAGATTAGGTGTTGCTCTTAACATTGCAAGCTGCTCTACCGGTTGATGTGTAGGGCCATCTTCACCTAGCGCAAGCGAATCATGCGTCAACACATACACCACTTGAAGCTCCATCAGTGCCGACATCCGAATGGCATTTTTAGCATAATCAGAAAAGATTAAAAATGTGCCAACATAAGGTATAAGCCCTGAATCTAATGCAATCCCATTTGCGATCGCTGCCATAGCAAATTCTCGCACACCAAAGTTAATATAATTACCTGTCTTTTGTTTAGGTATCCGCTCTTGTGAATAATGCACTTTGGTTAAATTTGAGGCAGTTAGGTCTGCTGAGCCGCCTATTAAGCCTTCATGCTTGAGTCTATCTAATACCCAATGTGAGGCCTTACGTGTTGCAAAAGCAGATTGCTCAGACTGAGCCAAGCTAAATAAAGCCGCATAATCTGTTTGGTCGCCTAAGGGTTTATGATGTGTTGGCATCTTTCGCAAATAATCAGGATAATGATCTCGCCAAATGGTCTTGATCTGCGCCACGGCTTCAAAAGGATTTTCAAAACCTAATAATTTTTTTGTACTTAGAGCACGCTCCTTGCCCAGTGGCTGTCCATGACATTGATGTTGTCCTTCCCAGTCTGGAATGCCCTTTCCAATGATGGTATTAAAAATCACCAGCACAGGCTGACCATCTTCAAGCTTTGCCTGTGTCAATGCTTGGTGCACTGCATCATAATCATGACCATCAATTGGCCCAAGGACCTTCCAGCCATATGCCTCAAATCTCAACCGCACATCTTCCTGGTACCAACCATCAATATGACCGTCGATNCTGATCTGATTAGCATCATATAACACGATTAATCGCTCTAACCCTAAAGTACCTGCTAAAGAGGCNGCCTCATGACTCACGCCTTCCATGAGACAGCCATCACCAACGAATGCCCAGATATAATGATTGATTCGATCNGGCTCTAATTGAAGTTGACGATCTCGCGCTANAGCCATGCCNACTGCATTCGCAAACCCTTGACCCAAAGGACCTGATGTAGTTTCAATACCNAGCCTGAGNTCTTTTTCAGGATGACCNGCAGTAACTGCACCTGTACTTCTAAATTGCTTTAAATCGTCCAACGTCATTGGGTACCCAGACAAATGAAGGACCGCATACAACAGTGCACTCGCATGCCCATTAGACAAGACAAACCGATCTCGATCGGGATGCAACGGACATTTAGGATTAAAACTAAGGTGATATCGCCATAAAACTGTAGCAATATCAGCCATACCGAGTGGCGCACCTGGGTGCCCCGAGCTTGCTGACTCAACCATCTCAATTGAAAGTGCTCTGACCAAATCTGCACAGCGTTTATTTTCGTCTAAATTATACATATTCTCTCAGTATACCTGAGCGCTTTGGATAAATAAACTTGACATCTTTTTCGATCACAGCTATTATGGATTTATAGTCAATGTACTCTTTATGCAAGAAAACTTCTCTCACAATCATAAACTCAAAAATCTCACAAAAAACCAATCTATTACTATTGATGATGTTAACAAAATGATTCCATTTTTGGAAAGCACCTTTATCCGCATTCACCAACTGAACGCGCAAGTTAAAGATGCACTCAATATGATAGGCTGTAGTGACAATGACTTTGATCTTGATGAACTTGATTTATCCAAAAACTCACACAAAGAAAATGAAGGCGTCTATGACGTTTTAACTGATTTAAAACTTTTCCTCAGCGCCATTCAATCTTCTGTCCTTGAACTTTCGAAAACAGGCTGTAGCATTAAAAACTTAGAAAGCGGTCATGTCGAATGGTTGTATGCAATCAATGATGAACCCATGTCATTGACATGGCGTCTAGGAGATACTCGTGCGACACTCATGAAAAATGACATCCCCGCAACAGTCTCTCTAAACAAACCTAATTATAAAGAAGATCCCTTAGAAGAATTATAATCATTATAATACCATGGCAGCGCTGATTCTTGTGTGAATAGCCCCTTTGTTAATGCACCTAATGGCATGACCCTATTAGTCACTAACTGCGCCTCTGATCTTTTGCGATAGTCATCCAACACTTGGAGTGCAAAACGTCGATTATGCACATTATTGCCCAAACATGAGCCAGGTAAACCAACCAGTGATCTAATTCCCCCAATGGTTGTTTGTGAGTACAGTAACGCTTGATCTTGAGGAGATAGCCCATCTAAACCTTCATACTTGAACTCTGGGCGAACCTTGATGTCATTGGCATCTTCAAGCGATAACAATTGCTTTTCAATATTTTGTGAGATTCTAAGGTGCGCACACACATTCAACATTTGATCCTGATTGAATAAAGACATGCCTTTAAAGGTGCCATGCTGATGACCATCAAAAGCAACGCCTTGACGTTGATCATGGGCTACACAACTTGGCGCATGTGCTAACATAGCAGCAGTAATATTTTCTCTTCCAACATGAGGAAAACGTTTGTCCAGCTCGTTGATCACAACGAATGCCTGATCTTCACAACGAAGTCTCTCATAAAACACAAGGACATCTTTAAAAAACAATTTAGACTTTAATAATCCCAAATCATTAAATAACCGAATACGCTGATAATCCCCTAATGATCTCAGTCTCGCCGAAAGCGAACTGCCTTTAGCATTCATGTTTGATAAACATTGATCTAGATTTTGATGAGCTAATCCTGGATCCTCAAACCAACGTAACATATTAGGCTGATCCTCTTTAGAGACCTCATTTAAAATTTTCAAAAAAGAATCTAATTGCGCTTTTTCATCCCAAACTAATTGCAGCAAGTCACTTAATCGAGAATCAAAGTTCGCACTAAATACAGATTTACTCAAATAAGAAACAATACCAATATGATCTGTCTGCTGATGGGTATTGAAAATAATTGAACACCCGATAAAAATACTCCCCATGAATAGCCCAACTGGATTAGAGAGACTATACCAGAATGCAATAAACGCACACATTACAAATAAAAAGCTCAACACGTTCTCAAACTGAGGCAACTTGAATCCATTCAAACTATTCACAATGAATGTATCAATATGACCCTCTAATGAACGCGCCTCATCCGCACCATACACCCTCAAGTTTGGAGCAAAATTACGCACTAAGAACCCAAACATTTCCGCAGAATCCACCTCATAACTTAATGCGTGATAGAACAATTGAGGGTCTTTTTTATAAAGCTGATAATTTACAAAAGCATAATCTGAAGACTGACGAGCAATCTCTATATCTTTCAAATAAAAAATAATCTCCATGACTTTGGTTGAAATTAAATATCTTTCAGCTAATAATCTCGCCATCTCAGGATGTGTTTCTAAAAACGCAACCATATCCTTTACACTCAATGTGTGTGTGCCTGTTTTGTGCAATAATTGTGACATCTCTGCCTGCGACATGCTTTCAACTAAAAGTGCCGATAATGCATCATGTGGCATCTGAGTCATTTGAATATAGTACTCAATCAACTCTGCTATTTTTGAAGGTGTTTTAGTCGACTGAAACTTAAAATCATCCTCAGACATCTCACTGACACTTTTAATAAAACGACGCTGGTTTTGCTTATTGACACCTGTATAAAGACAATCTAATAGTTGTTCTTGACCCATGGTCTGATATGAGAGAACCAGCCTATTAACACCCTCTAACGCTAGAACAAGCGTCTGATAACTTGCCTTTGGATGATCCGTCTTAGTGACTTCAAAGACCTTCTCAAGTAATACTCTTTCTTCATGTTTTAATCTCTCAACATGGATAGGATTGCGATGATGCGCATGAATGGAAAGTGAACCCCAGTCTCTTTGCTTATAAAGCACTTGATCATATACAGAGAAAAATAAACCTAACACATCGTATAATTGATGCACCTTATAAAGGTTTTGATTCGCTGCTTTGAGCTTGATGTCTAGCCGCCCGCGCTCAACCTTAAAATGTTTGAGTGCAGTATCTAATTGTTGGTGAATCAGCCCCTGAGTGAGCTTGACTGGTGTAACATCAGACAACCATTCATCAGCTTGACTCATCTGATCAGACAGCGTCAACCATGCAATCAAACTATCACCATCCACATGGCCTGAAGACTGAATACCCGCATAAACTAATTTTTCATGTAACTCTCGTTGTAGCGCTAATACTGCAGTATTCAGTTTAACACCACTCGCTTCACCTTCAACTTCACGCCCTTTGAACTCTTCTACTAAGGCTTCGTTCGATGCCTTAGTACGCTCTAGGCTTTGAAACAGCGCTGATACATCATGTTTTGAATTATAATTTAGTACATCCTCAAAAGAGTAAACATCTTTACCTAAGCATTCAGAAACGGTGCTCCAAAACAAGACTTGATCTGACTCTGGTATCGTCATTAAAACAGCCACTGACAGCGCAATCGATGATTGTGGCTGCTTCATGATATTAATGTAGGCCATCATCTGATCCCTGGACTTAGGATAAATGCCTTTGAGCTGATCCATCACCTGTTTCGCTGATTGGTTCATAGGCACACGAGTAAGAAACTGAGTGAGTACAAAATCTGGATTCCCACTCGATTTCACACTAAAAATGACAGATGAATATTTCAATATGTCTTTAACACTCAATTCGTAAAATGGTTGACCATGTATGGCATGCAAAAATTGTAAACAAATTTGCTCATCCGTATACGCAATATTATTTTTTGAGGCCAAATCAGACAATGACAACTTAAAAAGTGATTCAGTGTACTGAGAAGACAAAGGCTGTTCTGAAGATGATCTAGACTTCACCCCCTCCAAAACCGCTTCTAGCTTCTCTTGTAAATTCATTGATCCGCCTTCAGAATGGAGGACAGGGTCCTGGAAAGATTGAACGGCTGCAGTCAACTGAACGACAAAAGATAGTTTCAAATGTAAATCATTTATGGACGTTTGATGCTCATTTTCATAAGCCATAATATCAAATGCGATTGATAACACATTACCCTCAAATTGTCGTAATGCAGCCTCATCAACATCACGATCACAAAAAGTATTAATCGCTGCCTCAAACTTAAAAAACTGCTCTGACTTGACCTCCTCCAAAGTATAAAGAGATAAAAAATCAAATACATGTCGTGCCTGCGTATAATGTGCTTCACTGATTGATAAATGTCTTTTTAATAAATAATCTTTAAATGCTCTGGTATCTTGTGTGCTTAATTGCGCTTGATGATCAGAACGTCCAGCTCTAATGAGTTTTTGAAAAATCTGTATTGATTGATTCGGGTGAGAGACATCATCTTGTCGTGACAATGCCTTTAACGCGTTAATTCGATCAATCTGTATCTGAGTATCCTTGAGCTGTCGCTCAATAACATCCGTATTGATATCCTTCGAAAAACTGACTATCGGACGATGCGACTTTAGATGAGATAAACCAAACAACACTTTTTGCAAAGCACTGTACATCTTATTATGCCTGATCGCAAACGATTTAGGGCGAGATCTAAAATATTCATATAAATAAGCTGCCCATTCCTTTCTAATGAGATAATCCGCTTTTTGAGGGTCATCTAATCTTTCGATTTTATGGCTCAATACACTTTGGGCAACGTTTTTTAACTCTGTATTAATATCGTAAATAGACTTTATATACCAATGATAATCATCATCTTTACCTAAAGGATCCAAAATATCGGTATCTTTTGAAAAGAGAGCATTGAGCATTTGTGAACAGTGAGACTGAATACCACTTTCATGTAATAATTTAGATGATTGATGGTCTGTATTGTTCTTGTCCATAAGCTCAATTCCTTTTGTTGCCAAGTTCAGATCATCATGAAGAACGACTCTTGCAACGTCTTAAAAGAATTATAGACAAATTATCCTAAAATGCCTGATTTTTGGACTTAAGCTATTGATTAATCTATAAAAAGCATCCATTGAAAGATGTGGTGTAGCGAGACACTAATCGTGATGCAGGTACGTTGGATAAAATCGCTTGAATTCAAATGGCGTCATGCTACACTTTTGTCGCATACAATATTGATCAAAAGCAATTAATAAAGGCTTTAACATGCCATAGTCTCGACTGATATTATTCAGCAAATAATCCACTAACTGCGGATGAACATTCAAATTACGAGACTGAATTAACCCTAACAGTGCTGATCTCAAATGCTGACTCGAAATAGAGCGTAAAGGTGTATATAACATGGCCTGCAATCTGGTTTTCAAATCCGGCCATAAATCTAATTGTGCAACCAATGTATGTGCACTCACTACCATGGAAATATTATGGCGAGTGCATGTATTAATCAACTCAAACATCGCCTCTTGCCATAAAGGTAAATCAATTAAAACATCCACATCATCTACACAGATTAAATCCATATGGTGTAACTGCTGTAAACATGCCGTATCACGTTTAGACCATACCTTCAAAGGAATATACATCGCAGTTAATGAAGGTTGATACAAACAACACGCCTTCAACAAATGACTACATCCGGATAAAGCAGGTCCTACTAAGATAATCTGCTGCCCTTGTTGTCTTGATTGCAATATATCAAGCGTTTGTTGATTATCTGGACAGGCATAAAAATGCTCAAAATCTGATCGCTCAACTTGATCAATAGATAATGTTTGCTGTTGTTCTGGAATAAAAATCATTGCTTTAATGGTCCAACTCTTGAGGATCAACCTCTACGACTGCACCTAGTTTAACTAATTCATGACAGACATGAAATAAAGGGTCGCGCTCTTTACTCTTTAACAATAAATAACCATGAAATGCATTATTCCTTTTTGATACTGGAGGGATGATCGGACCTAAAACCTCCACCTGATGATGTTGAATCTGTGTTTGCCAATACTTTAATCGCTCTAATAATGCTTGCTGGTGATTGGCAAGATCCTTCACCTTTGCACAAAAACTAAATGGCGGCCAAAGCGCAGCTTGGCGCTGCTCAATTAAAAAATTCATCAATGCATCATATTGTCCAGCTTGAATCATTGGTAATGCCGGGTGATGAGGAATATGAGATTGTACCCAAATATGGCCACCCTCTTGACCACGACCACACCGACCTGCCACCTGAAAAATCATCTGCCCCCACCGCTCAATAGACCTAAAATCAGTAGCATATAAAGCATGGTCTGTATCCATAATGGCAACATCCGTTAGATGATGAAAGTCATGTCCTTTTGCAATCATTTGTGTGCCAACAATCAGCATTGGCTCCCCTTTTTGAATTTGCTTTCTGACTCGCACCCAACTATTGGCAGACTGCATCGTGTCTGCGTCTATCCTGATCACGGGTACCGATGGAAAAAGAGCCTGTAACGATTCAGTCAACCGCTCTGTACCCAAACCTGCTTGAATGATCTCATCTGAAGCACAATGTCCACACGCTGTTGGCAATGAGTAATATTTTTGACATAAATGGCAGCGCAATGAATGTGTGATTTTTGAATAATTCAACTTCACATCACAATGATCACATTTCATAACCCAACCACATGCATGACATAATGTCACCGGATGATACCCTCTTCGATTAAGAAAAAACAACATTTGTCTACCTTGATCTAACACCACTTGGGCGCGATCAAGAATTGGCTTAGCAATTTGATCAATTAATTTTTCCCTACGCATGTCCACAATATGAATGTGTTTCTCTGCTTGTGAAAATGACTGATTTAACTCTAGTAAACTGTACTTTTGTTTGATCACATTAGACCACGACTCCATTGATGGTGTCGCAGACCCTAACACAATTTTAGCTTGAGATTGTTTTGCCAATACAACGGCAGCATCCCGAACTGAATAAGAAGGATACCCTTGTTGATAAAAAGATAAATCATGCTCTTCATCCAGGATGATCAACTTTAACTGTCTAAACGGTAGAAATAAAGCAGATCGAGTACCAATCACAACAGCAATTTGATTTTGACTCACAGCAGACCACACAGACTTTCTTTGACTATCACTGAGTTTTGAGTGCCATTGTGTCACAGAAACCCCTAAATGCGCCACAAACCGCGCCATTGTCTGAGGCGTCAGCCCAATCTCTGGCACTAAAATCAATACTTGATGCCCCTCCTGGATGACTTTTTGAGTTAAAGCCATATAAATATGGGTTTTACCACTGCCTGTAACACCATATAATAAATCTGGTCCCTGATGCTGTGAGATCTTTTCAAACACGGCCGATTGCATCTGACTTAAATGGATCTGTGGTAATTCATGGTCTTGAAATGGCACGAGTACTTGTTGGTCTATCAAAGCATGAATTGTCCTTTTAGAAAACAATGCTTCTAATAATAGATCGATCGTAAAGACACGATGTTCAGAAGCTTGCATCCATGTGACACAAGCTTTCTGTGCTTTCGTTAAACGCCCAACTTGTTGATGGTCCAATGCATATCCACCTACATACGGCCTGAGTGGCGCTGAATCGGCCAAAACAGTTAATGGAAAACAACTCGTGACTAATCGCCCTATCGCAACTTGATAGTATTGAGATAACCATTTTAATAACTGCATTTGGTTTTGATTAATACAAAATGGTGCTGGCAACACAGCTTGAATCGGTTTTAACTGATTTGAGGGTACGTCACTGTCCTCTTTCATCTCAATGACAATACCAAAAATCATTTTTCGACCAAACGAGGTTTGTACTATTGAACCTAAAGATGCCAACCCCTTGGGGTCGCTATAGTCAAAAGTACGTCCACCCGCTTTAAAAATAACTACTGATAAAATTTTTGTTTTTTCAAGTAAGTTTTCCATGTTCATCTATACTAAAGGTTAATATGAAGATGCTCAAGACATGTATTCAATTAACCTCTATATTGACGATAGTGCTAATCGCTTTTGTCATTTATAGCTATCTGTGTTTGATTCCAGACA
The DNA here is from genome assembly GCA_002690495.1 of Legionellales bacterium. Classification (GTDB taxonomy): domain Bacteria; phylum Pseudomonadota; class Gammaproteobacteria; order Comchoanobacterales; family Comchoanobacteraceae. The sequence continues at coordinate 45,333 of NZEV01000034.1, read as the reverse complement.
TCTCTTTGCTCACCAATCAAAATACTCATATTAAAATTATTGGCGAACCATTTTACCGCGATGCTGATGATACTTGTGTATTTGAAGAAATACCTCATCAGCTCGTCTACGCATTCATTGCGGCTGAAGATGAAGATTTTTACAAACACTATGGCGTGAATATAAGTGCACTCATGCGCGCAACTAAAAAGTTTGTGACGACTGGCAAAAAACGAGATGGTGGCAGTACCATTACCATGCAAGTGGCGAGGAACTTTTTTTTACATAAAAGAAAAACATTCTGGAGAAAATACCGCGAAATATTAGTTGCAATTAAATTAGAACGCAACCTCAATAAAAACGAGATCCTCACATTATATCTGAATAAAATTTATTTTGGTCATAACGCATATGGCATCAAAGAAGCTGCAGCTATTTATTATGACCAATCACTTGATCAACTTTCACTAGCTCAAATGGCAATGCTTGCCACATTACCCAAAGCCCCATCACGCGTGAACCCTATTTCGACACCTCAGATTGCACTCAAAAGACGGAATACCTTACTCAAAAAAATGTTCTCTTTGGGCTTTATCTCTTTGGCTGCTTATCAACATGCACTTTCAGAGCCCTTGACTGCAGTAAGATAATCGCCCTACAATTACTGTAAATGTCCTATTTTAACAATGAGCTTAATGAGTGCCTATGATACAAATGCTAAAAAAAAGATTCCGCGGATTTTTACCCATTGTCGTCGATGTTGAAACTGCTGGCTTTAATGCTAAAACCGATGCCCTACTGGAAATCGCAGCCATCAATGTTCAGGTGAGTGAGGCTCAGTTATTAGAACTAGGGGATACCTTACATGAGCATGTTGCCCCTTTCAAAGGCGCTAACTTAAATCCAGACGCACTTGAATTCAATCAAATTAAACCATTTCACCCTTTCAGATTAGCGCTGAATGAAAGAGAAGCGATGGAGAAATTAGAACAATTTGTAGAGCAACATCTTAAACAAACCGGATGTCAAAAAGCCATTTTAGTCGGCCATAATGCACATTTTGATCATAGCTTTATTGCTGCCGCATGCCAAAGACAAAAAGTGAAATTTATGTTTCATTCCTTTAGTACCCTAGATACTGTATCATTATCTGCATTATTAGTTGGTGAGACTGTATTAGCTAAAGCTTTAAAAGCAACCAAACTGGGTTATGATGCCCAAGAAGCACACTCAGCGCTCTATGATGCAACGCAAACCGCAAAGCTCTTTTGCCATTTTGTCAACCACAGTCAATATCAAGCTCCCTAAGCAGCATGCTTTAATAAGCGTCGCAGTATTTTCCCAATATTAGATTTAGGCAAAGTTTCAACAATCTCAATGTGCGTTGGCACTTTGTAGGCACTGATAATGGATTTACAATGATACCTCACCTGTGCCAATGTTAAGGGTTTAGAGGTTACAAGGTAGGCTTTAACAGCCTCATTCCCCTTAAAGCTTGCTTCACCTACAACAGCGGCCTCAATGATATCCGGATGTGAGGTTAATGCCATTTCAACCTCAGCAGGGTAAACATTAAACCCTGACACTATAATCATATCTTTAATACGATCCACAATAGCGATCTGATTATCTTTTGTGACACAGACAATATCTCCCGTTGCAAACCAACCGGACCTTAAGACCTCCTCGGTTGCCGCCTTATTTTGCCAATATCCCAACATCACTTGCGGACCCTTCACCCAAAGCTCCCCTGGCTGACCTTTTGCAACCGGATGACCATTTAAATCCAACACCTTGATTTGTGTTTTAGATACGGGAAAGCCTACTGAGCTTTTAAACTCATCTTTTTGAGAAAAACGTGTCACAGAAATAATCGGCGAAGTTTCTGATAAACCATAACCTTGATTAACTACACAGCCTGTCACCTTCTTCCACTCATCAGCGACACTTTTATGCGTTGCCATTCCACCTGTAATGGTGACTTTTAACCATGGGAATTTCAAATGATGAAAGTTTCTTGTATTCAATAGATTCACCATTAAGGTATTTAAAAGTGGTAACACCTCTGGTTTATAGAACCTCAATGCATGAATCAATTGTTGTGTATCTTTTGGGTTCGCGATTAATATTGTTTGGGCACCATTATAGATGGCATTGATAGAAATGCATAATCCATAGATATGAAATAGTGGTAAGACTAAAAGATGCTTATAGTGTTTTTTAACCCCTAATTGACGATATGGCTCAATTAATTGATCAATATTACGAAGGATATTATGATTTGAGAGCATCACACCTTTTGAACGGCCTGTCGTTCCTCCAGTATACTGCAGTAAAGCCACGTCCTCCTGTTTTCGAGGGGTCACCTTCACACGTTGACCTTGATACTGTTTGAGTGCTTTTTTAAAAGACCACCTGTTTTTAATAAAATAAAAAGGGACTGCTCGTCTGAAGTATCTTAAAATTAAATTGACAAGCGCGCCCCTTAATGGATTGAGCATATCTCCTAGTTTTGTAATCACAACCTGTGGCTGGTACTTAAGCCCATGAGCAGCCAATGAGAAGTTCTTTGCACAAGCATCCCACAGCACAATTGCCTTTGCGCCGCTGTTTTTCATCACATGCTGAATTTCATCGGGCTGATACATCGGATTGATTGCAACTGTGACTAAACCCAATGTTTGCGCAGCCCAAAATGCAATACAAAATTGCACTACATTTGGCATCATGATGGCTAACCGATCTCCAGGTTTGAGTTTTAATTCATGATGTAAAAAGTAAGCAAAACTTTCAACATGCCTTGCTACTTCTTCAAATGTATATTCTTGATATAAAGAAGTGATCATGACTTTTTGCTTATGTTTTGATGTATACTTTCTAAAAAACTGACCCAATGACTGTGATTCAGTGACACTCATTATCATTCTCCTTGTGTTATTTTTATTATAGTGTATATCTTGTTTCTTTGCGTTTAATGAGCAATAAGTACCCTTGAACGATTGAATGATAAAAAACAGCGATTAAACCAAAGACTAAATAAGACGTACGCCAGCCCAACAACCAAGCTGCACCATAATCAAAATAAACAGCACATAAAGAAAGAGAAATCATCATATAACTTAAACTTTGAGCACTTTGGGCATGTACCGATCGAGCACATTGCATGAGCCAGCAGCTCAGAAAACAAATTTGCGACACGACATAGATCACATCTGTCATTGGCACTAGTGCAGATAAATAGATTTTAGTCATAGTCCGTATCACGCCGATGATCGTCAAGGTAAGCAATATCATGGTCTCAATACGGTGCTCATGATTAAAAGACAACATAATCCATAACAACATCTGCCCTAAACCAAGCACAGAAACCAACTCATACAACATTGGCATTTCCTCGACCAATGCAAAGATATAATCACACATAAAACCAATAAGCATGACCCACATAAAAGTGAACGATAAATCATGGTGATGTTTTTTTTTAAACGTATGGATAATTTGTGGGATTAAATGAATCAGATAGAGCCCAGTTGCAGTAATCAGACAAAACTGACCTAAACACTCTCTTAAAACGTTAGACAACGACCAAGCACCTCTCTTAACTCAATTAATTGACCATGAAAAAAATGACTTGCACCCTCAATAGGCTCGAAAAAAAAGTCATGCTGATCACTAAAGGCATGATTCGTTGCATATGGACATAACTCATCTTGAGTACCTTGTATCATAAAACGATTTTTTGGCCATTCAGCCTCAAAAAAAAGACCCTCTTTGATTGAAGGCGCAATCCAAATCAGCCCTTTCTTTGGCTGTATGTTGAGTAACAACTGATATGACACCCAACACCCAAATGAAAAACCAATCACCCAATCGACCTCATGGATGGCTAACTCGTTTAATAATGCCAGACCCACCTCTGCCTCATATCGACCATAACCAAAACAGCCTTGAGTACGACCGACACCAGGATAATTGTACTTCACTGTACTCAGCTGACATTGTGTACAAGCATGTTGTGCTGTAGTAATCACTTTATTTAACATATTGCCTTCATATAAGGGATGTGGATGCAATAACAAAGCAACACCAAGTGAGTGCTCAACTTGGTGATAATCATATTCTATAAACGAGCGTGATAACATCATTCTTCTAATGGTATCATTTGAAAATCTTTTTTTGAGGCACCACAGTCGGGACAGAACCAATCATCAGGAACATCCTCCCATCGAGTACCAGGTGCAATCCCATCCTCAGGGGCACCTTCTTCTGGGTCATAAATGTAACCACAAATTATACAGATATATTTTTCCATACCTAAAAGCTCTTTGGAGATTGCCTACTTTATTAAATTGCTCTAAGGTAATAGTATATGACCAAAAAATATAAAACAAGTTTACTCGTTGGTGGCGTAAACTCCCCTGTCAGAGCAGGTATCAGTGTCAATGCCGATCGGTTTATTGCCTCTAAAGCACAAGGCCCTTTTTTGTTCGATCAAAGCGGCACACCGTTTCTAGACTATATCTGTGGCTTTGGACCTATTTTACTGGGTCACCAACATCCAAGCATTCAAGCCACCATTGCTGATACCAAAGCGTTTAGCGCACTTGGCGTTTGTAATGAGTTTGAAGAGCCACTGGCTCATCTCATCCAAAAAGCAAATCCGACCATCGAGAAAGTACGTATGACCAACTCCGGTGGAGAAGCAGTGAATGCAGCCATTCGCATTGCAAAAGCAGCCACAAAAAGAACTCAGATCATCAAATTTTCTGGTCAATACCATGGCGCTGTTGAAAGTGTCCTGGGCTATGTCATGCCTAGTCAATCAATTGACACTGGCATTGACCCAAATGTTTCTGAACAACTCTCCTGTTTAACATTTAACGATATCGCTCAATTAGAATCTGCATTTAAAATCGCACCCCCTGCTGCTGTGATCATCGAAGTAATCAGCGGTAATATGGGGTTCATCCGCGCAGAACCAGCTTTTATTCAAAAATTACAACAACTATGTAAAACACACCAAACAATGCTCATTGTGGATGAAGTGATGACTGGTTTTAGAGTACACCCCAAAGGTGCATGTGCGCTCTATGATCTTGTGCCAGATTTAATCACTTATGGTAAAATCATCGGAGGAGGATTACCTGTGGGTGCTGTTGCCGGACCAACAAGACTCATGGATTTACTCAGCCCAATTGGGCCTGTATATCAAGCAGGGACATTTTCAGGTCATCCATTAGCCATGGCGTGTGGCGTCACAACACTAAACACTGTATTTGAAACACCACTCATTGAGTCCTGTCACCAATATCTCACTGTATTAGCTCGAGAATTAATAGATTTGTTTAAGCAAAAAGGAATGCCTTTTTGTATTGACTACCAAGGGGGGCAATTTGGGTTTTATTTTCAAGCACATTACCCTAAAAGCTTTCAAGACATTGAACCTGAAAGCATCACCCTATTTACACAATTTTATCATCATATGAGAAAGCATCATATTCTCTTGCCGCCATCACACTTAGAAGCATTGTTCATCACTGGTGCCCATGATGATCAATGTCTTGAAATGACCATCGAGGCAGCACGTGATTTCTAGGTGGCTATATCACTGCATACTCTCTCTCCTATTTCCTTTTTGGATCCTCTATTGGAGTGTTTTTCATTGGAAAAACAACATCCCGTTTAAAGGTCTACTGGCACGATGCGGTTGGATTAAAAACAAACCCCAACAAGCTATTTGGATTCATGCAGCCTCTATCGGAGAACTACGCCTGTCACAACATATTGTTGCAAGTCTTGAGGAAAAAGGACCTATTATCATTTCAACCATGACTGGTCGTGGCTTTGAGAATCAACTCAAGCAACCTCATTTTTACTTTCCCTTTGATCATCCTCTGTGTATCAAACTGGCTTTGCGCTGCTTGAAACCCAAAGCCATCATTTTTATTGAAACTGAGCTTTGGCCAAACTTAATCCATTACAGTACCTGTCCATGTTTTTTAGTAAATGGCCGTCTCTCAAAAAAAAGTTTTGAAAATTACAAACACATCCAGCCTCTAAGCCAACAGATGATACAACAACTATCTGGGATTTTCTGCGTTAGTCAAACGATTAAAGAACGCTTCGAAACGCTAGGGGGTAACGTATTAGGCGTACACCCAAACCTAAAATATTTAGCCTTTAAACCCAATCTACCTGATCCGATTCCGCTTTCAAACCACACGCTGGTTTGTGGGTGCACACACCCCAAAGAGGATCTTCAACTCATTGAGTTACTCCCTCAATTACAAGCGAATATCCCCAACTTTCAGATGGTGATCATCCCTAGACATCAGTCTAGGGCACGATGGCTACAAAAGCGTTTCTCTCACCTCAATGGGTTAATCATCGAAGATCGATATGGTGTTACTTTAGATTGGTATAAAAAAGCCCGCTGGGTGTTCATCGGTGGCTCATTAATCCCCCATGGTGGGCAAAACCCATTAGAGCCACTCTCTTGCCACCGACCAACAATGATTGGGCCACATTACTTTAATTTCACGAGTGTTGTCGAAGGCCTCCGATCCAATCAACTCATTACATGCATTAGTCATCCTGAAGAGATCATTGACTTTTGTAAAGCGCAAATGATACCGATCAACACCTACCAGTATTTTAAAACACAACATGAGAATGCTTATACCGCGCTTTTAGATCTTGCTCAGAGAGTATAGCTCTTTTTGAAAACCTCCTCATGCTATGTTATTCTACAATAGAAAAAGGAGATCATATAATCGATGTGCGGCATTTTCGCAATGACTGGTGTTTCTGAAAACGCCATTGACATTACCCTACGCCACCTCAAAAAACTGGAATACCGTGGTTATGACTCCTCTGGTATCGGTGCTTTGGCGCAAGATAAAATCGTTGTGAGTAAAAATGTTGGTGCAACAGATCAATTAGCAATTCAATCTTTACCTTCTAAAACCAACACCACCATTAGCCATGTACGATGGGCAACACATGGTAACGTCACGAGTCTCAATGCTCACCCTCATAGCCTAGATCATTGTGCAATTGTACATAATGGTATCATTGAAAATCATCAAGATTTAATCCAACAATATGGACTCGAACCAAACACAGAAACAGACTCCGAAGTGATATTATTATTGTACAATCATTTTCGGAATACCGAATCTGACCCAATCGCGACATTGCAGCAAGTAACGCAACTACTTACAGGTAGTTGGGCGATCGTATTAGTGGATACCGCACATCCACAGGCACTCTTTTTTGCTGTGAATAAAAGCCCTTTAGTCTTGGGTGTTGGATCGACGGGCTATTTTATTGCTTCTGATCCACATGCATTAAGAGGCCTAGCCACTCAAGTCAACTACTTAGAAGACCATACGGTCAATGCAGTTTATGCAAACCAGACACCACCTGAGACGTTAAAACAGTGGCACCCCCTACCAACAGAGACGTTCAATCAAACGCTCACTATGGATTATTATTTACAACAAGAAATATATGAGCAACCTATCGTTTTGAATAATACACTAGAAACAAAAATACCAGCACTCGCAAAACCTAACCAGATTGTACTGGTGGCTAGTGGCAGTAGTTATCACACTGCACTCCTTGCTGCACAACACTTTGAAGCGGTGGTTGACCTACCATGTCGGGTGTTCCTGTCTAGTGAACTGAAGCAAGCGCGTATTGCTTGGCAAACAAACACTGCATTAATTGCTTTATCTCAATCAGGAGAAACGGCAGACACGATAGAGGCAGTGAAACGTTGGAAAAACTCGGCTTTCTACGTGCTATCCATTTGTAATGTCAATGAATCTTCCTTATCACGATTATCCCAATACTCAATTATCACGCCAGCAGGTCAAGAGGTGAGTGTTGGTGCAACTAAAACTGTCGTAAGTGCTTATCTTGCCTTGTTAAAAGTGGCGGATTATTGGTCCGATCAAACACCAGCGCATGATTATTTAAGTATGATCGCAAATACAAAATTAGCACTGACCAATCATGCCGCTATTAAAAAAGTAATACAACCATTCATTGATAGCCAAAGCTTATATGTCCTTGGAAAAAATACATTCTATCCTGTGGCCATGGAATTTGCTTTGAAGGTGAAAGAGCTTTGTTATATCCATGCTGAAGCGTTTTCAAGTGGTGAGTTAAAGCATGGTCCCCTCGCATTAATTGAAGCAGGTTCCAAAGTCATCTGTTTGGCGTTTAAACACTTTGAAATCAAAAAAGTCATTTCTAACATTGAAGAAATTCGTACTCGAGGCGGTGATATTTTAGTCATTACAGATACTCCTTTACCTGAGTTATCTCATTCTCTTCAGGTCCTAACACTACCTTTCGAAGTCTCAATTTATGATGTCCCAGGTGTGTTATGTATATTACAGCTTTTTGCTTTAGAATTGGCTATTGCACGTAAAATCAACCCGGATAGACCAAGGAATTTAGCAAAGTGCGTTACAGTGGAGTGAATCTATACCTAACAATATTAGCTGGAATAGCTAATGAGGTGACTATGTTCAAACTCTTTACTGCTTTTTAGGACTCAGCTATCATGATACAAGCATTCTGGTTTCAAAAAAAATATGCTCATTGGTCCTGGGGTGGCTTAGTCGTACTCATTACATCCATTTGGATGCAAGTGCAAATGTCTGTTGCCTTAAATACATGGAATGGGCGCTTTTATGATTTATTACAAAATGCATTAACCTACAAAACTTCCCCAGCACAAGGTTTCAAATTATTTTATGACCAACTAGTGTCTTTAAAATATGTTCTCAGTGGCTTTAATCCCCAATATTCATTATCGTTTTTGGAGATCGCTTTTCCTTATATTGCTCTTGCTATTTTTACCAATTGGTTTACGCGCATTTATGGCTTTAAGTGGCGAGAATCTTTAACTTTCTTTTATGTAGATCAATGGCGTGTTGTTAAGAAAGAAGTAGAAGGTGCTAGCCAAAGGATTCAGGAAGACTGTAACCGCTGGGCACGTATCATTGAATCTTTAGGTTTACAGTTTGTTCGTGCACTCATGACACTCATTGCCTTTATCCCTATACTTTGGGGGTTTAGTGACAAGATTGGGATACCATATTTACAAACCGTTGATGGTTCACTCGTTTGGGTCTCACTACTTGCATCAATTGGCGGTATTGCGATCAGCTGGGTCGTGGGATGGCATTTACCTGGTCTTGAATATAATAATCAACGTGTTGAGGCCGCTTTTAGAAAAGACCTAGTACTGGCTGAGGATGATAAAAAAAACTACGCTCAACCCAATACCTTAGCGTCTCTATTTGTGGGCATCAAACTGAATTATTATCGATTATACCTCCATTATGGGTACTTTGATTTTTGGGCAACCAGTTATGATTTGTTTATGACTATTGTCCCTTTTTTACTCATGGGGCCAAGTATATTTTCCGGACTCATCACCTTAGGTGTACTATTTCAAGTATCAAATGCTTTCTCGATGGTTCATGGCGGATTTTCTCTATTCTTAAATAATTGGACGACCATTACAGAACTACGTAGTATCTGGAAACGTTTACATGAGTTTGAGCAAAACATTCTGGAATATATTTAAGAGACCTCCATCTCTTATCTCTTTACATTAAAACTGTAACGACTTACAATCTGGTGCATGTTAGGTGAATTCTGGTATAATAAAAATTATTGTCATTGGGCATGGGGCGGGCTCGTCTTTCTTATCTTCACCATTTGGATTCATGTACAACTGGCAGTCGCTATGAATATTTGGAGAAAAGAGTTTTTTGATTTAATGCAAAATGCGCTGACCTATCAATCCTCTCCAGATGAAGGATATGCCATATTTGTCAACAAACTCATTTCTCTAAAGTATATCACGAGTGGGTTTTCTAACCTCTATCGACCTTCTTTTATAGAAATTGTTCTTCCCTACATCGGTATGGCAATCCTCACCCGATGGTTTAGTCGTTTATTTGGTTTTCAGTGGAGAGAAGCCCTAACATTTTCCTACATCCACAAATGGCGCTATGTCATTAACGAAGTAGAAGGTGCTAGCCAACGGATTCAAGAAGATTGTAACCGCTGGGCTCGGATTATAGAATCACTTGGCATGCAATGTATACGCTCTATTCTCACATTAATCGCCTTTATTCCAATCCTATGGGAATACAGTGATCGAATTGGCATTCGTATGTTGCAATCATTTGATGGTGCCTTGGTATGGGTCTGTTTAACTGCATCACTTGGAGGGATGATCATTAGCTGGTTCATTAGTTGGCAGTTACCAGATTTAGAATACAATAATCAAAGGGTAGAAGCGGCTTTTAGAAAAGATTTAGTCTTAGGAGAGGATGACAAAACATATGCTAACCCAAACGTCTTATTCTCTTTATTTTTTGGAATAAAATATAATTATTATCGACTATACCTTCATTTTAGTTATTTTGACCTGTGGTCACAGGGATTTACCCAGTTTATTTATATTTTACCATACCTATTAATGGGACCTAGCATTTTTACAGGTATGATTAGTTTAGGTATATTTATGCAAGTGACCGCTGCATTTTCCAATGTTCACAGCGGTTTTTCAGTGTTTTTCAACAATTGGATTGCGATTACCGAACTCAGAAGTATCTGGAAAAGGTTGCACGAGTTTGAGGAAAATATTAAAATGCACGGTGTAATGCAGGCCATCTAATGAATGAAAGTATACTGATCTTCGTCGTTCTCACGCTCACCTTTTTTGTTGTGCTATTAGCACAATGGTATGATAAAGTTTTACTGGAAAAGATCGATCATCTTGAAAAAGAACAAGAACAAAAAGGGATATTGAAAAGACATTTTACCAGCGGAAAAAAACGCACTAAACGTCGCTATACTAGACGGACCTTAGTAAAGGATTAAAACGCTTCTTTTCAATGGCATTTGAAACAAATAAAGCGATCAGAAAAGCAGTCGTACCAATGATGAGTCCTTTTTGATAAAACAAAAACCGCTCATAAAAAGTAAAATGTGTCATAAATGGATATGGCAAATGAAATAAAGTTTCACTAAGAATCATATAACATACTGAAGCGAGGTAATAGGCACATAACGCGGCCACTCTCTGGATTCTAAATGCACAGTAAATAAACAATGAATCAATACACTGTAAAACAGGGCCCAGCAAATGCAAATAGTCATCTCTATACCAAGGTAATTGCGGTTCATCAGCATACAATAAATGAGGGTCTTTAAAGTAAAGCTTCCAATATAAAACCATAATGACAATATTTAAACAAAATGTCGTCGCAGAGAAAAAATTAAACCGTCTCGTCTCAACCACTAGCGTGTGATAGAGCATCATACCTGCACACACGAGTGACGCAGTTAAACCCCAAATTGTGAGATAATGAAACATATGTAGCCCTTGTCTAGTAAACATTTCAACGAAATACCCACCAGCTAATAAAAAAGTGACTATCCTATATCCTAAAATCATTGAGCTCCCCTAACTATCGCCAAATAACACTATAACAAAATCAAATTACGACGCAAGATAAATATCTGATCTCTTGCTATGTAACAACCAAAATGTCAGCTATACTTAAAAATATATAGGAGATAAACATGGATCACAAGATCACTAAAGATGAAGTGTTAAAACGCGTCTCATCGAAGATAACCGAAATTGGTCCAATTGGTGGGTCAATTAATATTATTATCAAAGAACTCGGTTGTTTTCATATTAAAGACAGTCAAGGAAAAAATATCGTGGCCTGTGAGGAAGCAGATGCAGATTGCACCGTCACATTAAGTGCTGATTTATACCAAGATATTTTAGACCACAAAACTTCTGGCATGATGGCATTTATGCAAGGTCAATTAAGTATTGATGGTGATATGTCGTTAGCTATGAAGGTTGGCGAATTAATTAATTAAGCTGTCTTACGTAAATACACCAACACTTGATTAATAGCACTCGGGGTCACTCCTGGGACTCGCTTGGCTTGACCAAGCGTTTCAGGCCTGATCTCTGAAAGCTTTTCTTTTGCTTCATTTGATAATCCAGGCACTTGAAAATAATCGATGGTCTTTGGTAGGTGCATTTCTTCTGATTCTTGTAATCGTTGTATTTGAAGTTTTTGACGATCAATGTAACCTTGATATTTGAAATTAACCTGAATTTGCTTTAACAAGGTCATACACATCTTTTCTTTTTCTAACCATTGTAAATTAAAATCTGGTCTCTTTATCAAGTCCCTTAAAGGGGTATTCTGCTCCAATCCTAAAGCAGCTGCATAAGGCGCATCTTTTGAGATCACAGTATTATTGATCCATGTTGTCATTTCTTTCAAGGTTGTTTGTTTATCTATAAACACATCCCATTGTCGGTCGGTAATCAGACCCATGCGTCTTGCAATTGGAGTCAATCGTTCATCAGCATTATCTTCTCTTAAAAGCAAACGATATTCAGCACGACTTGTAAACATCCTATACGGCTCTGGCGCACCATGATTAACAAGATCATCAACCATCACTCCTAAATAAGCCTCACTCCGTTTTGGAATCCACATCGAGTGCTCTTTGGCAAATCGAGATGCATTAATACCCGCAAGTAAACCTTGAGCCGCCGCTTCTTCATATCCTGTGGTACCATTAATCTGCCCAGCAAAAAACAAACCGCTAATATACTTTGACATTAAATATGGCGTCAAATCTCTTGGGTCAAAGTAATCATACTCTATCGCATAGCCTGGTCGTGTAATATGAGCCGACTCAAATCCTTTAATAGTACGCACATATTGTCTTTGAACATCAAATGGTAAACTGGTCGATATACCATTTGGGTAGACTTCTGATACATATAAGCCTTCAGGCTCAATAAACACCTGATGTGCACTTTTATCACTAAATTTGACCACTTTATCTTCTATAGAAGGACAATATCTTGGTCCAACACCATCGATGTGCCCAACATACAATGCAGACTGCTTCAAATTCTTTAGAATAATATCATGTGTACGAGGGTTCGTGTGTGTGATGTGGCAAGGCATTTGCTTAGGCTTGATATACGTATCCCAATCAGATAAACCTGGTCCATCACACTCGCTATCTTGTATTTGTAAGTCTGAAAAATCAATGCTTTTTGTATCAATCCGAGGAGGGGTGCCAGTTTTTAAGCGACCAAATCTAAACGGGAACTGCTGAAGTTGATGTGATAATTGCACCGATGGCGGATCTCCAGCTCTTCCTGCTGGACTTTGATGTACGCCAACATGTGTGACACCACTTAAGAACGTACCTGTTGTCAAAATCACTGCTTTCGCATGTATGTGTACACCCAACTGTGTGACAACACCCAGCACCACCTCATTCTCAACAATCAACCGCTCGACCATTTGTTGAAATAAGGTGAGATGAGGTGTTTCATCCAATAACTTTCTTATTTCGGATCTATAAATTTGTCTATCTGCTTGAAGTCGCGTTGCTTGTACCGCAGGACCTTTTTTAGCATTGAGTACCCTTTTATGTATCCCCGCACGATCAGCAACTCGTCCAATCAAACCACCCATCGCATCAATTTCTTTCACTAAATGACTTTTTCCAATACCGCCAACAGCAGGATTACATGATAATTGACCAATGGTGTCTAAATTTTGGGTGATGAGTATGGTGTCTAGACCCATTCTTGCTGCAGCTGATGCAGCCTCAATCCCAGCATGCCCACCACCAATAACGATAATCTCTTTTTCTATTTTCATTTTTTTAATCAAATAATGCTTCTACGAAATCCTTCGGCTTAAACTCTGACAAATCATCAACGCCTTCGCCAACACCAATATATTTAACAGGAACACCCAATTTATCTTGAATAGCAAAAATAATCCCCCCTTTTGCGGTACCATCTAGCTTTGTCAAAATAATGCCATCAATGCCGATTAAATCAGAAAACACTTTCACTTGATTGAATGCAGTTTGTCCAGTCGTTGCGTCTAATACAATTAAAGTTTCATGAGGCGCGTGCTCATCAATTTTTTTCAATACACGTTGAACTTTTTCTAGCTCATTCATTAAATTATCTTGCGTATGAAGGCGACCTGCGGTATCCGCAATCATCACATCCATTTTTTTAGCTTTCGCAGATGACAATGCATCGTAAATGACGGCCGCGGGGTCTGCGCCATCTTGCTGTGCAACTATCGGCACATCCAGACGCTCACACCAAGTTCTTAGCTGTTGTACCGCTGCAGCTCGATACGTATCTCCAGCTGCGACCAATACTTTCTTATCTTCAAGCTGTTCTCTCTTCACCAGTTTAGCTACTGATGTCGTTTTACCCACGCCATTCACACCCACCACTAATACGACTTTAGTATGTCCTTTAGGTAATTTTGTTTTATGTTTCGGCTGTTTAATTAAACCAACCATTGTGTTTTTTATTACTTTAAAGGTTTGCTCTTTCGTGAGCTCACCATATTCTGACAAGGCATCTTTTAATGATTGAATAATTGATTCTGTACTTGAAACACCAACATCTGCAGATAACAACACCATTTCAATTTCTTCAATGATGTTTTGATCAACCACTGTTTGTCCGAGAAACACTCTTGCAAGACGCTGTGTTAAGCTGACACGAGTTTTCTTCAAGCCTTGGCTCACTTTTGCCTTTGTCGTTTCTTTTTGTGCTTTTCTATTGAATAGTTTAAACATTTGCCATATCCATTTATTAATAATATACTTTCACAACATGAAGTACAATTATGTATTTGTTTATATATGCATTATATTTAGCCTAAACCTCACATCTTTTGCAGATAACACATCACCGACCCACAAAATTACAACGACAACACTTGAAAATGGGATCAGAGTGATTGTTGAAGAAGACCATCAACAACCTGCTGTTGTATTAAACTTTGTCTTCCATGTTGGTTCTATCGATGAGCCCAGAGGGATTACCGGGATTTCATTGTTCCTTGAGCATATGATGTTTAAAGACACCTTGAGTTTTGATCAAGAGACACTTTCTCAAGCATTCGCAAATGCTTCAAGCCATTATGATGGGCATGTTAATAAGGACTATACCCAATATGCTTTTGAAACCACACCAGACCATATTGAATCTATTTTTGATCTCCAGTCTGAACGTACAATGAACCTGTCTTTAAATGAGGACAATTTAAATCAAGAAAAACATCGATTGAATGAAAAACAGTCCCCGTCGATTGGTGATGCTGAATACATCGACGAAGTTTGGGAAACCATTGCGTACCCCTCTTCAGGTTATCAACACCCCGTCCAGGGTTGGAAAGAAGACCTTGACAACATATCTATCTCGGAAGTCACAAAATGGTATAGAACACAATATACCGGCAACAATTTATCCATTATCGTTGTAGGCGATATTGATCCTAAAACAGTCATCGAGCTGAGCAAACGATACTTCTATCGCTTACCTAAAACAAACACCCGTAGACCACTCTATCATGAAGATAAAATCGCTCTACCTGAGTTACGTGCAGAAATCACGACCAAATCTGATTTTCCACATTATTTCATCGGTTTCAAACTGCCACCGGTTTTACCGTTAAACGAACTATTAGGTTTTGAAATCATGGCCGATATTTTAACGAACCCCTTTAATGGTATCAGCTCAAAACATTTGATTGATGATTCCCATTTGATGTCTGATATTGATATTCGCTTTAATGCATTCTCAAAAACAAACGGTCTTTTTGTCATTCATGGCACCCCTCATCAGAACACGCATTTCTACAGTTTTAAAGGTAAAGTTTTACAAATGTTAAACCAGCTCAAAGAAGATGATATTAATCAACGCTACCTGGAGAGCTTAAAAACTAAAATCAAGATCAAGCATCTTTACGATCAAAGCAGTCTCAAGAAAAAAACTGCACGATTAGTGACGCTCGACCACTTCAACCTTCACTTAAATTATTATGATCAGTTAAATGACACAATAGATCATATTTCAAGAAAAGATCTCATTGCTTTGATCGATAAGTATTTTTTAAAAGACCCCAAACGGATATTACTTTCAGTGAAACCAAATGATTAAATGTGTACTAATTTGTTTACTATCATGCGCACTTGCATTCGAAAAATTCACCACCTCTAATGGTGTTTCCGTATATATTCAATATACACCAGACTATCCAATGGAGGAGCTAGTGGTGTCCTTCTCTCAAGGGTCTAGGTCTTTCGAACCTGGGCAATTGATGTTAATGGCTAATACGCTCGATAAAGGATCTAAATATTTCACAAAATCAAACCTACAAATCTTACTGAATAGTACTGGCATTTTATTCAATACCTCTCTTGATAAGAATGACTTTGATCTTCACTATCGATATCCAACCTCTGTGACAACAGACCAATTAATTCGTGCTATTGACGCATCTGCCCTGACGCCTCTTTTCCCACAAAATGAAATCAAGCTATTGGCATCAAAACAAATTCAAATGCGTTCAAAAGCCCAAGCAAACCCTGAAGATATTTGTGATGAAGAAAGCATGCGACTGATGTTTGAGGATGCCCCTCGCTTTTCAGCGCCAAGTTATGGTAAAAACGATAAAATTCAATACACTTCTTCTACAGAATTAAACCTCCTTCACCATGACATGATACGTAAAGATCAAGTCAGAATACTGATGATTGGTGCCTTAACCCCAGAGCGCGCTCTTGCCCAAGCTGAGAAAATTGCAGTAAAAATACCGTCTGTAAAACACCCAGCCCCCTCTCAAGAGTCTCTTTCCAGCAACAATGCCCGGTCCATTTATAAAATTCCTTTTGATACACCTCAAGCTCATTTTTGCATCACAAAGAAACTCAAAATGGATGAGCACGCCAAGAATTTTCCAGCATTATTATTGGCCAATCATATTTTAGGAGGAGAGAATTTCCCTAATCTATTGAATAAAAACAATCAAGAAAGTCGTGGTCGCTTTCAAATGATACGTTCATATATTCAACCTGAGGATCGCTTGATTATTTTTGGTATTAAAGGTCGTTCCATGAAAAAAGATCATGCGTCATTAGAAGAGGAGCTCAAACAGCGGATTCATCAACTACAAAGTAAACACATTACACCCGCTTTATTTGAAAGTGCGAAAGCAAACTTAATCTCCCGACTTTCTTTTCATGATGATCAATCCAGCCAATTACTAGAGGCAAAGACTTTAATATCAAGAGACCTTCCCCTATCATTTCATCAGTCCTTGATTGAAAAAATTAAAGTGTTATCCGTTGAAGAGATCGCTGCTGTATCTCAATTATTCACCCTAGATCAATTTTATTCTGTTTATGTCGGCTCAATCTAATACTGTATATATCCTTTCTGGTGAGTGGAAAGGACGTAAAATCACATTTCCATCCCTTCCAGGCCTACGACCTGGTACCGGTGTAATGCGAGAATGTTTAATGAGCTGGATTCGTTTTGACATAAAAAACGCGACGATTCTAGATGCATTTACAGGATCGGGGATATTAGGACTGGATGCATTGTCAGAAGGTGCAGCACATGTTGATGCAATTGATCAATCGAAACTAGTGATTCGTCACCTATCAGAATCTGCCCATTTTCTACCTCCAGGATGCCTCAATCTATTTCAAGGGTCTTTTCCTACAAATATTCCTACAGAGATCACGAATAAAGCCTATGATTTTATTTTTTTAGATCCGCCATATGATAGTGATCTGCTAGCACAATCACTCCAATATTTAGAAGACTCCTCGATGCTCAATGCATCATCAAAAGTATTTATTCACTACCCTAAAGGCAAGATCACGCTCTCTTCAGCATGGAAAACACTTAAAACATCTCATCGAAGACACCATATTTTTTCTCTGATTCAGCTTCATAAAATCAAATGAACTCATTGAATTAAAAAACTTTTTATGCCAATCTTTAAAGATGGGAGCAGGAAGGGTTATCGCCATCACAAATCAAAAAGGCGGGGTTGGTAAAACAACCACAGCTGTGAATCTTTGTGCGGGTTTGGCAGCATTAAAAAAACGTGCTTTACTGATTGATCTTGACCCTCAAGGGAATGCTTCTTCCAGTTCAGGTTATATTCATTCAGATGGTGCAACAATTTATGACATCTTATGTCAAAATACCGACATCATGAAAAGCATTAAAGACACACCAGAGGGATTTGATCTCATTCCAACTATAGGCAATTTAACTGCAGCAGAGATCAAACTCATCAATAGTACTCGTCGAGAAAAAACATTAAAGTATGTCATAGAGCCATGTCTTAATCATTATGAATATATCGTTATTGATTGTCCTCCTTCCTTAAATATTCTCACAGTCAACGCGTTGGTTGCTGCAAACTCTGTCATCATCCCTGTTCAATGTGAATATTTTGCACTTGAAGGGCTTGCAAAGCTCATGCGCACCATTGAACAATTAAAGGCCTCTATCAATACGTCCTTAGCAATAGAGGGCTTATTAAGAACAATGTACGATGGCCGTAATAGATTATCACATGAAGTTTCTGAACAAATTTTAGAACACTTTTCAGGGTCTGTATATGAAACCATTGTACCTAGAAATGTTCGTCTTGCTGAAGCACCGAGTCATGGTATGTCGGCTTTAAGATATGACCAATTTTGTCAAGGTGCCATCGCTTATTTGGCTTTAGCCGCAGAAGTTGCAAAAAAAACAGGAGCTGTTCATGAGTTCTAAAAAATCCGGTCTGGGGCGTGGTTTAACCGATCTAGGGTTAAAAGAGATCTTAGGTAATGTAGATACTGCCACTGTTGAGCCTGGTGTTGACCAGATTAAAAAAATTGATGTCAGAGACATTACACCAAGCCCTTTCCAAAGTAGAGCCACATTTGATCATGAGAAGCTTGAATCCTTAGCCAAAACCATCAAACATCAAGGGATCATTCAACCTCTCATCGTGCGCTATAAATCTTCTGGTGGCTACGAACTCATTGCAGGTGAGCGACGCTTGAAAGCGGCCAAAATAGCTGGGCTACGAGCAGTCCCTTGTGTCGTCAAGGAAAATGACAACCAATCTGCTGCTGTCATGAATTTGTTAGAAAACTTACATCGTGAAGACCTCAACATTGTTGAAGAAGCACTTTCTATACAAAAACTGATCCATTCACATCGACTCACACATGCAGAAATCGCAGAGACCATCGGCCAATCTAGATCAGGCATTACAAATAAGCTTAGAATTTTACAACTAGACCCAGAGGTATTATGTTTTCTAAAAAATGGAGAAATTGAAATGGGGCATGCAAAATGTCTACTCTCTTTCCCTCAAGAAAAACAACTCTCCTTAGCAAAATTAGTCATCAAAAAGAAGATGAGTGTACGCCAACTTGAACAGATAGATTTAAATGCAACGCCACACAGCACTCAGCCCTCACCTTTTTTAATGAATGCTCAAACACGTTTAACTAAGCTTTTTGAAACAAAAACAGCCATCAAACAAAACAGTCAAGGCGCAGGCAAAATTTCAATTAGTTTTTCATCGAGTGACCAACTCAGTCATTTATTAAAATTACTAACCAAACAATAAGTAACTATTTTACCACACTCATTTTTTGGTTTATGTTAAAGATACAGTTTGTGATAAACCTTGCAACATGGACTAAAATAATCGCGCCGAAACCATCAGCCATATAATGCCATCCTAACACTGATGATCCAACCCAAATGACTAAAAAGAAAATAAAGCTAATCACTCTAAATTTTTGACGATCTAAACAATATAAAAAGATAAAATAAGAGATTGCTACATGCAAACTTGGAAATGCTGAAATACCTAAACGAATATTTGTACCACCGACGAGAAAATTATCCCAAAGTAATAATTGTGCCTTGTAACAAAATAATGGCGTCACTTCATGGATCTGATGTAAAAAGTTCGCTTGTGATAAATTATGAGGATCTAGAGCATAAAAGAATGGGCCTCCTGAGTAGATAAATCCCCCCGTTTCAGTCCCGATAAACCAAATAATGATATAATTCATTAGTGTTTTATTTCTGAGCTCTGAAGGCGCTAAAAAGGCTGCATCATAAATGGCTAACCATTGAATAGAAAACCAATAGATATAGACTAAGTCTAAAAATCGAATAAAGCGAACGGTCGATTGTTCCGATAGTAACGAAGTCACGATTTGCCATGGATGTGCGCCAAACACCCAAATATCAAAATCTTGCAACAGACGATCCCAAACGCCATCCCACAATAAAAATTGATTGAACAACAATTTTGAATTCAATTGAAAAAATATCACCATCACCATTAGACTGACTAGAATCATTGTTCTAAATAGAATCGGTTTGATATGATCCCATTGACATAACCAATCGACGATATCTAGCGGGTTATTGCCGTTGATGGCTCTTTTTAGCATAAAATAGAAAAATAGAAAAAAGAAAAACGCCACTTGTCCTTGAAGGATCACTAAGGATATTTTGAGCATTGGTAAATCTAGTAGCTGTTGGTTGAGAACCCATAAAAATATGGGGAAATTGACCATATATGCAAATATCAAAAATCCATAATGGGCCCTAAAATCATTTACTTCCTTGCTAAACATATATACAGTTTAGCAAAGAATTGAGATTTTAACTGTTTATTTCTTGATTTTCTTTACTGTTTGCAGATATGAACACTTCATCTGCAGCTTCCCAAGAAAACCCGACGTCTTCTCTACCAAAGTGCCCGAACGCCGCGGTTGGTAAATATTGCTGCGATAGTAGGTCTAATTTTTGTTCAATACCGTATGGGGTTAAATCGAAATAGTCTGTAATCATACTCGATATCTTACTTTCAGGTAAAGTGCTTGTACCAAATGTATCTACACTCACACTCACAGGCTGGCTGACCCCAATCGCATAGGAGAGTTGAACCTCACATTTTGTTGCCATACCTGCCATCACGATATTTTTAGCAATAAACCGAGCCATATATGCTGCAGAACGATCGACTTTAGATGGGTCTTTACCAGAAAAACAACCGCCACCATGGCGCGCCATACCGCCATAAGTATCAACAATAATTTTTCTTCCAGTTAAACCACAGTCTCCAACAGGGCCACCTATGACAAAACGTCCAGTGGGGTTAATAAAATATTTAGTTGATGAAGACAATAAGTGCTTAGGGATACATTTTTTAATGATTTCTTCGTGAACCGCTTCTTCAATTTGTTTATTGGTTGCTGAAGCTGAATGTTGTGTTGATAACACAATTGTATCGATCGCAACAGGCTGACCATTTTCATATATGAATGTCACTTGGCTTTTTGCATCTGGATAAATCCAATTAAAAGCGGTATTAGCACGCAGCTTTTTGTGTTGTATCATGAGCTTGTGAGCATAATAGATTGGTGCAGGTATCAATGTGGGAGATTCATTACATGCAAAACCAAACATCAACCCCTGATCACCTGCGCCTTGAGATTCTCTACCCGATGATTTATCAACACCAACAGAGATATCATCTGACTGTTTACCTATTGCAGAGATCACAGCACAGCTTTTGGCATCGAACCCCATCTCAGGTTGATTAAAGCCAATATCTTCTCCTATCACCTTACGAACTAAACCCTCTATATCAACCCAAGCATCTGTTTTAATCTCGCCTGCAATCAATACAAGCCCTGTTTTAGCTAAAGTTTCTACCGCAACACGAGCATGCTTATCTTTCAGTAGTATTGCATCTAAAATAGCATCCGATATTGCATCACAAATCTTATCAGGATGTCCGTTAGCAACTGATTCAGAAGTAAATAATTTTTGGTTCATCATCTTTGTCTCCGGAGGGCTTTAAAGTGTGTTTTCATTAACCAATATAACAATTGGTACTGAAGAAAACCCAACTCCTTCACCTTCTTGTATCGATATATTCATATTAACATGGCTCGTATGATTCTGCAATCGAGTATAAGTCACTTGATAATTATCTTCTGAAGGAGTGAGTTGGTCAAAATCAATGTTAGTAGACCAATTGGCAGCCAAAGATAAAATAGATTGATCAGATTGTAAGCGGAGATAAAAAGTAGCATCAGGCGGATTATTATACCAAAAACCGGGTTCAACTCTGACATGGAGTATACCTGATTGCCCAGGTTGAATGGGGGAAATTAATGGCATACTCATTCTATATAGCTGACTTTCAGTTAATTCAACAGGATAATGAGACATATTGTGAATAACTATGTCTTGCGAAGAATATGGGGCAGAAACGGCCAATGACGTAAATAGAAAAAAAGTATAGACCGCATAAATAAAAGTAATTTTTTTGTATTTTAGCGCAAAAATAACTCTTTCTCCTTCGTTTAATCAAATTGTACTCTACTTTTTTTAAATTTAAAACCTATTAGAAAACCTGTATAAAATTGTGGATAACTTTGTTAATAACCTGTCAGCTCATTCTGATTATCTATTATTCATGTTGTATTTAATCTTCTGATTAACATTTTAATCAGATTCTATTCACACCCTTTTATAGAGGTTAAAATGTGTTAAATCAATAAAATAAATGACTTATCCACTTATCCACAGCTCTAATAAACATTACTTAATATATTATATTAATATTATTATTATATTTTTATATTCTCAGTCATTTATAAAGATTTGACTTTAAGAGTCGATTAATTGTAGACTGTAATTTTTAGTGTAGAAACTTATGAAAAGAACTTTCCAGCCAAGTAATATAAAGAGAAAACGTGATCACGGTTTTCGTTCAAGAATGTCAACTAAAGGCGGTCGATTAGTCTTAAAGCGTCGACGTGCAAAAGGTCGACATAAATTAACCGTTTAAAACATGTCGTCTTTGCCATCTTTGAACCGTTTTGATGCTTCAGACTATGTAGAGATGGCTCAATCCTGTACTAGAAAACTCATAGGTGATTTACTGATAATCAAGTACTCACCTCATCCAGAATTAAAAGTAGGTTTCAAGATTAGGAAAAAACTGTTTAAGCATGCAGTAGTGCGAAATGCAATCAGAAGAACCTTAAAAGAATTGATTAGGGTTCAGTTAAAGCTTGGTCAAACTGGAAAATATTTAGTGACACTGAGAAAAGGGGGCTGTAAGCTCGAGGTGAAATCCCTTGTGACCCAAGATTGGTATAAATTAATTGAGGTGAAGGAATGACTAACATTAAAGGGATGCTTTATCTTGCGCTAGGCATGTTAGGTCTAGTGATTATCCAATTATGGTACCAACAACATCCAACGATTACACCACAACCAGCCACTAGCCATGCTGCTGTTCATAAAGAGGCGCTAGATATTGTAGATCCATCACGTTTAGTGAGCATGGAAAATGACTATCTTAAAGTGGATATAGACCCTGTGGGCGCTAAGATTGTACAAACCGCCATCAAAGGGTATTTTAAAACAATCAAAAAAGTGAATTTGGTGACTTTGCTGAGCCAGGGTAAAGATTATCAATACTATGCATTATCGGGTTATCAAGGTGATGAAGCACTAGTATTCTCTATCGATCATGCTGATAAACACGCGATCGTCCTTTCTGCGGCTAAAAACAATATTAAATACATTAAACAGTTTACATTTTCTGAAACACCCTACACTGTGATCCAGTCCAATACAGTTGAAAATAATTCTTTTGATCCCATTAAATTAAGACCATATATTGCTTTCCTCTCGATGCACGAATCTGACGAAGCGCTACCTGCAAAATCTTTTCATCCTGGCGAAATACAGCCTGCAACAGGTGGCTGGTTCTCAATACCAACCTATTCAGGCGCCTCGTACTATACTGAGTCAAAACCATACACCAAATTGCCTTATACTAAAATCGAAACAGGTACTAGTCCTGTGAAAATTACAGGCGGTTGGTTTGCATTGCAACAAAGGTACTTTTTAAATGCTTGGGTGCCATCCCCATCATCAACCAACACGTTACAAACACATTGGCAAAATGATGTGGGTGATGATCTTAGAAAAATGATCTTACAAATGATTGGGCCTGAAATTTTAGTGGATGCGGATAAACAGGTTCAGACACAACAAACGCTTTATTCGGGGCCAGAGTTAGAGAACGTCTTACATCAGATTGCGCCAGGCTTAGATTTAACGATTGATTATGGTTGGTTATGGCTATTGTCTCACTGGTTGTTTTGGATTATGGACAAAATAGACTTGATTGTTCATAACTGGGGGATTTCTATCATTTTAGTCACAGCATTAATTAAGTTGGTGTTTTATAAGATGTCTGAAAAAGCATTTGTTTCTGGACTAAGAATGAAAAAAATACAACCTCGAATCCAGCAAATTCAAGAGCAATTTAAAGATGATCCAGCCTCTAAAAATAAAGCCATACTAGAGTTATATCAAAAAGAAAAAATTAATCCTGTTGGAGGATGTTTACCGTTATTGATCCAATTTCCCTTTTTAATCGCATTGTATTGGGTTTTAATTGAAAGTGTTCAACTGAGACAAGCGGCTTTCTTATGGATACCTGATTTATCCTCATATGATCCATTTTATATTTTACCAGTCATATTAGGTCTTGGGATGTATTTTCAACAAAAAATGACGCCAACTGCACTAGACCCAGCGCAAGAACAAGCGATGATGGTTGTCCCATTTTTAATGACATTTTTATTCAGCCGATTTCCTGCTGGATTAGCACTTTACATGTTAACAAATGCCTTTTTAACCGCATTACAACAATGGTATTTAGCAAGAAAATATAAATAATGATGAAACAAGACATTATCGTCGCATTAGCAACACCGGTTGGTTTGTCAGGTATTGCAGTAATTAGAATATCAGGATCGGCTATCGCTCACTTGATTCCCCGCTTAACTGGAAAAAAAGTCCTACAACCTAGAATGGCAACCATGGTTCAAATTAAAGATCAACAAGGTGTGATCGTGGATCACTGTATGGCACTTTATTTTCCAGCACCAAAGTCATTTACTGGGGAATCTGTCCTTGAAATACACACTCATGGTGGTTACGTGGTCCCTAAGATGGTGCTATCTGTGTGCTTGGATTTAGGGTGCCGCATGGCTGAACCCGGTGAATTTAGTTTAAGAGCGCTATACAACCAAAAGTTAGATTTGATTCAGGCTGAATCTATCCATGAGATGATCACAGCACAAACTCAAACTCAAGCACGTGCTGCTTTGCGCTCTATGCAAGGTGATTTTTCTAAAGAAGTTCAGTCTATACAAGCGTGTTTAACAAAGATCAGAGTGCATTTTGAAGCATTAATAGATTTTTCTGACGAGGAAATTTTACCCTGTAAAGACCAAAAAACAGCATTAGAGAATATCATTCAAAACCTAAAAAAAACGACTACAAAAGCCAAACAAAGTAGTGAATTTCATCGTCATAAAAGAGTCTTATTGATCGGGGCTCCAAATGTTGGGAAGTCTTCCTGGTTGAATAAACTGACCAATCAAGATCATGCGATTGTGACACCTCACGCAGGAACGACGAGAGACTTACTGAAAGAAACGATGATGATCGATTCACAAATGGTGGAAGTGGTCGATAGCGCAGGTATGCGAGAGACCACCGATGTGATAGAGCAAATAGGAGTGGATAAAACAAGACAATCTCTCAAAACTGCAGACCTATTACTATGGCTGGTGGAACCAGATCAAGTACCTCATCTTGATCAGGTATGGACGGACTTATTTGATGTATCACCTAAAGAACATGCCATTGTTGTCATTATCAATAAAATAGATTTAAAAAAGACAGTCTCTCACCCTAAAACATGGCATCACCATCCTGTTATTTTAGTCTCTGCAAAAGATAACATTGGTCAAGATGAGATCATCAGTGCAATGCAACAGTTTTTCCATCAATCCACAACACCACCCTATCTCGCTAGAGAACGACATGTTAGTAGCTTACAAGACGCAATGACTGCATTGACAGATGCGGTGAAGCAAATCGACAATTCAGATGCTGTTCTAGTTGCTGAGGAGCTAAGAGCAGCTCAATATGCGCTTGACAATTTATTAGGAACCTTTTCTAATGAAGACTTACTGGGAGAAATTTTTGGAACATTCTGTATCGGGAAGTAATAAGGTATCAGGCCTACGAGCAGGTCTTATTTATTGTATTGCTGGATTATTTTTAGGTTATGAAATGGCTCTTCAGGTATTACCTGGTGTGATTTCATCGTACTTAACCTCCTCAACGAATATCACCATGACCATCATGGGGTGGATCGCAGGCGTTTATTTTATTTCATATACTTTTATGCAAATTCCTGGTGGTATCGCGTATGATTTCTTTAATTCAAGAACCGTCATTACATTGGCATCTTTACTATGTAGTCTTGGGGTCTTTCTATTCTCTCAAACGTGGAGTTTGTTTTTTTTAATGATGGGAAGGTTTATTACGGGCTTTGCATCAGCATTTGCATTTACTGGTGTCTTAGTGGTTTCTGATCAGTTTTTTGATAAAAAATGGTACCCTTATTTGGTCAGTGGCGCACAGTTTCTTGGTGCATTTGGTGCATGGGCTGGTGAAGCGCCACTGTCTATGATGGTGCAACAATTGGGGTTATACCCTACTGAAAAAATTCTGATGCTAATCGGTGCTGCTTTAGGATTGTTGGCTTGGTTGATTATTCCAACGATGAATGACAGTCAAGAAAAGCAGCTGGATCAATTTAAGAAACAAATTAAAGAAACACTTCACAGTAAGCAAACTGCGTATAATGCATTGTATGCGTTCTTTTGCTGGGCCCCTGTGATTATACTAGGTGGTGCTTGGGGAGTGCCTTTCTTAGAAAAGTCTATGAATCTATCAACGACAAGTGCTGCGACTTTAGTTGGGTACATTTGGCTTGCAGCATCTATTTACTCTCCTATCCTTGGTGTTATCGCAAACAGAGTGAGAAGTTGTACTGTGCCAATGACTATCATGGCTTTAGTCGGATGTATGGCTTCGATTTCCTTTATTACCTATCCAGAGTTTTTAACAGCGCCTATGTTAGTGCTAATTGGTGCATCTTCTGCAGCACAGCTACTGACTTTCGTATTAGTGAAAATCAACAATGACTCTAGTGTTGTTGGGACGGCCTTAGGTTTAAATAATATGGCGGTAGTGGCTGGAGGGATTGTCTTTCACCCAGTGATTGGGTACTTAATGGATTTACAAACACATTTTGGTCAAAAGGCAACCACGATGATACATTACCAACAAGCGTTTATTATTTTACCACTGTGCTTTATTATTGCTGCAGTCATGACGATGTTTTTGGTTAAAGATCATGATCCATGCTAATTGATTCTCACTGTCACATTAATCATATCAAACAAAGAACACCTGAAGAGATTATTGATCATGCTAAAAAGCACCGCGTTAACCATATGTTATCTATTTGTGTTGAAAAAAAAGACATCGCTACGTTGATAGCGCTAACACAACAATTCCCTGAAGTAAAAGCATCTATTGGTATTCACCCTTGTGATGTTCAAAAACACGATTTAAAAGTCATTTTTGATGAAATAGAGGCCTATTTAGATCAGCACCCTAATACCTTTATTGGTATTGGTGAAACAGGACTGGATTATTATCACACCAAAGCCTATCAGAAAGAACAGCATATGGCTTTTATCAGACAAATTCAAATAGCAAAAGAAAGACAAAAGCCACTTATTGTCCATTCTCGCTCAGCACCCGAGGATACGGTGGCAATATTAAAAGACCATGGTGCAGAAAAAGTCATTATACATTGTTTTACTGAGCAACAAAAAATGGCTCAACAGTGTTTAGAGTTAGGGTATACCCTTTCCTTTTCAGGCATTATCACATTTAAAAGCGCTCAGTACTTACGTGATATTATTGCTGATGTACCGTTAGATCAACTGTTAGTCGAAACAGACTCCCCTTATCTTGCACCAGTGCCTTTCCGAGGCAAAGAAAATCAACCCGCCCATGTATTAGAAGTAGCAAAAAAGGTCGCTGAGATTAAAAATAAAACGCTTGAAACAATAGCAGAAAAAACAAGTGAAAACTTTAAACGTTTGTTTGGTTGGCCTGTATAATTAAGATTACAAATCAACTAAGTCGTGATGTTGAAACAATTCAGTTAAAGCGATTAAAGGCATCCCGTAGATGGAAAACGGATCAGTGCTTTCAATCCCTTCAAGTAACAATACCCCAAGCCCCTCTACACATAAGGATCCTGCGCAATTAAGGACAATATCATCTTTTAAATAACTTCGAATTGATGCCTCAGATAATGTTCTAAATTTAACCCGACACGTCGCTGTTTTTTGTAACACAGTATCTTTAAAAAGCACACTCACATTTGACAAAGAAGTGACCCAATGACCGCTACAACGAGACAGTTGTTGAAAAGCATCATCAATATCGGATGGTTTACCGAGTATTTCGTTATCTAAAGTCATGACCTGATCGCCACTGATCAACACTGCATCGGGATATTGAGAGGCTAACGCTTCGCATTTTTGTCTTCCCAGCCTTGAGACGAGTGCATCAGGCTTTTCATTCTCTAATATTGATTCATCGATATGACTAGGAATAATAGAAAAAGGGATGTCTAGCTGTTTGAGAATGCGTTGTCTCATTGGAGAACTTGATGCTAGTATATATTGATGTGTTAAATTAAATCTCATAAATCTATTATGCCAGAATTACCAGAAGTTGAAACAACCAGACAAGGTATTATGCCTTACTTTACAGATCAACGTATCGATCAATTATTAATCAGGCAAAAAAAATTCCGCTATGAAGTTAATTTTAATGATAAAGACTTGATAGGTCAAACAGGAATATGTATTTATCGAAGAGCGAAGTATTTAATTTTAGAGTACACTTCGTGTGTATTGTTAATCCATCTAGGCATGAGCGGTAGTTTAAGGATGTTGGAAAAGACAGCAGCTATAAAAAAGCACGACCATCTCTTTTTTCAACTATCAAACGGATTAACAATGGTTTACCATGATCCAAGACGTTTTGGTTTTATACTCAAATACCCAAATCTGATAGCATTAAACCAAGTGTTCCACAACCTTGGACCAGAACCATTAAGTGATTGCTTTAACAACAGTTATTTTAAATGTAAAATAGCGCGATCAAATAGGCCCATTAAATCACTTTTGATGGATCAAAAGGTAGTGGTCGGGGTGGGCAATATTTATGCAACAGAGGCGCTATTTTTGGCAGGAATTCATCCTGATAAGCCAGGGGCTACATTATCAGATCATGAAACGACACAGTTAGTACTAGAGTGTAAAATTATTCTGAAAAAAGCGATTGCTAATGGCGGTACGACATTGAGAGATTTTGTGTCAGGACACGGACAGCCTGGTTACTTTAAACAGTCACTACATGTGTACGGTCGTTCGGGTGAGTCTTGCTATCGTTGCAATACAACGATTGAAAAACAAATTATTGGGCAAAGAACATCTTCTTTTTGTCCACAATGTCAACATTAACCCTTAATGAACTTAAATCGGTTTGCTTTGAATATGTGCTAACTTTTTTAAAAGTGCCTCAGGCGTTTCTTCAATACCCACATCGATACAAGCTACGGGACAAAACACTTGGCACTGTGGTTCATCATAATGACCTTGGCACTCAGTGCATAAGTCAGGGTTGATTTCATAGATGTGTTCGCCCATGTAGATTGCTTGATTGGGACAAACAGGTTCGCAGACATCACAATTAATACATTCTTCTGTTATTTTTAAAGACATCTCTTTTCTTAGTTGTTATTGAGGATCAAGTGACGCACTCAAAAAGTTTTCTGCAACGAAATTCCAATTAACGACATTGAAATAATTTTCTAAGTAAAGCGCCCTATTATTTCGAGTATCAACGTAATAAGCATGTTCCCAAACATCACATGTAAGTAAAGGAGTATAGACGCCTTGTTTAATTGGGTTATCTGCATTTTGGGTATTAATAATGAGTAATTTGTTCTGATCATCTTTCACTAACCAGGTCCACCCAGACCCAAAGTTATTCATTGCATTTGTAGAAAATAGCTCTATGAATGCTTCATAAGAACCAAAATCTCTTATGATTGCTTCAAGGAGTTCATCTTGTGGCTGTAGCTTATGTTCGGGAGTTAAGCAATTCCAATAAAAAGTATGATTCCAAACTTGAGCTGCATTATTATAAATAGGCCCCTTTTGTGTTTTGATCAGTTCTTCTAAGGAAAGATGAGCTTCTTTTGTATCTTTCACCAGTCCATTCAATTTATCAACATACGTTTTATGGTGCTTACCATAATGATACTCTAAAGTTTCTACAGAGATGAATGGTTCTAAAGCGTCTTTTTCATATGGTAATGGGGGCAGTTGGTGCATGATCGTTCCTGTTTGAAATTTATCAATAATTATAAATGCTCTATGGTATAATGTAAAGATTGAGAAACTATAAATGAAACAAAATACCACTTTATCTGTTTTAAAAGTAGTCGATCTAGTGATTAGACATCAAAGAAGACTCACTAAAGATTTGGTACCCCAAACAGAAAACACCGATCTCATTTGGGACTTAGTCATGGATGTGTTAAGACAATATGACCGATATGAGTTTGTGATTGCTCAGTATTTAAAAAAACCATTTAAAGAAAAAGATCAAATCGTACAAAGATTAATGATGACTGCATTATCTCAAATGATCAGAAAGCCAGATAAAATCTATCATTTAGTCAATGAGGCAGTCACATCCTGTAGTGCTATTCAACGACGGTGGTCAAAAGACTTTGTTAATGCGACATTAAGGCAGATTGCTCAAGATATCACACAACTTGAGTCTAAGTTTGGCTCTAACGAGCAATGGCGATATGCTCACCCTACAATATGGATAGACACCATTCGTTCGCAATGGCCATCACATTGGCAATCAATTATACAAAGTAATCAATCTAAACCTAAATTATGGCTTAATCTAGATTGCTTACCACTCTCACAACAACAAGCATATTCAATGCATCAGACTGTTCCCAGAGCATCATTACTCAGCTCAATAGTGCAACCACTCCCCAAAAGATGGTATATCCAAGATATTGCGAGTCAAAGTTTAAAGTTATTACTCCCCGCTCATGTTGATGGTCCTATCTTAGATGCTTGTGCTGCACCTGGCGGTAAGACGCTCATCCTCTCCCAGTATTATCCTCACCATGAAGTGACAGCAGTGGATGTATCAAATCACAAAATAGATAAAATTAAAGAAAACATAACACGTTTAGAATTAAATAATGTGGTAATAAAAAAACACGAGTGGGGAAACGACTTATCAGAACATCAGTCTTTCGGACTGATTGTCGTTGATGCTCCTTGCTCTGCTTCAGGTACAATCAAAAAGCATCCAGAAAAAAAACGATTTACTCTAGATTTAGAGGCGTTACAGCAAAAACAAATTCGCATCTTAGAATCCATATGGCCTCACCTATCAGTCGGTGGAGTACTCATTTACAGTACTTGTTCAATCTTTCAAGAGGAAAACGATCAGGTGATTGAGCAATTCATCACTCATCATCATCACATTCAGTTAGAGACAATCACATTAGAACATGCCGAAAAAACACAATATGGCATTCAAATTCTACCTTCGCTGGAACAGGATGGGCATTATTACTGTAGAATGATTAAAACTAAGATTTAAAGATATCAGCAGTTTCTATTTGTTTAAGCCATGGGTTAAAGGCCTTGAGTTCAGGTGGCAGCAGTGCAAGAGCTTTTTGTGCAGATTCTTTTTTGAAGAAAGGACCATAATATAAGACATACCAATCACTCAGCCCATCAGCTGTTTTTTGTTTCACTAATATCGGAGCAGGTGATAACTTTTTGATACTTTTATCAATAGACTGGATAGAGCTTGGGTTTTTGACGCCCACCAATTGTATGGCATAGATCGGTAGAAAAGACTGAGCAACCCCACCTTTTGCTGACGGGGCCATTTTGGGAAGACAAATTTTGGGACTGTCATTTAACATTGGATAAATCGATGATGATTCAACAACAAACTGATAGTTTTTTTGTGGCGGTGTTGGCCAAATTTTCTCAACAATCTCATTTTTGTACTGGTAGCTAAAAAAAACCAAACCACCCATCGATAATAAAATAGTCAGGTATTTTGTAAACGCATAGAAACGCTTCCAAGAAAAAAATTTAGATGGCACCATTTGAGCGTGCTTTTCATGGTCAATATACTGTTCAATACTG
The DNA here is from genome assembly GCA_002690495.1 of Legionellales bacterium. Taxonomy (GTDB): domain Bacteria; phylum Pseudomonadota; class Gammaproteobacteria; order Comchoanobacterales; family Comchoanobacteraceae. The sequence goes on along the minus strand of NZEV01000034.1, from coordinate 13,164 downwards.
CCGGGAACCCCATGTGTGATTGTTTTCATGTGCTTTAGCTTTCGTAAAGACAATTTAATATCGTATTGAATTAAAAGCATTTGACGAATTTCTTTATCATTTAATGGTTGCAGGTGATGTGTTGGTAATTGGTTTAAATGAGGCGCTAGCTCAGCTAAATAGGAGGGCAATGATGGTTTTCCGAATAAAATAAACTGAATACAAGGACGTTGCGCAATGATCTGCAGTATTGCGTTCATGGTGTTTTGTGGTAACTGGTCCACATTATCGATTAAGATCGTTTGGTTTTGATGGACTTGTGATAATGCAGTGACTAAAGCGGTCGTCGGATCGACTGTGTGCTCAGTAGAATGATTAATATCAACATTAAGGTGTACATGAATGAATTTTGTAAAATTATACAGTGTGGTTCCGGAAGACCCAAGAAGATAATGAGAGCCTTTAATAAAATGATGCAGTTGATAAGCAAGATAGGTCTTGCCAGCGCCTTGGTTACCAAGGATTAATGTGACTTGGGGTGATGATTCTAATATTTTCTTTACAGAAACAAAGTTTTTACCCTTTATACTTGGGTCGTTTTGAGAAAGTTTTATGTAGTCATCAAAATGACTAGCGGCACTACGCATGAACTTATCAACCAATTTACACCGACATCGTAACTAATATGAACAATAAAATATAGATTCGCAATGGATGAAAACCTGTATGCGTGTAAGACTTTTGCAGTTAATTAAAAAGAAATCACTGTATAGGGAGTTTAAATCAATTCCCTATTCTAAAAAAAACAACATCACCAGTTTGGATCATGTAGTCTTTACCCTCAACAGCCCAGACTCCATTTTTTTTGGCGCCTGCTTCACCATGATGGGCAATGAAATCATCGTAATGAATCACTTCTGCTCGAATAAATTTTTTATAAAAATCTGTGTGAATGAGTCCAGCGGCTTGCTGGGCATTGGTGTTTAGAGGTAGAGTCCAAGAGCGTGCTTCTTTAGGTCCTGCGGTATAGAAATGATGGAGACCTAGGGTCTGGTGGCCAACACGAATCATTTGGTTAAGCCCAGGTTCTGATAGACCAAGATCATGCAAAAACTCATTTTGTTCTTCTGGAGATAATAATGCCAGCTCCGCCTCTATTTTTGCGCAGATAACAATCACTGGCGCGTTTTTAGTGTTGGCGTGTGCTTTCACAGCTTGAATATATTCTTGATTTGGGTTTTGGATGTCATCCACATTTGCAATGTAAAGCATAGGTTTGAATGTGAGTAATCCAAGCTCATGCCCTAAGGCCATTTCTTCTTTTGACCATTGATAAGACACCATTTGGCTGATTTTCTCATGAAGAGACTCTAACTGCTTTTGTTTAGCGATGGCTTCTTTATTCGCAGATTTAGCAACTTTCTTGATTTTCAATATGCTTTTTTCAACACGTTCTAAATCTGAAAGTGCAAGCTCTGTTTCAATCACCTCAATGTCGTTAGCGGGGTGAGAGCTATCCTCTACTCTAATGACATCCGGATCATCAAAGCATCGAACAACATGTGCAATCGCCTGGGTTTCTCGAATATGTGCTAAAAACTGATTACCAAGCCCCATGCCTGAAGCGGCGTCTTTAACCAGTCCAGCAATATCCACAAAATGCATTAAAGAAGGAATGGTTTTTTTACTTTGTACTATTTCACTAATGGTTGTTAGTTGTGGATCAGGAATTTCGACGACACCAACATTGGGGTCAATCGTACAAAAAGGATAATTATTAGCCTCTATATCTGCAGCAGTGAGCGCATTAAACAAAGTGGACTTACCAACATTTGGTAGTCCAACAATACCGCATTTAAACCCCATGATTAATCTTATGTAATTTGTTCATAAACAATTCTATCGAGCCTTCTAAAACGTATCGTGCATCATGACATGCATCAGTGATGATCGCGTTAATACGATTTTGCTCGTCATATGTTGGAGATGATAACACATAATTTGCAGGATCAATACCCTTTAAAGGTCGCCCCACCCCTATTCTAAGACGGTAAAAATCGCCTTTGATGTGTTTAATGCAATCTTTAAGGCCGTTATGACCAGCACTGCCTCCGCCTTGGCGTAATCGTATGACACCAGGAGGGAGGTCCATTTCATCATAAGCCACTAAGATTTGGTGTGCTGCAATTTTATAATATTTGGCAAAACCAGCAATACTCAGGCCACATTCGTTCATATATTTTTTAGATTCAAAGAAATACACTTTGTCTCCTTGAGGAGAGAGACATGCTTTATAGTATCCAAACTTTGATTCTAACGGTGCACTTGCGCACAGGTCGTTTGAGAACTGATCTACAAACCAGCGACCAGCATTATGTCGAGTGGATTGGTAAGGTGTGCCAGGGTTCCCCAAGCCGACTACAAGACGAATATTTTCATTCATCATCCGAAGCTTCAGGTGTTGATTCACCTGGTTGTTCTACCTCACCGTCGATATCATTTAATTCATCTTCACCTTCTTCAGGAATGATTTCTTCCTCTTTAATTGGTGGGTGAATCGCAAGAATCATAGGGTCATGGTCTTCATCGATTTCCATGACATGTGAGACGCCTTTAGGTAGTTTTAAGTCAGAAAAATGAATACTGTCATTGAGGTTGAGTGTGCTGATATCTAAAAATAAAGCTTCTGGAATAGCATCTGCTTTACACCTGACATCAATCGCGGTGTAGGCATGATCAACAACACCATTATCGATGGCAACACCTGGACAGATCTCTTGGCCTTCAACACGAATTGGGATTTTTACATCCACTTCAGTCTTTTGATTGACGCGTAAAAAATCAAGATGCATGACAGATTTATTGAGAGGGTGAAGTTGCCAATCCTTAAGTAAAGTAGATACTTCTTTACCATCAACCTTGATATAAATAATGTTTGTATGAAACGCTGTATTATAGAATAACTTTTCTAGATCTTTAGGGTTAAAAGCGATATGAACATTTTCTTTCTTTTGACCATAAATGACAGCTGGAACTAAATGTGAATTACGATGCTGGTTCAGCACTCGTGGTTGTGCTGATATTGTTATGTGATCATTCATTGATACTTTCTCCTAAAATAATGCACTGACCGATAGGTTTTCTATGACTCGTCTGATGGTTTCAGCGAGTAAAAACCCTAAGGGTAATACTTTTATTTTAGTAGATTTTTTCACTTTTGGCTGTAATGGAATGGAATCTGATACAGTAATAAGATCAATTTCGGAGTTTTCAATGCGTTCTAGGGCCGGTCCAGAAAGCACTGCATGCGTACAATAAGCAAAAATTCTTCTGGCACCTGCTGCCTTCAGGGCCTTAGCTGCTTGAGTTAAGGTGCCTGCAGTATCAATGATATCGTCAATCAAAATGCAATCTAAACCATCAACATCCCCAATGATATTCATCACTTCGGTTTTGTTGGGTGCCTGTCTTCGTTTATCAACAATGACAAGATGACTGCCTTCAATTTTTTTAACCACAGCACGCGCCCTAACAACACCTCCTACATCTGGAGAAACGATGGCACATGGCCCAATTTGATTTTCTTTAATGTCGTCACTAATGACTCTAGAAAAATAAATGTTATCAGCAGGTATATTGAAAAAACCTTGGATTTGATCGGCATGTAAATCGACAGTAATAATTCGGTTAATGCCTGAGCTCATAATGAGATCGGCAATGAGTTTAGCACTAATGGGTACTCTTGCAGATCTAGGGCGTCTATCTTGACGACCATACCCAAAGTAGGGAATAACTGCGGTCACTGATGCGACAGAAGCTCTTTTAAGTGCGTCTGCAATCATTAATATTTCCATGATGGAGTCATTTACAGGAGAGCAGGTAGATTGAATGATAAAGGTATCTTTTCCGCGAACATTCTCAAGTATTTCCACCATGACTTCACCATCTTTGAACCGATCGATAGTGGCTTTAGCCAGAGGCATTTTTAGGTGCTCTGCGACAGATTGAGCAAGTAATTTATTCGTGTTACCACAGAATAACATCGTATTATTCATTGTGATCTATCCAAATGAGTATGCTTAGTGTTTTATTCATTGTCTCAACACAGGTCCATAAAGTGGCTGGGGTGGTAGGATTCGAACCTACGCATGCGGGGATCAAAACCCCGTGCCTTACCGCTTGGCGACACCCCATAAAAATATCATTTTGCGTTGTTATCGTGTTTTAGTCAATAGTTTAAGCATAAAAACCTGAGTTATTTATGCTTTACATTGTTGTTTTAGCTCGGGAGTCATCAAAATGAGCAGCACTTGGTTTTTTTTATAATCTTCAGATAAGCAAAATATCCGATTGAGAAGTGGCAAGTCCCTCATCCCTAATAGACAAGAAGACCTTGAAAAAGTCACAATCTCTCTTAACCCGCCTAATATCAGGTGATCTTGATGCTGTGCGTATACTAATGTTTCAAGCGTGTTATCGGTTGCGCCTTTTTTTGGCTCACTAAAGCGATGCTTTAAGTGAATGTAAAGATTAAGACCATGCTGTCCAACTGCTTCAGCATGTACTTTTAGCTTCAATGAGAGTGGCTCTTGCTGTCCATGTTCTAAGGTGTCAATGAGTGCTGTTTGACCTGCAATTAAATGAATTTGGGGTTTTGCAATAAAATGTGCTTCCCCTTTTAGTTCTAAGTTTTTAATTTTGGTGAGAAAATGTTGATAGTAGCGTTGATTGAGTTGTTTGCCGCTCAGTGTAATCGTAGGATCAATGCCAAGTTCATTGAGGGTATCTAAATCTACGGTGATAATGTCTGTTTTAATCGTGATTTGTTTGGGTTGACAGTCATGCTCTTGCAGCGTTTTTTGAATTGCTGGTATGGCATGGTGTGGGGATTGAATCAACAGTTCGCTCGGAGTCAGGGCAATGTCAACTTGTTTATAGTGGCTGTTTTTTTTGATCACATCACTCAAATATTGAGTGTTTTGATACAACGGTTTGTAGGAAAAAACTGTTTTCTCTTTTGCGGTTTTTTGAGGTGAAAAGGTATTGTTTGATTTTGAGAAACTCACAGCATATTCTTTTTCAAGCCATTGTACCCACTCCTCCCAAGAAATATGTTCAAGCTGTACATTGATAAAGTGTTTGATTGATTGAATTGTGCAACGTTTGTGGTGAATCCAGCAGACGCGATCAATAATCACACTTAATGGGGCGTGATCAGCGTGAATCGAGAAACCTTGTTGTGATTTAAGAATATGAATGCCGTGAAATGGATCGTGAAACTGTTCACCGTGCACCATTGCTTGAAGCATGAATAAGATCATTAGGAGCGGCATATTGTGCCTTCTATCAGTAAGTCGTGATTCCAGGATTGGAGATGTAAATCATGCCAGTGGAGCTGTTTTTGCAGTACTTTTCTTAAGTGATGCCATTTTAGATGACCTTTGATCGTAATCGATTCAGGAGCAACAGATAAGAGATGAAAATGAATAGGTAATGATTGGATTTCAGACACGGTCACAGGTGGCCGATTTAGGTTTGGTCGTTGCGATTTGTTTTTATTCTGAATAAGGAGGATGCAACAAGGTATCAGAAGTAGTAGCTTACGTGGAGAAAAAGACATGATCATGAGACATTTCAATGTTTAAAGGGTGACATAGAGGTATTTTTTGCTCTAAGTTTAAAATCTCGTTGGTGTTTTTAGATGCGCCTTTTAGATCATAACATTCGTTATGATAGTGCAGTTCTAACAGGGTTAAATGTTCAATCGCATCTAACAAGTTATTGATCGGAACACGCTCGGGTGGCGGTGTTATTTTATTCATAGGTAGGAGCAGAATAACAAGACTAATCAAAGCGCATAAAAAATACATTTATTCAGCTTAGTTGAGCGTAATAAAGATATCGATACGGTTTTTAGTTAGATGTTACTTCATCTATGGTTGCGGTAATTGCACCATCACAAAGCTGGATATGAATGGCGTCACCGGTGTGTACTTGATCAACGTATTTTACCCCTTTTGTTTTATTTGTTGAGGTAATACTATACCCTCGTTCTAAAGTGTGTAATGGGTTTAATAAATTCAGAAGTTCAACCGATTTTTGTAACTGTTCTTTCTTGTGATTCAATGTTTGTAACAACAGCCAATCTATTTTTTGTTGCAAAACAGCCAATTGTTGTTCTTGCTCAATATAGTTGGGTTTTAAGGTTGATATTAATAACCATTGACGATGGACTTTTTGATAGAGCTGTTCCAGTTTAGAGTGCATTAATAAGCTCATATGTGTGGAAAAGTGTTGTACTTTATCACTAATACGCTCTATAGCCTGCTCTGGTGTGATGAGTCTTTTGTTTAATTGAAAGCATTTTTCAAATAGATATTTCAAGCGTTGATCGATAGACCTACTGATTTGAAAAGAGATGTGCTCTAAATTATCAAGTAATGTATGTTGATTGGGGCTAATGCGTTCTGCAGCAGCTGTTGGTGTTGCGGCACGTTCATCTGCCACTAAATCTGAGAGCGTTACATCCACTTCATGTCCAACAGCAGACACAACAGGTGGGGTCATTGTAGCGATTGTTCTAATTAACTGCTCATCATTAAATGCCCACAGGTCTTCTGTGCTACCACCGCCGCGGGTCATTACGAGCACATCACAGTCATACTTTGTGCTTTCATAGAGTGCATTTATTAGTGATTGGGGTGCGCTATCTCCTTGAACCACTGCAGGAAAAATGATGATCTCAATCAAAGGCATGCGCAGCTGTAATGTTTTAATGAAATCAAAAATGGCTGCACCATTGGGAGAGGTGATCACACCAACGGTGTGAGGTAATGCAGGCAATGTTTTTTTCTTGTGTTGATCAAACAGTCCCTCTTTAGACAGTTTACGTTTGAGTGCATCTAATTCTGCTTGCTTTTTTCCGTATCCAACAGGCATCACATGAGATACAATGCATTGAAATGTGCCTCTTGGTTCATACAGAGAGATTGAGGCCATGACTTGAATCTCATCACCATTGTTTAAAGTCATTTTTTCAGAGTGATATTGCCTAAAATAAACACAACTGATTTGTGCTTGAGCATCTTTCAAAGAGAAGTAGCAATGACCTGATTTAGCAACCATAAGGTTAGATACCTCCCCTATGATCATGACCGGCCCTATGTGTTCTTCTAATAAGTTTTTTGCTAATCGATTGATTTCAGAAACAGAGATGGGTTTTATTTCATACATGTTGATATCATACAGCACTTTTTGTAAAAAGATATTTTAATCGATGATTTTGAACTCATAACATGTTAGTCTTTTGTAATGAGTGTATATTTTCAGAGAACAATACCATGTACTTTGACGATCTTATTATAATGAGGCTTTTTAAAGTATCAGTGCCTAATCGATCTCAGGCAATTCCCCCCTTTATTTTTACTAAAAACAGTGATTATCATTTAAACAATGACTTTTCTGTCATAGGTGCTATAACTACCGAGTGTAATGAACTTTAGGAATAGTATGTTTTTTCTCAAAACACTCATCATCGTTAGCATCGCAATGTTATATCAAAACGCATTGGCGCTACGCTTTGAGTTAAAGCCGGATCAAAATGTATATGGTGCTATAAAGGCAACGACTTATGATAATCATGACGGCCTGTTTGAGTTTTCCAGAAAATATGATGTTGCACACGATGTTTTATTAGCAGCTAACCCAGAATTACGTGAAGAAAAGATCCCTAAAAACACAGTGGTTATGTTGCCTTTAAAGTTTATTTTGCCTGCTGCGCCAAGAAAGGGCATTGTGATTAATCTAGCAGAAAGACGATTGTATATTTTTTCAAAGGATGGCAAATATGTAGATACCTTTCCCGTCAGTATTGGTAAAGAGGAATGGGATACGCCGCTTGGTCGTCATAAAATTGTAGAGAAGCGAGAAAACCCAGTATGGTATGTCCCAAAGTCATTATATGATGCCCAGGTTGCAAAGGGTGTGGATATGCCAAAATACGTGTTGCCAGGAGAAGATAATCCTCTAGGCAAATTCGCCATGCGTTTATCTATCACAAGTTATCTGATTCATGGTACGAATACACCAGAGCGTGTAGGACGACGTCAGACAGCAGGTTGTATTAGTTTATACCCTGAAGACATTAAAAGACTATTCGCTATGAGTTCAATCGGCACATCAGTGTTGATTGTCAACCAACCCGTAAAGATGGCCATGCAAGATGGACAGCTCATTGTTGAATCTCACGAACCACTAGAAGAAAGTTGGCAGCTGCCCTCTTTCAAAGAACCCAAAAGTAAGGATGAAAAACTTCTCAAAGTAGTGTATGATCGTTGGAAACGTAGTAAGAATAGCTCCGATCAACTCCTTATGAAAGTGATCCAACAGCAGGCAGGTATTCCGCGCGTTGTAAAAACGAGAGTGTGATGCTTAAAGAAATTAGTTTTAAAATTCTTGATTCCAGACTTGGGACAGAATTTGATTTACCCCAGTATGCAACGGCAGGCTCAGGCGCAATCGATCTCATTGCGTGCTTAGAGGAGCCATTTGAATTAAGTCCTCAGCAAGTGAAACTAATTGGCACTGGTTTTGCAATCCATATACGTCATCCCGCTTATGCGGCAATGATTTTACCTCGATCAGGTCTTGGTCACAAAAAAGGCATTGTATTGGGTAATGGAACAGGTTTAATTGATTCTGATTACCAGGGGGAATTAAAGGTGTCTTGCTGGAACCGTAGCACAGAACGCTATGTGATTCAGCCAGGTGAAAGGATTGCTCAGCTTGTATTTGTACCAGTAGTACAACCAGATTTAATAGAAGTCGATTCTTTTTCAGAAACTACTGAGCGAGGTGATGGTGGTTTTGGTAGTACCGGTCAATTTTAACAATGTTTACATTTAAAAGAAGATTGGTTGATGAGATATTCAGAGCCTATGACATTAGAGGTTTAGTCGATAAACATTTATTTGCAGATGATTATTATAGTATTGCTTATGCGTTTGGATTGAAAGTAAAAGCCACTTATGAGGATAAGGTAGTGGTTGCTCGAGATGTACGACCTTCCTCAAAACCATTTAGTGATGCTGTCACAAAAGGGTTACATGCTGCGGGTCTTGGTGTGATTGATTTAGGTGAAGTGCCTACCCCGGTTTTAAATTATGCGACAAAATCATTAACAACAGCAGGGCTGATGATCACCGGCAGCCATAATCCAAAGTCATACAATGGCTTGAAAATGATTTTGAATGGCACTGTGCCATCCAGTGAGGTGATTCAATCAATCAAAGAAGATCTATTGCATATTCCAGCGCCTGTAGATGCATCACATCAATATCAAGCATTCGATATCGTCCCTCAGTATATCGCAGAAATGCAAAAAAGAATTCCTTCAAAGCAGCGTTTCAAAGTGGTTGTAGATGCTGGCAATGGTGTGGGTGGATTGATAGCCCCTCATCTATATGAAGCTTTAAATATGGAGGTGATCCCTTTATATTGCGAGCCAGACGGAGATTTTCCAAATCATCACCCGAATCCAGGCGACCCCAAAAACCTACAAGATTTGATAAGAGCGGTTAAGACCCATCAAGCAGATATTGGGTTGGCTTTTGATGGAGATGGTGATCGTTTAGGTGTGATTACATCTTCAGGGCGTATTATTTGGCCGGATGAATTACTGTTGCTGATGACTTACTATTTAACTCAACTGAATCACCCTGCTAAGGTGGTGTATGACGTGAAGTGTGAAGACTATCTTGCAGAGCTCATGTATCAATGGCATGCCACACCGATGATGTGGAAAACAGGTCACTCCTTTATTCGTAATAAAGTACAGTCTGAGGGTGCAGATATTGGCGGAGAAATGAGTGGACATTTATTTTTACCCTATTTCTGGTACGATTTTGATGATGCTTTTGCTGCCGGTGCTGTCTGTCTCAAAATACTGAGTGAGGCCGATAAGACGCTGGATGAGATGGTGACAATCATACCGGAGCGATTTAACACGCCTGAAATCATTCTCAGTGTTCCTGAGGAGAAGAAATTTACGATTGTCAAATCATTACAAGCCTTACAGTTTGAAGGTGGTGAAGTGGATTGTATCGATGGTCTTCGTGTTAGATTTTCAGATGGCTGGTTCTTGGTGAGGGCCTCAAATACAACAAGTGCATTGACGATTAGATCCAGTGCAACGACGCAAGAAAAATTAAATATTTTAAATCAGCGCATTCAGGCAGCGTTAAAAACAGTATACCCTGAAATAAAATTTAACTGATTTTAAAATATCATCTATAATGAATGCGAATAATGGATTGAATGCTTATGACGATCAAGGATGTTTCGCGTCGTGCTTTTTTAAAAAGACTAGTACAGACACTAAGTACATTAGCTGTTGCGATTGGCTTATGGCCATTTATTAGTTCAATGCAGCCAAGTAAAAAAGCTTTAGAAGCCTCTAAGCCTATCAAGGTCTCATTAAAAGGGTTATCTGAGAATGAAATAAAAAAAGTATTATGGCGGGGGATGCCGATATACATCATCAAACGATCACCTCAGCAGATCAAGATGATCAAGGTGAAAAACGAACAACTCTTAGACCCTGACTCAAAAGCTTCTGATCAACCTCAAAATGCTCAAAATGTTTTTAGATCTGTACGAGAGGATGTGCTCGTAGTGGTTGCAGTGTGTACACATTTAGGCTGTTCTCCAAGCTATGAGCCTGCAAAAAATGCTGTAGGTGAAGGATGGCATGGAGGCTTTTTTTGTGCTTGTCATGGATCAAAATTTGATTTGTCAGGTCGAGTATTTAAGGGGGTTCCAGCACCGACAAACCTGCTGATTCCACCGTATTATTTTATGGATGATGAGACCATTGTGATTGGTTCAGAGGCGCCATCGTATGCGTAAGCTCTCTCTTTGGGTTAATCAGCGTTTACCAATATCCGCTTTCTATAAACAACATTTCAAGCGGTTTTATGTGCACACCTCATTGAACTTTTGGTATGCGACCGGTGCAATCGCCTTTCTGGTCTTTGCCATTCAGATCTTCACAGGGATCTTCTTGATGATGTATTACATCCCGACTGAAGACCAAGCATTCTCATCGGTCGAAATGATCATGCGAGATGTCAATTATGGTTGGCTCATTCGTTACATGCATGTGGTTGGGGCTTCTTCTTTTTTCATTATCATCTATTTACATGTTTGGAAAGCATTAATGTATGGCTCTTATAAAGAGCCTAGAGAGCTATTGTGGTTTTCAGGTGTGTTAGTGTTGATCTTGTTAATGGCTGTTGCTTTTACAGGCTATGTCCTTCCCTGGGGCCAAATGTCATACTGGGCGTCTAAAGTGATTATTTCCTTTGTGACTGTTATCCCGTATGTTGGTGAATCTCTTGCAATTTGGTTACAAGGAGACTTTACGTTTTCGGGTGTTGTGATACCCCGCTTTTACGCCTACCATGTGGTGGCTTTACCGTTGATTATTATTTTTTTAATCGGTATTCATATCATAGCGCTACATGTGGTCGGCTCTAATAACCCAGAGGGTATTCTGATCAACCCACATCAGCAGCCAAAAAAACATGAACGATCTGCCATTCGTCCATTTTCCCCGTATTATATTGTCAAAGATTACTTTGCTGCTACTGTGTTTTTATTAATATATTTTTTGATCATATTTTATTTTCCAACTTTGAACGGTTTCTTTTTAGAGCATATCAATCAGGAGCCTGCGAACATGTTTGTTACACCCGCTCAAATCCATCCAGTCTGGTATTTAGCACCATATTCTTCAATTTTAAGAGCAGTTCCTAGCAAGGGATTAGGTGTGTTTGTGATGTTTGCTGCAATCTTGATATTTTTCTTTTTGCCTTGGCTGGATCGTAGTCCGGTACGCTCAATTCGTTATAAAGGGATTTTATCAAAATTGTTCTTATCGTTGTTTTTGATCAGTGTTATTGGGCTGGGAGTACTTGGGTTATTGAAGGTAACTGATGATGGGCTGATACTCACAAGAATATTTACCTGCGGTTATTTTAGTTATTTTCTATTCATGCCATTTTATACTAAACTAGAAAAATGTACTTCACCACCCTGTTTATAATGTTGTTGGCTTCTGCTACGGGTGCTGATAAAGCACCGGTTGAGCTACCTCATGTTGAAATACGTGAGACCGATACAGCGCGTATTATGAGTGGTGCTCAGTTTTTTGCTCAACACTGCCAAAGCTGTCATAGCATGGTATATCTTCGATATGATGCACTGTCTAATGAAGCCGGAGTCAAGTATGGGGTTACGCCACAATGGCCTGTGGACTCTTGGAACGGGCGCCCTCCTCCGGATTTATCATTGGTCGGCGTGACACACCGTCCGGAATGGCTCTATGGATACTTGAAAGGTTATTATGTTGTTGAGGACGGATATGATAATATTGTGATGCCAAACACATCTATGCCTAATCCTTATCCTGGATTACAGGGTAACCAGATTTTGAATATGCCTATGTCAGAAATTCTCAAAGATCAGCCTCGCCTGTATCAAGCCTTACGCTTGGAGTCCTCAGGATCTGTACCACCTCATGTTTTTAACGAAAAAGTGGCAGACGTTGTGACTTACTTAGTGTATGCTGCGGATCCCTCGGTCATCCCTCGACACCAGATCGGGCCTTATGTCTTAATCTTTTTATTGATTCTCTCCCTCGCTGCATTCTTTTTATATCAATCTTATAAAACAGATTAAGTCTCTGAATTAGGGGGATAGGTACCCTCTTGTGGTTATCAGGCTTGAATTTTTTTGGTTAATTATATTACAATAAGATCTAACTTGGAGATCTTATGTTAAGACAATTTTTTATCATGTCACTGCTAGCAAGCTCTGGAGCGTTGGCACATGATCATAATGAACCTGTTGTAGATAATGACGCAGCCACGCAAAATCAAACAACACCTGCAGTACCTAATTTAACGATGCAGCAGGTTGAAGAGACAATTAAAAACTATATTGATAACAATCCAGATGTCGTTTACAAAGCATTAGTGAAGTATCGTAATCAAGAAATGGCAAAACAAGAACAGCTCACAAAAGACTCTGTGATCAAAAATTACGCTGCACTGTTTGACTCAAATTCTCCAAGTTTTGGCAGTCCTTCTGCAAAGGTCACAGTTGTTGAGTTTATGGACTATGATT
>NZEV01000033.1 GCA_002690495.1 Legionellales bacterium | reverse complement strand
GATGAGTGTGCCAAAGACAATACAGCCTACCCCATTGCTAAACATTAGTGTTGCAGTGAGTTCTGTAAACGCTGGCGCACGCAAATGAAACATGCTTTGAAGTAATGCTTCAGTGCCACCAATATAGACATTCATTAAACCTTGTAGAAAAGAGAATAATAGTATACTGCCAAGACAAAGGTATTTTAAGTATGGATGTTTTGTTGGATGGGATGATTTCATAGCACTACTCTTAATTGGCTTAAGTATAGTGCTAGAAAAAAAATTTGTCTTAGTGGATTTTAGGGGGTGCGTTTATCAATACTATGATGCGTTTTTTCCTCTCGATATTGTTTATCAAGCGAGGGGAATAAATAGTAAATGCGACGTGCTTGTTCGTCTCCGATCCAGTATTTAGGTTGATTGCTATCAATTGGATTTGAAAAAGGATATATTTTGGTATCTCTCATCTGAAGTTGTGTCTTGAAAATGAGCTCAAATCGCCGTGTAAATGGTTGTTCAATGTATACGATCACATCTGCATGATCAAAGCATGGGTCTTCTTGAATAAATTCTGCAGTATCGACTGTGTTACTTCGATCAATATTTCCTTTTACTGATTTCGCTAAAATCTGGTAGGGGATGTTAATCTTGGATTTTAACAATAACATTTCTGCCATGTATGCCTCAGTGCGTTGTTTAGGATCGGTGATCTCTGGTGCCTCATTGTCTTGTAGTGTTCTAAATCCTGTGGCAACTATGATTTTTGTTGGTTGCCTACCTTCAGCGATGCTTTGCTTGAGTAAGTTGATTCTAGATTTGACGCGTCCTTCGGTTGCTCCAGGTATGATTGCAATATGCTTTTGGACGGAGGCAGGGGGCCTGAGACTCTCTTGCATGCCTAACAACTGAGTAATTTGTTCAATCTGTGGTGCTGCTTTGAGTATGCGTTGCTCTTTTTCTTGGTTCGCAGCATCCCAGCGCTCTCCCTTCCTGAGGAAACGATGTTGGGTGACCTCTTTCAGCCAGACATTGGTTTCTGAGCTATTTTGACAGTCTTTGATCTCTTTTTCCCCATAGATTTTGAGTAGGGCTAGTATCGCAACGTGTTGATTGGGCGTGTATTGGTAGTCATTCAACACGCGAGTCAACGATGTAGGGATCTGGTTAATATTGTAGTGTGATTTCAAGGCAGCGGTATTCGGCTGATGTTGTGTGTTTTTGTTTGCTTCAAAATATGTAAACAACGAAAGTCCACAAGTAAGACCAATGGCGCTAGTGATGAATTTATATTGTCTTTGCATGTGATTACCTTTTTTTTCTTAACATAATGTTAGTTTGTCACAAAAGCAACTACCTTTGAATGAAACAATTGCATCCTTCTTCGACCTGGGGTTATAATCGCCTCTATGCTGTTTGAAAACGATTTAACTGGTTCTTTTATGCTGTCTTTGCCTTTGTTGGATGGACATCCTTTTTATGAGATGTCGGTGCTGTATATCTATGAGCATAATCAAGATGGTGTCAAAGCATTAGTGGTGAACAAGCCGGTTGAAAATTCACTACAGCAAATTATCAAGTCTATATTTCCTCACTCAAATGTAGTGACTATCAATGATGCGCCTGTATTGATGGGTGGGCCAAATAACGAAGATTACATTTACGTGTTAAGTTATGATGAGCAGTCAAAACAGTATACCGTCTCGACATCAAGGAAATTATTATTAGATATCGCTGAGGGTAATGGTCCAATCATTAGTCATATATTTTCAGGGATGTGTCAATGGACCAACGCCCGATTTTTCAGTGAATTTCGTCGCAACTACTGGATTTTAGCTAAGCCATCTGTGTCATCTATGATGAAAACACCTATGGAGTCACGCTATCAAATGGTTATGGAGTCATTAGGTATCTTAGATGCATATCCTTTAATGGGGATATGTGCTGAAGCATAATGATAGTGATCGGTTTAGATTTTGGCCTCAAGCATTTGGGTGTGAGTGTTGGTGATACGCACAGTTGTGTTGCAAACCCTGTCGGTAGTATTTATAGTAAGTCAAATAACTTCTTTGTTAAGCTTGATGCGATCATTCGGCAGTGGTGCCCTGCTCTTATTGTGATTGGAATGCCGTTGAATGCAGATGGCACTAAACAGCCTCTCTCAGGGCTGGTAACCCAGTTTGGTAATCAATGCAAAGAGCGTTATAACTTAAACATTGAGTATGTTGATGAGCGTTGGACGACTGTTGAGGCAAAAGCGCAACTGTTTGCGGAAGGCGGTGTTAAGAAGCTGGATAAGTCGTTAATTGATGCTGCAAGCGCTCAGATTATTTTGCAGCAATGGTTTGATATAAATTCTAGAAAGAGTTAGTGAGACAAAAATGAGCATAGATGCTTTATGGCAAGATTGTTTAGAAGACATTCGGGAAGAAATTGATGAACAAGATTACATGTTGTGGTTTTTGCCACTTCAAGCTGTAGTTTCTTCTGATGCATTGACTCTTTATGCGCCTAATGTCCATGTTAAAGATCATGTGGTGAGTCAATTTGCAGCGACAATTGATCGCATCTTGTCACGTCGTTCTCCTGCTCATGCACTAAAAATCACCTCTGGTGCTCCGGTTAAGCCATCAGCACCTGATCAACCTGCGGTACCTGTGCAACCTGATGAGGAAAAAAGTTTTTCATTATCACCAAGTTTTACCATAGAAAACTTTGTCCCCGGTAAATCTAATGAATTAGCTGTTGCAGCAGTTAAGCAAATTGTTGAGCGTCCAGGTGTATCCTATAACCCGTTATTTATTATTGGTGATTCAGGCTTGGGTAAAACCCATTTAATGCAAGCGGCAGGTCATGCAATTAGTAAACAGTTGCCAAATGTGATTTATGTTCCTTCAGAGCGGTTTGTCGCAGAAATGGTGAAGGCGCTTCAGTGTGGTGAGATTGATGCATTTAAATCCAAATATCGTAATGCAGATGCACTATTAATTGATGATGTGCAGTTCTTTTCTAAGAAGTTACGTACGCAAGAAGAGTTTTTTCATGCCTTTAATGCTTTAACAGAATCAGGTAAGCAAGTCATCTTAACAAGTGATAAGTTTCCTCAGGAGTTAGAAGGGCTAGAAGGGCGGTTAAAGACCCGTTTTAGCTATGGTCTGACTGTGAGTATTGACCCCCCTGATTTAGAGACGAGAGTGGCGATATTAAAGACTAAATCTGAGCAGGCTGCTTTAGATTTGCCTGAAGATGTCGCTTTTTTTATTGCTTCTAATATCCAATCTAATGTGCGGGAGTTAGAGGGTGCATTGAGAAAAGTGATGGCTAATGCTCATTTTCTGCAGGCGACGATTGATGTGCCTTTTGCAAAAGAAGCGTTACGCGAGTTAATTTCAATGCAGCAACGATTAGTCACTATTGATAAGATTCAAAGAACAATAGCGTCTCATTTTAATATAAAAGTATCGGATATCAAGTCAAAAAAACGAGCACGGGGCATTGCTCGTCCACGTCAAATGAGTATGTATTTATCTAAAGAGCTATCCAATAAGAGTCTGATGGAGATTGGAGAGTATCATGGTGGCCGTGATCATACAACAGTGATTCATGCTTGCCGACAAGTTGAAAAGCTTTTGCAGGATAATTCTGAGTTTTATGAGGATTATCATATAGTTAAGAGGTTGCTAGGATAGAAAGAGGTGTAATATGTCAACGATAACAGAAACAACATTTAAGTTTGAAATTCATTGTTCTAATTTATTAGAAGGTCTCAGGCAGGTTTCAGGGGTGATTGAAAATGCGCAGGTGATGCAGATTCTCTCTTGTGTCAAGATGACATTAAGTCATGGTCAGGTCTCTTTGATGAGTTCAGACTCAGATATTCAAATTTCTGCAGATATAGAGGATGAGCTTTTAAAGGTTGATACAACAATGAGTTTTGCAGTGCCAGGTAAAAAGCTCTTTGAAATATGTCGTTCTCTTAATGCGGATGATGTGATTAGTTTTAAGTTAGAGGGTCAATGGTTACATTTATCAACTCAGCATACAAAATTTAAGTTGGTGACGATGCCTGCAGACGATTTTCCAGTCCAAGAGTTTTCTCCAAGTTATGTATTAAATATTACTTCTGAAGTATTTCTAGATGCTATGACAAAAACAAGTTTTGCGATGGCGCTTCATGATGTTAGGCAATTTTTAAATGGGTTATTGCTTGATGTCAATCCATCTTCAGTGCGATGTGTGGCAACGGATGGGCATCGCCTAGCTTCTTACGAACTTGCGGATACTCAGTCTAATATTACGGGTCGGTTTATTATTCCTCGTAAAGCAATTATAGAGCTTTCCAAGTTAATGAAGTATGCTTCTGCACAAGTCACAATTGATCTTTCTGAGAAAATGCTCCGTGTTCAGTCTGGGCGTTTTTCTCTTTCAACCACTTTGATTCAAGGTAAATATCCAGATTATGAGCGGCTCATGCCTAAGGATGCGTTATCAACAGCTATCGTCCCAGTATTGTCTTTAAAGAATGCATTGCAGCGTGCTGCCATCTTATCTCAAGAGCGATTTAAGGCGGTGCGGTTAGCATTTAATGAGAGAAGCTTAAACTTGTCTGCTGAAAATGCTCATCATGAGCAGATTCATGAGTCCATAGATATGATGGAAATTGCACCGAGTGGTGAGATTGCATTTAATTTGAATTACTTGCTTGATGTGTTGAATACAGTGGACTCTTTATCTATATCCATGGGTTACGGTACTGCAAAACAGGCGGTTGTGTTAAAGCCTACGGATCAAGATAATATTGTGTTTATTATNATGCCCCTGACGCTTTAATGTCGTTAGCTGCTATCACTTTAACGCATTTCAGATCATTTATTANTCAAAAAATAAATNTATCANAAGGTTTTAATTTGATTCTTGGNTGCAATGGTGCTGGTAAAACNTCCTTGCTAGAGTCAATATATTTATTGGCCTANTCTAGGTCATTTAGATCCTCAAAATATGAGCACTTAATTCATNCTGATCAANCTTCTACAGTGATACATGCNGTTTTAAGTGATCAAACCACTTTTGGCTTTGAGAAATCNAGAGAAGGGCCTATNAAGCGTTTATTGAATAGAGAATCAGTGTCAGCTTCAAAGTTCACGCAACATTTTAATCCAGTCGTCTTTATTGATTCTTCATCTCATCGACTATTTACGAATCAAAGTATATCTCGTCGTCAACTGCTTGATTGGGGTGTATATTACACATATGGTGATTTTGGTTCCACGTGGAACACTTACCAAAGAATCCTAAAACAAAGAAATTCGTCATTAAAACATTGTAGCCCAATGAAAGAAGTGTTGGCATGGGATGAACAATTGTCGCAGTATGGTGAACGTGTGCATCAAATGCGTGAGGAATATATTGTTGATCTAAGAGAAGCATTCGAAATTGTAAAAAAAAGCATGCAATTAGAACATCTCAACGTCTCATTAAAATACATTAGAGGTTGGGGACATGACTTATCATTATCAGAAGCATTAATTGAATCAGTAGATCAGGATAGAAAATATGGTTATACACATCATGGACCTCATAAAGGCAGAGTTGAATTAGAGGTGGATGGTGTTAACAGTAAGTACCAACTATCGGAGGGGCAGCAAAAAATGATGCACTATGCATTAAGAATTGCACAGTGCTATTATCTTCGTTTAAAAAAACAAAAGGATGTGTTGATCCTAATTGATGATTTAAATGCTGAATTAGATCATACCAACCAAAAAAAAATATTAAACGAACTTAAAACGATTAATGCACAGATAGTGCTTACATCACTAATAAATAATTTCTCTGAATCTAATATAAATTATAATATCATTAGACTTGATGATAAAGAAAATGAATTAGTCGAGTAAAAAAAATCTTAATACAATAACAGTATGATATTAATGATAATCGTAATACTGTGTGTGATTGGTTTTTACCAAATTAATTAGATTTATTTTTAAAACCACATAAGTCAAAAACAGGACAATCAGTACAACGGGGTGATCTTGCTGTGCAAATATATCTACCATGAAGAATTAGCCAATGATGAGCGTAAAGCTGATAATGTTTAGGGACGACCTTCATCAGTTTTAATTCAACCTGATCCGGTGTTTTACCTTTAGCTAAACCCACTCGATTACTCACTCTAAATACGTGTGTATCTACTGCAATCGTTGGAATACCGAACGCCTCATTGAGTACAACATTTGCAGTTTTTCTTCCAACACCGGGTAAAGATTGTAATTCAGATAGCGTGGATGGTACTTCACTATTAAAGTGATGTATGAGCTGTTTAGACATCTGGATGATATGCTTGGCTTTTGCTCGATATAATCCAATCGATTTGATATAGGTGATAAGAGCGTCTTCTCCAAGTTGAACCATATCCTCTGGCGTTTTAATCAATTCAAAAAGTGGTTTAGTTGCCTTATTGACACTGATATCTGTGGCTTGAGCAGATAGAATGACAGAAGTAAGTAATTGATAATGATTAATGAACATCAACTCTGTTTTAGGTGCTTCATTGTGTTGTTTTAAAATAGAAAAAAAAGTATCAATATCAGCTTTCTTCAATGGTGTGTCCTTTTCGTTCCTTGGCTTTTTGAATGGCTAATTCGATTAATGACATCGTTTGTTGAGAGGTTCTATCTTTGGTGACTTGGATACGTGAACTGCGTCGATTTCTTTGTTTTTCATCAGTATTCAGTTTTAAGTTGTGCTGTAATTTTAAATAGTCTGGATCCGGTAAAGAGGCATTAGATGATACAACATCCATACAATCAACCGGGCAATGTGGGATGCATAAATCACACCCCGTACACAAATCAGAAATAATATCATGCATTAGACGTGGTCCGCCAACAATCGCATTGACAGGACAGGCTTGTATACATTTGGTGCATCCAATGCATTCATTTGGGTCAATGCGTACCTTAGTGTTTGGCTTTTTGAATTCATCCAGGTGATCAGGTAATTGCTGACTCGTCAAAGCAGCAATAGATTGAGCTGTTTGTAACCCACCTGGTAAACATTTATCAATAGATTCATTATCATCTATGATTGCCTTAGCATAAGGCTTACAACCAGAATAACCACATAAAGTACATTGGGTTTGTGGTAAAATATCATTTATTCGATCTACTGACATAAGTCCTTGATTTTGCTGGGATCGATTCGCTCAAAAAGGCGGGGAAAAGATGTTAATTGAAGATCAGTTGGTAATGAAACACGCCAATCTAGTGGAACTGATAAATAGTCAAATGTCTGTTGTGCTAAATGAGGCATGATTGGACTTAAAAAAGCGATTAATTGAGCAAAAATAATGACTCCAAGTGAGCAGGTGTGTTGCGCTGCATCCCGATCCCCGTTTTTAATTAGTTGCCAGGGCGCTATTTCTGCAATATGTTGATTGGTTAAATCAGCGAAATGCGCAATGGTTTTTGTCACTTGATTAAACATCCTCTTGTGGTATCCATCTTCGATAGTTTCAAACAGTGAATTCATTTGATCAAGCAGAGTGTGACCACTGTTTTGAATTGTTAAATGCCCATCAAAATGTTTAACGAGGATTTGAGCACATCGACTACCGATATTGACAATTTTTCCAACAACATCACTATTCACCTTATAAGCAAAATCTTCCCAATGAATATCAATGTCTTCAATAGAAGCGTTTATTTTTGATGCAAAATAATATCTTAGCGCATCACTAGGATAAACCGATAAATAATCTTTTGCTGTGATAAAAGTGCCTTTTGATTTGGACATCTTTTCTTTGTTAACAGTTAAAAAACCATGTGAAAAAATACCACTCGGTGTCTGAATGCCAGCAGCACTTAAAACAGCAGGCCAAAAAATACCATGAAAATACAAGATATCTTTGCCAACGAAATGGTAAATTTCAGACTGCGTTTTTTCCCACCATAATGACTCTAACGATTCATTATTTTGTTGGCAGAATGAAGATAAAGTACCAATATAACCAATTGGAGCATCGAGCCAAACATAGAAGAACTTATTGTCATATTCAGGTATCTTAAAGCCGAAATATGGAGCGTCACGTGAAATGTCCCAATCTCGTAAAGGCTCATCTGTCCATTCAGATAATTTATTCTTAGCTTCAGGTTGCATATCAGCATGAAGTAACCAATCTTTGATCACACTTTGCTGTTTAGATAACTTAAAAAATAGATGCTCAGACTGTTTTATAATAGGTTTTGTATTAGATAAAGTGGATACTGGGTCAATTAACTCTGTAGGACTATAATGACTACCACATTGCTCACAAGAGTCACCATATTGTGACTGTGCATGACACTTTGGACACGTCCCTTTGATAAATCGATCAGGCAAAAACATGCCTTCTTGTTCATCAAAATATTGATCAATGGATCTTTTCTCAATATATTCAGGAATACGTGCATAAATTGCTTCACAGATGGCTTTATTTTCCTCGGAGTGAGTGGAATGATAATGATCAAAACTGATTTGAAACCCTTGAATATCTCTTAAGTGATCCTCTTTAATTGTTTTGATATAGTCCTCAGTTGCGACCCCTTTTTTCTTGGCAGCCAACATGATTGGCGTACCATGAGCATCCTCTCCACTGAGGAAGATACAATTGCGGTTTTGAGTTCTTAAAAACCTGACCCAGATATCTGCCTGTATTTGTTCAAGCATATGTCCAAGATGCAATGGGCCATTAGAATAGCAAAGTGCAGTTGTAACGATAATATTATTTACCATCGATATAATATAATCAAATTTGAATAAAATTACTATGTTTAAACGGATTGTTGTAGGTTAGCCTAAATCTTCAAGTGTGAGTTGCTCTGAATCAGCATCATATGCAAAAACCTCAGCGTAACGGCCCCACTCCACAATTGTGAAAAATATTTCCTCTGCAATGTCTTTTGAAAAGAAACTCTTTAATTTTTTCATAATGTGCGTCTTATCAATGGCATGATTGGAGGAATGGCGAATGCTTTTCGTGATAAACATGGCTAATTCAACATGTGATAAAAGCTGTGTTGCAAATAGTTTTTTTTGTTGCTGGATGTCTGCTTTAGAAAATAAAACCCCTTCTTGAGTTAATTGGATTTTACCTTTACGAATATGGGCAAAGTCTAAAATTTCCATCACTTCCATAATGGCAAAAAGATCATCAACATCAAGCGCATGCTCTTCCCCAAACTCAGCTAAATCAGTGGTTTGGTCTGTAGAAGATACTTCAAGTGCCTCTAAGATCCCCAATACTTCAGACACAGAACTATTTGGAAGACGGTAGTTGAGTGGGGTGCCTTTACTGTGCGGGCCTTTATTTTTCTGTATGCGCTGCACTTGACTCATGTGTTGGTAAATTTTATCAACTAGTGCTTTAAACTCTGGATTTGATTCGTCACGATTACCAGTTAAATTGACTTTTATCTCACTCGCCACTTGACCGGGGTTGTTTGAGAAAATTAATATACGATCAGCTAAGTAGGCAGCTTCCTCGATGTTATGAGTGACAAGCAAGATGGCTTCAAGTGCTTTGCTTTTCTTTTGCCACATATCCAGTAAGTCTGCTCGTAGATTTTCTGCTGTTAAAATATCAAGAGAAGAAAAGGGCTCATCCATTAAAATGACCCGAGGATCAATGACCAGTGCGCGTGCTAGTCCAACACGTTGACTCATGCCGCCAGAGAGCTCTCTTGGGTAGGCGGATTCAAATCCATCCATACCAACATCGTCAATGGCTTTTAATGATCGCTCTAGTCGCTCCTGATCACTCAAAGGAATCGAGTCTAACCCGAGCATAACATTTTGTAAAACAGTCAGCCAAGGGAGCAGCGCAAAATTTTGAAAGACCATACTCACGCCATTAACTGGACCTGTAATTGGCTTATTGTCCCAAAATACAGTACCCTCACTGGGCGTGCTTAATCCGGATAAGATTCTAAGTAACGTAGATTTACCTGACCCTGATTTACCGATGATTGCAATAATTTCATTTTTATTAATCGAAAGATCAATATGGTCCAAAACTAAAAAGTGATTATTGTCATTCGTTTTGAAGGATTTTTGAATACCTTGTGCTCTTAAAATGGCTTTTGATGATCTCATAATGATTTAAATCGCTCTATGGTAAATTGATATAAGGGTGCCCAGACTAATCTATTGATTAATAATACATAAATACACATCACTAAGATACCTAATGCTTGCAGATTAAATGCATTTTGATATGTTGCTTCAGTGATATAAGATCCAATACCTGATGCAATAATCGTGTTGCCATTCCAGGTAATATACTCTGCAACGATACACGCATTCCATGCGCCACCGGCAGCAGTGACAATACCCGTCATTAGGTCAGGCATGATGGCTGGTAATATCAGTGATTTAAATTTTCCTATAGTGGTTAGGTTTAATGAGTTTGAAACCATTTGTAAATCTTTAGGAATATTTTTTGTCCCTGCAATGACATTAAATAGGATATACCACTGTGTTCCAAGGATGATGAGTGGGGAAACCCATATTTCTGGATTAAGTTGGTATTTAATAATTAACAAGGTGATTAAAGGATAAATTAAGTTCACTGGAAAAGCAGCCAATAATTGGATGAAAGGTAATGCTTTTTGAGAGACTTTCGGTCTTAGTCCAATCCATATGCCGATAGGCACCCAAATAATAAGACATAGAATTAACATAATTGCGATTCTCACAAAGGTATAAAAGCCAAGTTGAATCGCAATTAAACATTGTGGCAGTGTTACGTTTTGAAGTAATTGATTGGATAATATGACACAAAAAACAATCAACGTGATGACCTCAAATACAGTCCAGATAAAATCTTTGTATTCCTTCTTTAAATGATGATGTCTTGGCGCATGTATTTTATTAAACCCTTTAAGAGGTGGATAATAGATTTTAGCAAAGTACCCTTTCATGGTTTGTAAAAAGTTCTGAATGAGAGAAGTCCTTAAAAATAACATAACAAGCCATGAACGGTATTCTGTTTCCTTATCATCATGAAATTTTCCAAGCCAGTGGAATAACGGTCCAAAAATAATTTGATTACAAATTAAAATAGTGATTAACATCGTTAATAAGGCGTATCCAATAGCGTCAATTCGCCCAAGATCATCTGCTTGTTGAATATATGAGCCAATACCAGGCAGTTTAATGGTAAACATTTGAAAATTAATCACCTCAGAAGCCACCACAAAAAACCAGCTAGCAGATAATGAAAGCATCATATTGATCACTAGAGATGGCATTGCAAAAGGTAATTCAACTCGTAAAAACTTTTGCCATGACGAGAGCTGATAGTGGTTACAAAGCTCAGTATAAGCCTCAGGAAGGCTTTTAATACTTTGGTACAATGATAAGGTCATATTCCACACCTGAGAGGTGAATATTGCAAAAATTGCTGCACACTCAGCACCAAATTGTGTGCCTGGAAAAAACATTAGAAAGCCCCACGAAAAAAAAGATAAGAAGCCTAGAATTGGTACAGACTGTAAAATATCTATCATCGGAATAATGATTCTTTCGGCGTATTCATTTTTTGCTGCTAGGGTGCCAACGGTTAACGTAAAGATGAGAGAAATAAAAAGACCGATAAACATTCTTAAAGTGCTTTTTAAGGCATATACTGGAAGGTAAGACACCTCGAGATGAATGTCATTGGTTTGATTAGGTAATAGTGAGGCATCAAATTGGGAAAATGACCAAGCAGTAGAAAAAAACAAAGCCACAATCATTGAAAATACGATTAAATCCCAGCAATTAATGGTTGAGTATTCAGATGCTCTTTTTAAGTCAAACCGTTTAAAATTCATATGGTTATATTAGGACATATTTTATAAAAGTGCTACGGCTGTCCCTCTATTGAATCCTAATTGAAGAAAGAAATGAGCTTCAATGAAACAAAATACTGTTGTTAAGAGAATAAAATCAATATGGCTATGGGTGGACTTGAACCACCGACCTCAGCATTATGAGTGCCGCGCTCTAACCGGCTGAGCTACATAGCCAATCCTCAGATAGTCTCAATAAATGATGAATAAGTCAATATAAGAGCCCCCAAAACCTTCTTTTTTTCGAAAAATCAGATTTTAAATAATAGGCTCTAACTATTGAAATATTAACTTCAATTCAAATTACAAACGATCAGTTTTTGTCGTTGCTTCCGCGGATCAATGTTGATAGTATGAACGCGAGTAATGGAGGTGGTATGGTCGATTTTGCAACAAATCAGTTTAAAAGTGGTCTTAAGGTTCTCATTGATAATGATCCTTATAGTATTTTACAAAACGAATATGTGAAGCCTGGAAAGGGGCAAGCTTTTAATCGTGTAAAGTTGAGAAATTTGAAAACAGGTCGAGTGATAGACAAGACATTTAAATCCGGAGATAAGCTGCCTGGCGCTGATGTGAATGAGTCAGAAATGACGTTTTTATACGCAGATGATGATTTCTATTATTTCATGGATGCTGTGTCTTATGAGCAAAAACCAGCAACATATGCTGCTGCGGAGCAAGTGATTGGATGGATAAAAGATGGAGATGCTTGCACTGTGACAACATTTAACGGTGATATTTTATTGGTTGAGCCACCAAATTTTGTGGAATTGAGAATCACTGAATGTGAGCCCTCAGTCAAAGGGGATACAGTCAGCGGTGGCTCAAAAGAAGCAACACTGGAGACAGGAAAAGTGATCAGAGTGCCTCTATTTGTTAATGAAGATGAGATCATCAAAATTGACACTCGATCCGGTGACTATGTCTCAAGGGTGAAATAAATGATGAACCAATTATGTCCTATTGATCATATTAAATTAAGAAGTAAAGTATACAACCAGGTTAGACAGTTTTTTTCTTCAAAATTGATTTTAGAAGTAGAGACTCCATTGCTCAAGCAATATACCGTCACAGACCCTTATATTGAGAGTTTAAGTGTCAAACTTCATGATGAGCAATGGTATCTTCAAACCTCTCCAGAATTTTCAATGAAATCTATGATTGCAGCTGGCATAGGTGATGTATTTCAAATATGTAAAGCATTTCGATATGACGAATTTAGTACACATCATCAGCCAGAGTTTTCGATGCTAGAGTGGTATCGATGCGAAATGAATTATCACGATTTAATGGCAGAAGCGGTGTCGTTATTAAAGTTGTTGTTCGGCAATCTAAGTGTGCAGTATGCAAGTTATGAATCAATTTTCTTGAGTATACTCAATATTAACCCATTTGAGGCGACTGTGCCTGAGCTGGCGACAGTGGCTGCTAACCACAACATCACATTGGATGTTGATGTATCTGAGTTTACTATTAGTGATTGGCAAAACGTATTATTTAGTTATTTAATAGAACCTAAATTAAAAGACAGTCCATGTACTGTGATTTATGATTTTCCAATTGCATTATCATCTATGGCTAAAGTGAACCCTGAAAATCTTGAAGTTGCAGAACGATTTGAAATTTACCTTCGAGGGATAGAGTGTGTCAATGGATATGCTGAGATTGAACGCGTTGATGACTATCTTAAACGATGTCGTGTGCATAATATTCAACGTAAGAGAATGAATTTACCATCGATTCAATATGATCATGATTTTACACATGCTTTACAAAAAGGCATGCCTGCATGCTCGGGAGTAGCTTTAGGATTAGATCGAGTGATTATGTTACTATCACATTCAAAGTCCATTGCAGAGGTTATTCCTCGGCATATCGTCGAGAGTGAACAATACCTAGAACAGGCGGTAGCATAGCTAAAATTAATATACAACAGATGATTAGCGAGTAGAAAAGAGGACTGTGATAACCCAATTCTAGAGGAATAAAAAAGCCAATAATAAACACACCTATAGAGGTTAGTCCACCAATCGTGCAGACCAATCCCAGATAGGGTGTTTTGAAGTATTGAGTATTTGGGCGATGGTGTTTTAAACAGTAGGCAGTGATAAATAAAATAATATAAATCAAAAGACTTAATTGTGTGGTCACAGCTGTCAATAGTACAAAAGCCACTTCTATGGGTAGTAATAAGATGCTGGTGCTCAGTAAAGTAAAAATTAAAGCTTGAATGATCAAAATAATGTATGGGGCTTTATATTGGTTTTCTTTTGAAAGAAAATCTGGTAAGAAGCGATCCTGGCTGGCAACAAAGATACCTTTTGTGATACCAATAATCCAAGTGGTCAGACAGCTTAATGATCCAATCATCACCATGCATCCAAAAATAGGATAGAACCAAGTCATATGATTGTTTGTAAAAAATATTTTTGCTGCTTGCATAATGCCTGATAGAACACTCAATTGTTCTGTGGGAACCATTTTAGCAATTGCTAATCCTGAAAAAATCAGTGTTGCTAAAATAATAATGATCGAAATGAATGTGGCTTTTGGGTAAGTGCTTGAAGGATTCTTTACTTCATCGGCATGGGCGGCAGATATTTCAATACCGACTAGGCCAAAAATAAGTTCAACAAAATAGGGAAAGGTCTCATTGTTTGCTGTAAAGTCTGGAATAAAATCACTCATAGTGATTTGGAAACCAATATTTGGTGGGTCAAAAAATGCTAGAACACAGATAATCGTCATTGGTATGAGGGTACCAATAATGACACCAATCGTTGAAATACGACTAGACACTTGCATCCCGTAACAATTAAATAACGTACATAGCCAGAAAATAGAAACCATGCCAACTAAAGTCACTACAGGATGGTATAAAAATGGAGAATCGAGCATATGTGTTAAAATCGCCCAAACAAAAATCATCAGTGATGGAAACCAGATCACATTGTAAATCCATTGAATCCAAATGGTAAAAAAAGCAATCTCTTTTCCTAACCCTCGTTTGATCCAAACATAGATGCCCCCTTTTTCTGGGTACCTTGAGGCGAGCTCCGCACAGATCAGACAAACAGGGAGAAAAAACAACACCGCTGCGAGGAAATAGTAGCCAATAAGATGTGTGCCAAATTTAGCACTAAATGCTGGAGATCTTAAGTTATCGATGGCTATAATATTGATCATGGTTATAGCCCATGTATTTAGCGTGTATTTTTTTGGCATACTTTAGGTTACCATATTTTTTTTAAATGGAAACAAATGATTATTAATTAGGTATGAGTTGATGGAAATTTATTGTGTAGGCGGCGCTGTCCGTGACAAATTACTGGGTCTTCAGCCTAAAGAGTATGATTGGGTTGTAGTGGGAGCGACTGCGCAGATGATGTTAGCTCGAGGATACCAACAGGTTGGGAAAGATTTTCCGGTTTTTTTACATCCTGACACGAAAGAGGAGTACGCTTTAGCGCGTACTGAACGAAAAATTGCAAAAGGACACACAGGGTTTGAGTGTCAATCCTCGCCAGATGTAACACTTGAAGATGATTTAAAACGTAGAGACCTTACGATCAACGCAATTGCAGAGGATCAAAGTGGTCAGCTGATCGATCCATATGGAGGACAAGAGGATTTATCTAAAAAAATATTAAGGCATGTTTCTCCTGCATTTATAGAAGATCCATTGAGGATTTTACGTATTGCTCGATTTTCAGCAAAACTTGCCTCATTTAAAGTGGCTAAAGAAACACACCTTTTAATGTTAAACATGGTGAAAGAAGGTGCGTTAAAAGAGTTATCGGCAGAGCGGGTTTGGAAAGAGTTATCAAGAGCATTAGTCTGTCATACACCAACACAGTTTTTTGAGGTACTAGAGCAGATTGATGCCAATGAAGTACTTTGGCCTGGCATTATCAATAATCTGCCTCAATTAAATGCGATGGCTCATCACAGTCAAAACTTGGGACATCGGCTCATTGCTTTATTTTGGAAGAGGCCTTTAACGTTTGCAAAGCAGTTTTGTGCCCATTGGGTTGTTCCAAATCAATATCGTCGTCAGATCTTATTAGTGAGTGAGTACAGTC
>NZEV01000032.1 GCA_002690495.1 Legionellales bacterium | reverse complement strand
CCAGGTTCAATGCACAAAATGATGATTGATTGGCAGCACTAAGATCATAGTATGACATGAAATACATATAATAATATTTACGATTCTAGAGGTGCTTAATAAAGATGAACTTTATGAGATTGAAAATGAGGATTCAGACACAATAGGATGTATAGTAGAAGCTGCTTTCGCAGGTTATTAAGCTGTATTGTTAGAAAGATCACTTATTTATAGTTGAAAATGATAATCCCAGGCCTAATATGACATATTATATACAAGAATATGGTCGGTGCTTAAGTTTAGTCATTGTAGCCGCTGAAATACAATTTATACCAATGATTTTGATAGTTATTGATGCTTTATTGGCATTCTAAAAAACTCTACATATCATACCCATTGTGATCAGAAAAATCATGTTGTGCTGATGTATGTTTTATGAGCGATTATTTAATTTAAAATGCAGATATTTATTTCTGTTTAACGTATCCCAATGATATTGGGAACTCAATTTTTTGACTCAAAGCTTGATTTTTGATAACTGATGATTCTGTTTTGTGCACTATAATGCTTTGTAGACTGGCCTGATGCAGATTTTATATTGACCATGTTGAGAATATATGGTACGTTAACAAAAAAAGTGAAATTAATTTGAGGTCATCATGAAAAAAATAACATTAGAAACTCAATCTCAAGCATTAGATAATGAAGCTCAAGCATTAAAGATTATTGAAGAATGTAAATCTTTGCTGCACACATACTTCAAATTGTTACGTAAAGGTGTTTTACATCAATCCGACAATTCATCGCTTTATAAGGTTCCAAATTCACTATTTAAATCTTGCGACTTTTTATCAAAAAATCAAGCCCTTACTTTTCAACATCATATATTGCAAGCATGTGGTTATCTGATGCAAGCAGAGCTTTCTTTTAAAACGAGCAAGAGGGTTTCATACGCTAGATATAAACAAGTATTAAGCCATTTGGACAATGTTGAGACACTGCAATCAAATGGGGATGAGGCAGTAACGAATGAGCTCAAAATAGAAACTTATATTAGTCTAGGGCAAAGAGGTATTATCGATGTCAGGGATCGAGTGAGGCATCCTAAAACTAGTAACATTGACATTACAAGTACAAAGTGGTTCGACGAGGCTATGCTGATTGCTGACAACGACAATATGCGTCTACGCATACAACTTTTTAAAAGCAAATTTAAAGCCGATGGGCAGAATTATGTTGAAGCCTATAAAGATATTTTACAGGCATCCAATAACTACCAAGACGGTATCGCAGAAGACTCGAGGAGTGATTTGGAAAAGTTAAAGAGCATTTTATCTAAGAAATTGCATGCTAGGTATATTATGATTATACAGCCAACGCATAAATACTTTAATTACGACAAAAAACACGAGATGTATACCCAGGCAATTGAATTAGCAGACGTGCTTCAATACGATAAGGGAAATGCTATTGCTAAACTAGATTGGCTGGAAAGTTATCAGACAGTATGCAATGAGTTAAGTCAGATTAAGGAGCAATTTAGAGCAAATCAAGATGATAAAACCCTTATAAAACTCCTAAATAAGCATGTATATTATGCACGCATATGCTTAGTTTCTTGTGATAAAGATGTCACTATTCAAGCATTCAAGTCGACAATGGAAGCTCAACAGTTATTAAAAGATAACCCTTTGAGGTTAAACAGTTTAACGGTTGAGAGTATCAAGAAATCTATTGAAAAAATAAAAAATACAACTTATTTGAGATCGAAGGTTTTTAAAATTTTTGAGGAAGCAAAATCTTACTTTAGAGAAAAGCACTATGAGAATATGATTTCTTCTTTTGAGGAAGCACTTCAATGTGTTAAAGATAAGCCTCTGCGCAAGATGATTGCTAAGAAGGTTCTTGATTACCATAACCACTTATCACTGAGAAAAAACTGTAATGATCATGGTGAAGAGTTAAAAAGAAAAATTTTACAGGATCGCTTCTTGACTGACGAAGAGTCGCATTTTTTGTCTCTACAACCCGATAAGGTGGATTACAGTCAAACGATCAAGGGCTTATCTGATGTGTACAAGGCTTTAAGTAGCAAACCTAATATAGGTCAACACTCAATTTTTAAACAAGACGCACAACATCCAAGAATATTAGGTTCTTCAAGCAATAGTGGGGGCGGGGCGAGAGCAAGACAAAGGTGATTTTGTTATACCTTTACATTGTATGAATAGGGTATTTCTTTTTGAGTCATTGAATTGCTTATATGCCTATTTTATAGCACGATCTATATCTAGTTATTCTGATTAGAAAAAGGCTACTATTGCTTCTGGTATTGACGTGGCTGCCGTTCTGTCCCTAAACTCAGATCTTATTTAGGCTGGAGTCATCACAGAACCTGTAAAGATAAAGGTCAGAGATAGATGTATTATATGAATACAAAAGCTTTTACTACAGGATTCTACAAAATAAAAAAAGATATATCAGAGCTTATGCAACAATATTATCATGCCCACAATTAGGTGATAGCGCGGTTTGAACGCAGGCTGCCAGATATGCATACTATAGAGGATATACCTTGGTGTCAGAAATGATGACGTCATAGGTGCGAACAACTTTAAGCATTTTTGTCTGCAAGCTTAAACGTTATATTACCTTTCATATTCAACTCCCAAAAGCTTTTTGCACCCAGATTGGATTTTAGAAAGAATATTATCTAGTGCCGATAATTCATCTTCAGAAACTGATTCTAATATTTTTTGATGCGTTTTTTCTACGACTGGTCAAATTTCTGCCAAAAATTTTTCGAGAATTAAAAACTGGCGGAGAGAGAGGGATTCGAACCCTCGGTACGTTTTAGCGTACACACACTTTCCAGGCGTGCCCCTTCGACCGCTCGGGCACCTCTCCGAAAGTCTTTAATATAATCTGCTGATATATTTCAGTCAAACAGAATATTTCAATATGATCATGCTGCTGATTCAATTTGCTCTTCAAACCATTTAGGAAATGGGTCTGTGATGGACTCATGTTGGCTTGGATCATCAAGATAGTTTTTAATTAAACAGGCATCAAGATCAGCGCTAATGGTCTTTTGATTCATTTCACCATTTAAACCAATAAAGACAATTTCTTGTCTTCGGTCACCATACTCCTCATGCCAATGTTTTTCTAATAATTGATTGAAGTGATCATCATTAGGCCAGTCTTCTTGAGAGACTGCAGCCCACCAGGTGCCCATCCCTTGATGTGTGGTAAATGCACCAGCTTGTGATAACTCACCAACAAGTTCTGGTCTTGTTGAAATCCAAAAAAAACCTTTTGTGCGAACAACACCAGGCCATCCTTGACTAAATAAAACATGTACTTTTTCTGGATTAAAAGGGGCTCTTGCTCGATACACGAAGCTCTCAATCCCATATTCCTCTGTTTCAGGGACATGTTCTTTAAAATGATAGAGTTCTTGAGCCCATAAAGGATGATCATGTGCTTTTTCAAAATCAAATAAACCCGTATTCATGATTTCATTGAGATCCACTTTAGAATGTGATGTTTCAATGATCTTAGCCTTGGCGTTTAAACCTTTAATTAATGCTCTTACGATCTTAAGTTGATCTTTACTGATAAGATCAATTTTATTTAATATAATGACATTTGCGAATTCAATCTGTTCCACAAGTAAGTCAACTAATGTTCGATTGTCTTCTTCGCCAATGCTTTCTCCTTTATCTTTTAAAAAGTCAGTGGAGCTATAGTGGTTGATTAAACTTGCAGCATCAACTACTGTAACCATGGTATCCAATTGAGAAACATCCGATAAGCTTTCCCCATGTTCATCAGTAAAATCGAATGTTGTTGCTACTGGGAGTGGTTCAGAAATACCAGTACTTTCAATTAACAAATAATCGAATCGGCCTTCTGATGCTAAATTGCGTACTTGCATCAATAAATCTTCACGTAATGTACAGCAGATGCATCCATTACTCATTTCAACCAGTTTTTCCTCAGTTCGTGACAGATTGCTGCCACCATAGCCAATCAGATCTGCATCAATGTTGACTTCACTCATATCATTGACGATGACCGCAACCTTACGTCCTTCTCGATTGTTAAGAATATGATTCAAAAGGGTTGTTTTACCAGCGCCAAGGAAACCTGATAAGACAGTGACTGGTAGTTTTTGATTTAAGTTTTCCATAAGGCCTCACTTTTTAGATGTTACACTATAACATAATTTGAAATATCAATCCATTGATATGGCAATAAACGTTTTACCGTGTATTCAAGTTGAAAAGATTGACGCTTTATTATTGATTAATAAAGCGAGATTGTTCTTGGTTCAACAGAAGGGTGGGCACCATGTTCAATGAGTAAGTGAGCCAGCGCTGTTTGTCTATTAAAACAAGTTGAATGTAAGTAGAGATAATCCAATGTTTCATTGAGCATTTTTTGCTGGATTTCATCTTTATATTCATGGAGAAAATACCTTAAAAAGTGAAGTGGACAATGACAAAATGCAAATTGAACTAAGTTCATTTTTTCAGGATAACCATCTTGAATGAAATAGGGCTCATTAAAATCAACATAAACGATTAATTTTTCAATCGTTACAAGATCATTTCTTTTAATGGCTTTTTGTAAGTGTTCTATCACTGTAGACTCATAACATTCTGTTTTGTTGATTTTTTCATGACTGCTTGGTTGCTCTGGTAGTGTATAATCAGGATCCATGATACATGTACTATCATACTGAAAGAAAGCTTTAAAAGTACTTAGTGCAGATTGGGGTGTTTGAGTGGTATCCATTAAATGAGTATCTGTAGATTGAGGAGTTGCTGAGACAAAATCAATCGTACGATCGATACTCTCATCTAGTAGTTCCAAATCATAGAAAGAATATGAATCATCATTCAATAAAAAATCGGAATTATCATTGAAAATAGAATTCACTTCCACAATGGATTGTGGAGATGGACCTAATGGGGATACTTGATGGTTCATTTTTTGTTTTTTTCTTGTATTCATAGTGTGCTCTCTCTATTTTATATGGTTCATTATTTTAATGATTTTTTTGCTTAATATTGGTTAAACTCAATCATTGGTCGTTGTGTTATACTATCTAGCGATTGTGAATGGTGTGGTTTCATATTGTGTAATCAGATTGTAAATTTGTATGCTCTAAAAGATAGTAGGATTGTATTTTTTAAATACGCCGTTATTCCAAGATAACAAAAGCTTATTTTTTTCAGAAATATTTAATTTTTATGATGATGATAGTTTTTATCAATATTTTAGTTTTTTACCGTCTTGAAGTGTGCGGAGGGGGTGACTTTTTAGATAGTCGGTGAGTTCCGGCGCAAATTGTTCGGCATAGTCATAAGTTGATATGTATCGCTCTGGATCAAATAATGAGAGTTGAATTTTTTTCCTTTGTTCTAAGAATTCTGGTGAAACGGATAGGAACATCTCAATGAGATGTTTTTTCCCACTTTTGATTGCTTCAAAAAATCGGTCTACAAAAAACAAGTGGTCTAGCGGAAGTGGCTGGTCAGTCAGCTTACGATACTTTGAGGATAATAGTACATCAACATGCTTCTCTAAAATGAAAAATGCTAGGTCAAATGCAAGAGAAAAGTAGTATAAAGAAATTTTTTGATCAAAGAGTTTTACTTGACCATGTAATACAGCCTGAATTAACTCATACCCCATATGCTTTTCTTTACTGATTGCTTTAGCTTGATGAAAATTTAAAAGAGCATCATCCATGTTTTGATTGACACCAAACTGTTGAAGGAACTGGATCGATTTAATCCTTGTTTCCTCATCTGACATTTGGTGTGCATAGTAATAACTTAAATTCAAGTTTTCTTCACTAATTGGAAAACTCAGATAGATTGCTCTTATGCACTCAAACTGTTCTTGGAGAATCAAAAATTGGAATAGAGTGATAGGGACACTTTCACCTTGATGTGTCTTTAGGGATAAAAGTGTTTGATTACAATCTATCTTCTGTTCTTGTATCAGTAATTTTAACTGGTCAACATCACCGCTCTTGATGAAGTTAATGATCGTATTTTTAAAATCTTCAGGAACGCTTTGACTTTGAGATATATTTGCACTAGGAAGAATCATGGAGTCGTTTTCGGGAGTACGTAAACGTTTCAAAGTAATCGGTTTAAAGTGCACTCGTGACACTTTTTTTGTAATTGTCTGTGTCCTTTCCATTATTTTTATTTTATTTTAAATGACGACACTTTTCAAGTGCTGATACTCGCTCAATGGATTTAATGTTTCATAACATTGCTTGATAATGTGTCCAAAGTAATAATCAAAATTATATTTCTGGTGATTGATCAAATCGAGCAGCGTGTCTTCAATTAAATGAATGAAAGGGTGAGGCTGAATATAAGCTATTTTTTGTTGAGTCTCCTTAGTGAGCCAACAAACCACAAATGTATTGTTTTTTTCGTATATTGAAGGATGATAGTTGATACAAAATGATTCAATTTGTATTGAGGTATAATCCAAAAGCTTCAACACGATTAAATTTGCAATACCAACACCAATAAGACGAAGGTAGCTGGTATCATATTGATGAATGAGACGATGATGAATATTTTTATTGATGGACTCTTTTAATAATTGATGAAAGGGAGTGTGATTAAGTAAAATGGTGGTATAAATTGAACTCACATGTTCATCACCTAATGAGGTCAGTAGTTCAGTGAACTGTTGTCTAAAGCTTAAAAGGATAACCTCAATACATGATGGTGTGCAGCATCTAAAACAAGGACTAAAAAAGGAGGTAAAAGCTTTCACTTATTTTGATCGATTAAATCTATATTATCGTCAATTAGGAGATGAATTCGAATTGTAAAATACCGTGTGCATAGCGTGATTGAAATGCCTAATAAAGACTCGATTAAACGGCTTACAGAGATAATAAAGATGTTAGATGTGATATCTATTGTGGATACAACGTAAATGACAGATGCTGTGAGTAGTGCCAAACGTAAATTTTCTTTTTTATTAAAATAACTGCATAAGATAACGATCGAAAATATACATATTATATAGGTTGATACACCACTGCCTAAAATAGAGAAAATAAATAATGGTACTACACTTCCAATGAAGGAGCCAATCATTCTCCTAAAGCCTGATGATATCGATTGTTTCCAAGTGGATTGCATGACAAGAATAGCCGATAGAGTGCACCAAAGTGCACTGATTAATGAAGACCCAAAGTTGAAGACAACAGCACATAAAATACCCGCTTGATAAGATAAAAGACAAGCTATAGACATTTCAAAAGCGAGTATAATAGACAATTTATTGATGATCTTATAAACGTTCATAAATTAATATATTACGTGAATTATCAAGTTGGTCAAGATATATTATTGGCATCAATGATGCTAGGACCATCATGGAGAATGTTAAATATCTGTATGACTTAATGTCACTTCAAGATCAATAGAAGAGATGAGTTCTGAAGCTGTATTGGATAAAAATACTTCATTAACCTGTATGGAATCTTCTTTGTGAAACAGTTTACCAATGTGTGAAATTTGATTTCTGATTTGGACTGCAGATTGAAAATGATCGTAATGCGGATGAGAAACAATGCTAGCTTGATTTTGATTTAACACAACTTGAATCAATGAACCATAAATGATCATGAGATACTTTAAAACAAATGTGAGTTTTTCCATCAATGGTAAATCATGGGTTTCAAAACATCGACATTGTTGAGTGAGGATCCACGAGACATTCTGACGAATGTTCGATAGAAAAAAAGTCTTCATTGACTGATCAGTTGGTTTAAACTGATGCGTGAATAATGTCTTTGTAATGGATAGGGGTACTAATGTTTGCTGAGGCATGGGTGCGCACCATTGAATTTGATTTTGAATTAATTCCCATTTTTTTTCAATGCTATATTGTGCTTTTGGAACTATTAAACTAGGACATGATTGAACGAGTTGTTGGCACTGATGTAAAAGCTTTTTCATATCAACAGACTTACTTTTGATATTAAGGATTATTTTGCCATGCAAGAGAAAATCTTCAAGTAAGTCAATATTGTGCTCTATGTGGCAAAACTGATTACGTGCAATTTTGATCGTTTGATAAAAATCAGGGTGTATGTGCTGTGCAACTGCACTTTTGAGAGATGGGGGTGCTTGGTGAAGAATTTCTCCCATTTCAACTAAGTGAGAAAGAAATAATGCTCGATCAAACTCTGAGTCTAAATTGATACTTAATAGACTCACTCGCTTGTTTTTTAGAAAATAGAGTGAATCATATTGATGATAAAAATTAGCTACAACAAGTAAAGGCGAAACATCTAATTCAAATGGATGCTGATAGGGGGCAAAAGGTCCTTTAGGTTTTTTTAGTGCAGCGAAGGCATGGGATAAATCATATTGAATAAAATGACGTGCTTGTTTTAAATTATAGATCCAAAGTGCATGTATGTCAGAACGAGTTAAACCAGGTAGATCAACTGGACGGTATACTAAATGTTCTGGCTGTAAAGATAATGTTTTTAGGAAATAAAGTGTATCTGATTGATTTGGGTATTTTAATTTGACTCTATTTTTAATGGCAATATCTGATTCACGCTCCGTTGGATGTATTAACCATTTAAGATGATGTGTGAACGTAGAAAATAAGCGCTCTAAACGTTGACTATCTTCCAGTAGTCGTTCGTAATCTTTGTTGAGAAAATCCCCTAGATCATCCAGTGCAATACATAAATTATCAATAGTGATATTTACTTCATCAATATCTGTATCCAAATCCATCATGAAATCCTAAAGCTGATTCTTTGAAAAATGAGATCCCCTCGCAGTTGATGATAGAGGGTGGCTAAAATGTGAATCATAATCATAACCGTAAATACAATTCCAAGTGTACTGTGGTAGTTGTAAAAAATACCTGCTAGTGATTTGTTATAGGTAATACCTGGAATAGTGGGTAAAGAATACGGCATTTTTTTTACAGCAGAACTCATGACCCAGCCTGTCACTGGCATTGCAAACATCATCACGTATAAAAATAAATGTGACGCTTTTGCAATTAATTTGTGATAAAAGCCAAGCTGTAAAGGTGGGGCAGGTGTATGCAGTCTAAAATATACTCTGACTAACACCAATCCCAATATGATTAATCCAGATAGTTTATGCAGATTGCGAAGTGTGTTTTTGAATTCAGAACTGGGTAGCCAATTAAAAGAAAATCCAACTGATAAGCTGATAATAATCATTACAGCAATGAGCCAATGCATTGATTTTTGTGAAGTCGTATACTGTCGCATTATTTTATTATGAAAGAGTATCCATAGAAGTC
Source organism: Legionellales bacterium (assembly GCA_002690495.1). Lineage (GTDB taxonomy): Bacteria > Pseudomonadota > Gammaproteobacteria > Comchoanobacterales > Comchoanobacteraceae. The sequence goes on along the minus strand of NZEV01000032.1, from coordinate 90,591 downwards.
AATTTTAATTTTGATAGAGCGTCGGGTCAGGGATTTTAGACTCAATAAATCCTTTCTGTCTTAGATAACAACTATCACAAGCGCCACATGCTCGTCCCAAAGGGTCAGCTTGGTAGCAAGAAACGGTTTGAGAATAATCAACCCCAAGCTCTGTACCAAGTTGTATCGTTTGAGCTTTAGATAAGTGAAGCAGTGGGGCATGAATATTAATCTTGTTGCCATTGACTCCTGATTTAGTTGCTAGATTTGCTAAATTTTCAAACGCTTCAATATACTCTGGTCTACAATCAGGATATCCAGAATAATCAATACTACTCGCACCAATGAAAATATGTTGGCATTGAATGATCTCCGCCCAAGCCATTGCATGCGTAAGAAATATCGTATTTCTTGCAGGGACATAGGTATCAGGGATTGATTTTCCTGAGGAGCGTTGGATGGGTTGATCATGATTGGTCAGAGATGACCCTTTAATTTTAGCAAGATAGGACAATTCAATGATTTCATGTTGGATGACTTGAAATCTCGATGCGAGTCTTTTAGCTGCTTCAATTTCTGACTGATGACGTTGTCCATACTCAAAGCTTAAAGCATAAAGATCAAATCCTCGGGTCTGAGCATAACCAAGGCATGTCGCAGAATCAAGGCCTCCAGATAATAAAACAATTGCTTTCATAGCAGTTTCTCTATTTGATTAAGTTGGGTCTTTAAACGGCTCATTTTAGAGACTTGCTCCTCTAGAAGTAATTTTTCCTTTTCAACCAACTCAGTCGGTGCGTGATCTAAAAACTTTGCGTTATTTAATTTCTGATGCAGTTGATCAAGAGATTTAGTTGTTTTTTCTATACTCTTCGAAATACGATTAAACTCTAATTGTGCATCAATCATTCCCTTTAATGGGATATCGATCATAATTTGATCAACTTTTGTTTGTGCACAAATCTCATCTGGTTGTTCGACCCACTTGATTTCTGAGGCATTACATAATTTTGAAATCAGATATTGCACCTTCTTTAGTTGTTGATCCGCTTTTTGATCGAATGGAGAAAGTTGTACTTGAATGAGTTTTGATGGGGCAATATTACATTCAGCTCGAAGAGTTCGAATGGCGGAGATCATATGCTTAGCCCAACTAATTGAAGCAATATCTGTAGATGACTCGATAGGTTGTGGTTCTGGGTAAGGGAGTGTACTGATCGTCTTGACTGATCGATTGAGCGGTTTTGTGACAATCTGCCATAGTGATTCGGTTAGAAATGGCATAATTGGATGTAATGCTCTTAATAGTTTTTCGAGTATCAGGTGAGCAGCTGTAAAACTTGAACAGGAGGGGGCATTTTGAACATTAATTTTTACAAATTCAATATACCAATCACAAAACTGATGCCAGATAAACTCATACCAACATTGTGCGAGTAGATCAAATCTAAAAGATAAGAGGTGTTTTTCAGCGGTCATTAATGTGGTGTTAAATTGCGATAAGATCCATGCATCAATAGGCTCTTCAAAGAGTGCCTTTTCAGTAAATGTTGGCTGAAATTCGCCTTGAAGCATCGTTAAAAACCGTGTTGCATTCCATAATTTGTTACAGAAAAATTTATAACCTTTTAATTTTTCAAGGTTGAATCGAATATCACGTCCAGGTGTAGCACTAGCCGCAAAACACATCCTAAGGGCATCAGTACCATGTGCTTCTATGCCTTGAGGATAACTTTTTTGTGTTTGTTGTTTAATTTGGTTGGCATGCTTTGGTAACATCATGCCTTGCGTCCTTTTTTCAATTAATGCCTCTAAAGAAATACCTGTGATTAAATCTATAGGGTCTATGACATTCCCTTTAGATTTTGACATTTTTTGTCCCTTTTCATCTTTGACTAATCCATGTAGAAAGACTTTTTTAAATGGCGCTTTACCTGTGAGATATTTTGACATCACAATCATTCTGGTAACCCAGAAAAATAAAATATCAAATCCGGTGACTAAAAGGCTATTTGGAAAAAATTGATCAAGGCGTTCTGTCTCATTTGGCCATCCTAATGAAGAAAAAGGATAAAGACTGGAGGAAAACCAAGTATCAAGCACATCCTCGTCTTGTTTTAAAATGACACTATCATCAAGCTGGTAATGAGAACGCACATCTTCTTCACTATATCCAACATAAATATGGTCATTATTGTCGTACCATGCAGGAATACGATGTCCCCACCAGATTTGTCGACTGATACACCAATCTTGAATATGGTCAAGGAAATGATGATAGGTCTTTTCCCAATGATTAGGTACTAACTCTACTTCTTTTTTTTGTACGGTTTCTTTGGCCACTTTTGAGAGTTCATCCATTTTGACAAACCACTGATCTGTCAATAAAGGTTCAATTTTGACGCCAGAGCGTTCACAGTATGGAACGGTATGAATATGTTCTTGAACTGATTCCAGTAGGCCTTGCTGTTTTAATTCCTCTACAATTTGTTTTCGAGCTTCATCCATCCTGAGACCTTGAAAACGCTTTGGCACATCCTCATTTAAGCGGCCATCCAGTGTCATGATATTCATCATAGGTAATTGATGTCTCAATCCAACTTCATAATCATTGAAATCATGCGCAGGTGTGATTTTCACACAGCCTGTGCCAAATTCTCGATCAACATAATCATCTTTAATGACAGGAATAACCCTGTCTGTGAGGGGAAGGGACAATTGAATTGTATGATCAAACCGTTTGTCATCTGGATGTACTGCAACAGCAGCATCCCCCAATAAGGTTTCAGGTCTTGTCGTTGCGACAGTAATGAAGCCATCACCATTAACAAAAGGATATTTAATATGATAGAGAAAACCCTTTTCTTCTCTATTTTCGACTTCAAGATCCGAAATTGCAGTTTTTAAATGATAATCCCAATTTGATAATCGCTTCCCTTTATAAATGACTTGATCCCTATACATTTTCACAAAAGCAGAAATAACAGCATGAGAGTGATTTTCATCCATGGTGAACATGGCTGTAGACCAATCTACACTTGCACCCATGGTTTTAATTTGATCATGTATTTTTACTTTTTTGACCCAGTTCTCAATTTTCTCAAGAAAAGCAGACCGGCCTAATTTTCGGGGGTCGATGCCTTCTTTTTCACATTGACGCCAAACAACCAATTGGGTCGCAATCCCAGCATGATCTGTTCCCATTTGCCATAATACAGATTGTTTCTTCATTCGTTGATATCGGATGTAAATATCTGATACGGTGATTAAAAAACCATGCCCCATATGTAAACTACCTGTCACATTAGGTGGTGGAAACATCATTGAAAACGGTGTGGCGTTAGGGCTTGGCTCACCAATAGATGCCTCATCCCAAATAGATTGCCAATGTGCTTCTAGGCTTTTAGGATCATATTGTTTATCCATATTGTATCTCCTGGCTAACTTTAGGTGGCTGAGCTATTTTTGAATAATGTTTAAATTTTTTTCGACCTAAAGATTTTAATGATGGCATATTTGGGATGCATTCGACTAATAAGCTTTTAGGGGTTGGTGTAATACATTCAAATGAAACGTTAAATGTAGCTAATTTATCTTTTACTTTGAAATCACCAACCTTCAATTGATGTTTTTTGAGCACTCTAGGAATAAAGCGATCTCTAGGGAACAACCACAAAGCTGTATCGATTGCAGAGAGGGTCATTAAATCAGGGCAATCTATGATTAAGAGAAAATCACGTTCTAGGTACTGCAGCATAATTCGAGTAAAAAAAGATAAGGGACAGATGGTATCTTGTTCATTTTGAATATGAAATATAATATTTGGTTCTGACATTTTTTTGATTATAGCGTGTTCTAATTTCATTTGGTAGTATGTATGTAATGCATTATTATCGTTCGTATGTTATTAGAAAAGTATTGTTGAGGGTCTTTCAGCTTGCAATCAGCCTAACCAGCATATTTATGTTTATTCAAATTGCTGAAATCTGTGGTCAGATCGAAGGAATATCAACAAACTTTTTGATTTTGTGTGTGATACTTTCAATGCCTACAGTATTGGTCATTGTACTCACATTTGTATTTCCATTGGGTGCTTGTTGGGCGGTTTCTCAAATAAGAGATTCCGGCGAAGTGATGTCTATGTCTATTTTAGGGATTTCAGACTGGAGTATTTTAAGTTGGGTGATGCAATGTGGCATGTTAGGTGCGATGTTAGTTTGGCTGGTGGTGAGTGTCGTTGAGCCCATTTCTGTAGCCAATAGGTCTATTTTAATCGATAATTACTCTAAAAAGCATATTTTTTCAATGCTTAAGCCAGATACATTTCAAGCACAAGGAAAATTTGTGATTTATGCAGATGATGTTCATCCCAATGCACATTCATTAGACCATGTATTTGCTGCACAGCGAAATGAGGATAACGAGTGGAGTATCGTGATTGCAAATAAACTAAAGGAAACTAAAAATGGCGATATTGTCTTGGATGAAGGGGAAGGAAGTCGCTTTTCAATCCGTGAGAATCAAAAGAAATCTATTGTCTTCAGTCAAGCACTCATCTATCCGTACCAGTTTCTCAATATTGATTTAAGTTCCAAAAATGATGTAAAGCTGAAGAGCTTTAAGCATCTGTGGAGTGAACGTTCTAACGCTGAGTTTTTATCCAGAATCTGTTGGATGACAGGACTACCATCGCTTTGTATGATTTTGGTTCTGATGGCAGGTTTTATGATGTTCGATATCACAAGATCTAGATCTTCTTTTTCTATGATCTATTTTGTCGCCACCTTTATTATTGCCGTATTAATGATTATTTTCATTCAACGTCAGACACAAAAGGGGATCATCCGATCGATCGATATGGCAATAGTGATTCCTAATCTCTGCCTACTATGTTGGGTTTTACTTTACCGTTTTATTCAAAGGCGTACATAAAATGATCAGAATTAATCACTATATACGTGTTCAAACTTATTACAACATTTTAATGGTGACCTCAATATTTACCATTTTAAATTTGTTTATTTATATTGCATTACAAATCTCTGGTAATAAGGGTTTGTCTTTTGAAAGTTTATATTACGCAGCAATGATTACACCAAGAAACCTTTATCGCGCATTAATCTCAATAGTCGTCATATCTGGAATAATGAGTATTTATCGGTTTAAATCATCTAACGAATGGTTGGTGATAGAGTCATTTGGTATCAGAACTTGGCGTATTTTAAGAAATATTCTGCTGGTGGAGTTCATGTTTGTCATCATCATGACATATATTGGAGAAACAATTGCCATCGATGCTGAACTTCAGGCTAAACGGATCAGAACTCACTCTGTCTCTCATGGTGTTGTGAATTTTAGTATTAATAATCTCTGGTTCAAGGAAAAGGATCATTTTATTCATGTTAATAAAGTACTCTCGCCAAAAGAGTTGCAGGGGATTGATTTTTTTGAAGTTCAAAATAATAACCTTGTAGGATACAGAAAAGCAGAATCTGCGTTTTTTATCACTAAAGGTGAATGGGAACTGCACCATATTCAGGATATGGATCTCACTCAACACAATCCCATCAAAAAATCCAATAAAGAGATATGGCATTCAGGCCTTCATCCATCTGTTTTGGTCGCTGCAGTAGCAGCACCAACAAGGATGAGTCTGAGTAAATTATTCAAAGCCCTTGTGCACAGTAAAGGGTTTGGTATTCTAAACGATGATACGTTCAATATATTCATTTCAAGAGTGATGATGCCTTTACTTGCATTGTGCTCGCTAGTCATCACTTGTGTGATATTGTTATGGAATTCTAATAGAAATAATATCAATCGAAAAATTGTATTTGCGATGCTCGTTGGGCTATGCTTGATATTTATTCAGCAACCTGCATTGATCAGTGACCAATGGCTTTCATTATCTGTGAATTCAATGATTTTGTTTGCAGGAGTAGTTTCGTTTGTCACTTTGTATCGACATGAATGAAGTCCAAGCTATGATTCTGTGATACTTTTCAGTATTATTAATTGAGTAATCAATATTTTCTTTCTGAGGTGTATGTGAATAAAAAATTAAATTCGTTTCAATCGAGTGCTCTTTATCCTTGGGTGGTCTGGTCCATTGGTGCAATGTTCTTTTTTCTAATGTATATTGCAAGAGTATCACCTAGTATCATCCAAGAACCAATTATGAGTGAGTTTAAGGTCAACGCATCAATATTTGGTCAAATGGCTGGATATTTATATGTGTCCTACATCATTATGCAAATTCCTGTTGGTGCTTTAGTAGACCGTTTTGGGGCTCATCGCTTGATTATTGCCAACACGTTTGTTTTTGGATGTGCATGTCTGTTATTTTCTTTTGCAAACCATGTGCATTGGATCATGCTGAGCAGGCTGATCATGGGACTGTCAGGTAGCTTCGCATTTATTGGTGCATTTAAATTAGCATTGATATGGTTTCCAGCAAGTATGTTGGGTCTATTGGCAGGACTAACCCAATGTTCAGGGATGTTAGGTGCTGCTGTTGGAGAGGGCCCAATGTCATATATATCGAGTAGTCTTGGATGGAGAGGATATATTCTATGTTTGGGAATAGGGATGTTTATTTTATTTATTCTTGGATTAATCATGATGAGGCCACATCCTAACGAAAAATCAACCCAGGTTGAGTCATTCAAGGATCTAGTCCGAGGTATTAGAGTTGTTATTTGTAATCCACAATCTTGGTTGAATGGTTTTTATGCTGGATTAATCTATATGCCAACAGTGGCCTTTGGTGAAGCCTGGGGTACGCCGTATCTTATTCAAACTAAAGGATTTACATTAAACGAGGCTGGTTTTGCTGGCACGTGCTTATTTATCGGATGGGTCATTGGTGGTGTACTGATTGGTCGTATTTCTGATGCAATTTCACTTCGAAAGCCAATTATGATAACGGCGTCTTTGGTGAGTGCAGTCACATTTGCTTTAGTGTTATATTTGTCCTCAATCACGCCTTTACAATGCTACACAGTGCTTTTTATCTATGGTTTAGCGAATAGTGGTTTAATAGCCTCCTATGCGCTTTCAGGTGAAATTAATCCGCCTCAAGTCAGTGGTGTTTCTGTCTCATTTTGTAATTTAATTTCAGTTTTACTTGGGGCATTGTGTATTCCATGGATTGGATATGTACTAGACGCATTTGGAGGTGTCGTTGATGCAAGAGGGGTTTCCATCTATCCAGCAGATGCTTATAATATCGTGTTTAGTTTGTTTCCAGTTGGTTTCATTCTAAGTGGCTTTGTGTCTATGTTTATTACAGAAACACATTGTAATAATGTACATGTTCCGGTGAGGGATTCGTGAAGTTAAATCATACAATCGGTGCTGCACTACTAATTGCTGGAACAACAATCGGTGCTGTCACTCTGGCATTACCAATTGCAACGACGAATGTAGGTTTAATTGGAACAAGTTTGATTTTTATATCTGCTTGGTTAGTGATGTATTGGAGTGGATTAATCCTTGCTCAAGTGTGTGTTTTATATCCGGCAGGTAAAAGCTTCTCATATATTGCAGAACATAATTTTGGTGTCACTGGCAAGATGGTATCTTGGATATCATATGGTTTATTATTACTCACTTTATTGATGGCGTATTTTTCATCACTTTCCTCTCTGATTAATTTTAATAATGTATTTTTTGATAGTCCAAGAGTAGGGTATACGTTGGTGGCATTAATGTCTTGGCTTGTGATTAGCATGGACACAGAGTTTATTGATGCAATGAATCGGTTAATGGTATATGTATTGATTTCGACCATCATCATCATGGTGGTTTTTTTATTTTCACATGTTCGGTTATCTGAATGGGTCTATTTCAAACCAACAGTGTACGAACTTGGTCATCTTTTACCAGTGGTGGTGGTTGGATTTGGTTTTCAGGTGATTTTGCCTAGTGTAAGGGCATATATGAAAGGACAAGAATCAATGATACCTAAAGCGATATTGATCGGTAGTTTAATTCCCTTAGTCATATATTTGTTATGGACATGTGGAGTACTCACAGGGATGTCCAAATCAGATATTCAACAGCTATCATTTTATTCAGATGAAACTGTGGCCATTTCTGTTCTTTTACAACATGTTGTTCATGGTGCGTTTATTAATTTATTTGTATTTGCAGCTGTCGTAAGTTCTTTATTAGGGATTGCACTGAGCTTGAGAGATTTATTAATTGATATTTTACAAACCAAGAAAAAATGGTTGCCTCCGTTTCTGACGATCTTCTTGCCATGGTTGATGGTTAATATACATTCTGCAGCATTTCTTGAAATACTCAGATTTAGTGGCTTAATAGTAGCATTTTTAAATATTTTATTCCCAGCAATCATATTGATCAATGAGCGGGCAGTGAGGAAAAATACAAGATTTCATATTATGAATCAATCAAGTATCATTTACATTGTGATAATCTACGCATTAGTAGTGATCTTATCAGAGGTGATTTTCTCATGAAAACAATTCTTGCTTATACTGATGGTGCATGCAAAGGTAACCCTGGTCCAGGAGGCTGGGGTGGTGTTATCATCGATCAGGGAGAGATTTCAACCTATAAGGGATTCGAAAAAGACACTACCAATAACAGGATGGAGTTGACTGCGGTCATAGAAGTCGTGGGTAAAATAGATATTAAAGATTCTGTGACAATTTATACGGACTCCCAATATGTTATGAAAGGGATGCTTGAATGGGTGGCCAATTGGCAGCGCAGGGGCTGGAGGACATCTAGTAATAAGCCGGTGAAGAATGCCGATTTATGGAAACAGCTCATCCAAGTGTTAGCATCAAGAGACATTACTTGGCAGTGGGTTAAAGGGCATAGTGGTGATCAATATAATGAAATGGCGGATGCGCTTGCAAATGAAGCCATTGATCAAGCAATGATGATAGATAAGTGATTAGACAAGTTTTTTTAGATACAGAAACAACGGGAATTGACCCGAAGGATCATAAAGTGATTGAAATTGGCGCTGTCGAAGTCGTTAATCGTAAATTAACAGGAAAAACATTTCATCAATATATCAACCCACAACGTGCTATTGATGAAGGTGCATTCAAAGTACATGGAATTTCATTAGATAGTTTACAAGATCAGCCCGTTTTTTCTCAAATAGCTGATCAATTAATTGCTTTTATTGAGGATGCTGAGGTGATAATGCATAACGCCTCATTTGATGAGAAGTTTATTGATAGTGAATTTAAAAGAATTGGTGGTTTACGGTCTATGTCTCAATATTGTAGAGTGGTTGATTCACTTGCAATCGCTAGATCATTATATCCTAAACAAAAGAACTCCCTAGACGCTTTATGTAAGCGATTAGGTGTATCTAATGAGCACCGCACATTGCATGGTGCCTTAATTGATGCCAGTATATTAGCTGAAGTCTATCTAAAAATGACAGCCAATCAGGAGGAGCTTAATTTAGATCAATTGAGTAAAAAAAATCAAAAAAAACGCTTATCAAATAAGTTAGTGCAGACAAAAGTCATTCAACCGAACAATGATGAAATGGCAAGATTAAAAGCATTCTTGGAAAAACACATTGATTAAGTGCTAGGTTGATGTTGCTACTGCTTCAGAAGATTGAGGTTTTAACAGATAAAATCCTGGAAATAGAAGCGCAACAATCAGTAAGCTATAAATGCTATCCACTGATTCAAGTAGATAGATTAAAAGGTCACTAAAAAGGAAAGAAGCACCGATCACTGTACTGACTAGCCCCATCGTTTGTCCTCTTGAAATATTGCCTGAGTTCGTTGAGATCATTACAAGTACGCCAGTGAATAAAAGGAACTCGGCAAATGTAGCAACTATCATGCCAACTGCATTCATAATATGTGAAGCAAGGAAAAAAGTCATAAAGATTGCTATTTTCACAATCCATGAGAGCCATGGTATGGAGGTTTGGTAATCAAAATACTTTTCAAAAAGAGGTTGTAATAATAGGATGGCTGTTGCCGCACAAAGCCCATAGCCCAGATAAAATATAGCAATTAAATTTGTGGAATAATGGTAATTGTTAGAAAGAATGATCGGGGATGCTTGTAGATATATCCCCCATGCAATTTCAATTAGAAAAAAGGAAATTAATAAATTCCTCGTTGTACGTAACTTGAATAATTCAATAATCGCTTGAATAACATTGTGCGTATTATCAGAGTTTGGTTGAAAAGATTCATGAAAAAACACATGTATCATTACCGCACCAAAAAGACTCAATAAAGCGCCTATATAAAATGGTAAAGTGACATCATTTGCAATGCCTTTGTAGGAGCTTAACGAAGTGATGAGTGCGCCGATTACAAAACCAATTGCACTTGCACAATTGACCCAAGATACATAAGTTGGTAATTCTTCAGTCGTTGCAATATCAGACATGACGGTTTGAACTAAACAATAACAGCCTCCTGCAATTCCGATGAGCATTCTTGCGGCAAGAAATAGTGATAATGAGTGAATATTGATCGCATAAATACATAATAAGTAAGAAAACACACTGACAATCAAACTCATAAGAATCATGACTTTTCTACCATACCGATCAGCAAAATAACCAATGAATAATCCACATAGTGTCCAGCCCATTGGAACAATCATCATTGTGATGCATAGGCCTTGGTAAAGATAGTATGACGATAGTTGGAAATGGTTGCCTGAAGGTGAAAATAATTCAGGTAAAACAGGAAACACAAGGCCAATACCCATAATATCAATAACAACGGTAATAAGAAGAGCAATTACCGATATTTTATTTTTCATCAGCTATCAGATTTTTTTGATTTGATTTTTTCTTTAATACGCGCTTTCTTACCAGATAGGTTTCTTAAGTAATAGAGCTTTGATCTTCTAACATCACCTTTACGTGTGCACTTAATACTGTCAATAATGTGGCTGTAGGTTTGGAAAACACGCTCAACAGCTTCACCGTTTGAAATTTTTCTAACAGTGAATGAAGAATTTAAACCTCGGTTTCTTTTTGCAATCACAACCCCTTCGAAAGCTTGAAGTCGAGTGCGATCACCTTCAGTGACTTTGATCTTGACAGTGACGTTATCACCTGGAGAAAAATCAGTGATTTTTCTATCATTCATTTGTTTCTGTTCGTAGTCTTGTATGTGTTTAGTCTTCATATTTCCAAGCAAAAACTAAATTAAACCATTTTTTACAAACATTGTCAATCATATTACTAAATATTTATATTGTGAATGGGGTATTGAGTTAGTCTGATTTCTCTTTGTTATGGTTACGTTGTTCATCTTGCCATTGTGAGATTTTCTTTGGGTCACCAGATAACAACGCTTCAGGCACGGCATGACCATCAATGATTCTTGGTCTCGTATAAACTGGATGCTTGATTGCATAGTGTTCAGATAGCGCATCGTTTTCATAGGATGCTTTATTGCCTAAAACTCCATCAATACTTCTACTCAATGCATCGATGATGGCACATGCAGGTAGTTCTCCTCCTGAGAGCACATATGGACCAGTGGACCAAAGTGAATCAACATGGTGATCAATGATCCGTTGATCAATGCCTTCATATCTCCCTGCAATTAAAATGAATTGTTTTTTTTCTTTAAAAGAGGCAATCATGGATTGATTGAAAGGTTTACCTGCTGGGCAAAGATAAACAATATGTCTGTCTTGATCAGAATAAGGATGTGTTTTTTTGATGTGATTTAGCGTATCTACAATAGGTTGGTATTGTAAAACCATTCCAGGTTCTCCACCATAAGGCCGATCATCTACTTGTTTGTGAGGGGAGGTTGAAAAATCCCTAGGATTCCAACACGCCACTTGAATCAAGTTGTTTTGCTGCGCTTTGCCCACTAATCCGATTTTGAAAAAGTCAATAATTTCTGGAAAGAGCGTGATAATATCAAATCTCATCATCCCACTCCACATGGATCTCATCATCATTAGTTGATAATACAAATTGTTTTAGGTAAGGAATTAACACCAGTTTATCCTGAGATGTTTTAACAAACATCACATAGTGTACACCGTTATGTTTAAACTCCGAAACAGTACCAATTTCTTTACTTTGATTGCAAACTTTCCTCCCAATGAGGTCACATAGATAAATGCTGTCTTTTTCAGGTTTTGGTAATGAAGTTCGTTCCACCAATAGATCATGATTAGTTAGAAATTCAACATCATTACGATTATTGAAATCCTTCATCTTTACAACGAGATATTTTTCTCTTTCTTGATATCCTTCTAATTGGAGCTCAATTTTCTGGTCCTGATGAATAACAAACCAAGGTTGATAGTTGGCAACATTTGTAGTCGGATCGGAATGAGAGTAAAGCCTAATCTCTCCACGCAATCCAACTGGGCGGCCGAATTGCCCCATAATGATTAACTCTTTAATTATTAATCCTTCTTAGTGGTTTTTTTTGTGGTCGCTTTTTTAGTCGTCGCTTTTACAGGAGCCGCTTTTTTTGCTGGTGTTTTCACATCAGTTTTGCTTGTTGTTTTTGCTGGTTCCTTCGTTGTTTTTTTAGATGTGGTTTTGCTCTTTGCGACTGGAGTTGATTTTGTTGCTTTTTTCTTTTTCTCTGGAGTGATTTTTTCATTTAAAGTGAGTTTGTTATCTTTTAAATGTTTTTTGAGAAGGAATTTAGCTCTATCAGAACATTGAGCGCCATGTTTGAGGAAGTATTCAAAACGTTCAATCTCTAATTTAAGTTTTTCATCATTACCTTTAGCAATTGGATTGAAGTAGCCAATCTTTTCAATAAATCGACCATCTCGTGAATTTCTTTTATCTGTGGCAACAATATGAAAAAATGGTCTCTTTTTAGACCCAACTCTAGATAAACGGATAACAACCATAAAAATTTTCCTCAAAAAAACAAAATGATATAGTAATTTGATGAGATTGTAAAGACTTATCCACCAGATAGCATGTCATCAATATTCTGTCGTTTTAGTCGATTTGCTAAACTGCTTTTTGATCCAGGTCTCAGTTTTTTTGTCATTCTTTGCATTTGTTTGTATTTTTTAAGCATTTTATTAACAAGTTGAATGTCAGTACCGGACCCTAGAGCAATTCGTTTTTTACGTGACCCTTTAATAAGATCAGGAAAGTTTTTTTCCTTAGTGGTCATGGATTGGATTGTTGCTAACATGTGTTTAAACTGCTTAATATCTAATTGTTGATTAAGTTGTGATTTCATATCATCACTCATCGTGCTGACACCTGGGATTTTACTCATAACAGAATCAATGTTTTTTATTTTAACGATTTCCTCTAATTGATTCTGAAATGCCTCTAAGTCAAATCGGCCTTGTTTTAATTTTTCTTTGGTTTTTTTAGACCGTTTTTCATCGACTTGACGTTCCACATGCTTAACAAGAGAGACTACATCCCCCATACCAAGAATTTGTGAAGCAATTCGAGTAGGGGAGAATTCATCAATTTGGTGTAAATGTTCCCCCTCACATGTAAAAATGATTGGTTTCCCTGTGACCTCACAGATCGATAATGCAGCCCCACCACGACTATCTGCGTCCATTTTTGTTAATACGGTGCCTGTAATTGGTAATGCTTCATTAAATGACTTTGCAACAGATGCCGCATCTTGCCCCATCATGCTGTCAGCAACAAACAAGATTTCTTCAGGTTTTGCTAGTTGGTTGATTTCTTTGATCTCATTCATCAAATCGTCATCAACATGTAAGCGACCAGCTGTATCGATAATGAGCGCATCATAGTGATTTGCTTTAGCTATTTTAAGTGCGCCAGCAATAATAGTTGAGTAAGCCTGTTTACCTTGATGTCTGTAAAAATCAACTTCTGCTTTTTTGGAAAGTGTCTCTAATTGATCAATCGCAGCAGGTCGTTGTATGTCGACAGAAGTCAATAATACATTTTTATTTCTTTCATCTTTCAAAAGTTTACTGATTTTAGCGGCAGTAGTGGTCTTTCCAGCACCTTGTAAACCTGCAATCAAAATGACTCCTGGTGGATTTGTTTTCAATGGAATTGGATCAGAAACAGGCTCGGAGCCTAATGTTTTAACTAGTTCATCATGAACCACTCTTGTGAGCGTTTCTCCTGGTTTTAGTGCACCTAACACCTCTTGGCCAATGGCGTGCTCAGACACTGATTGAATAAATTTCTTGACGACATCAACGGCGACATCGGCTTCAAGTAGTGCGTTTCTCATTTCTTTCAAGGCTAGAGAAATATTCGACTCAGTGAGTCGACCCTTACCGGTTAAATTTTTAATAATCGTTGTAAAGCTTTGTGTCAGTTGTTCGAACATATGTTACCTATTTGAAGTGAGTGAAGGGGTTTGGTTGATTCTGGCTCCGACTTCTTGGATGACTGCGCTTGCTGCTCGACTTGCGTAGTGACCACAAGAATATAATGGTGCATCAAGCATCAGCCCATGAATGAAGCCAGCAGCAAACAAATCTCCAGCACCGGTTTTATCAATGACCTTTGGTACACTGATGGCTGGAATATGAATATGTCGGTTTCCAGAAATGATTGTTGCGCCATGACGACCTTCCGTAATAATCCAGTTGATATCTAAGAAAAGTTGGCATTTTTGCTTAGCTTCATCAATGTGGTAAGTCTGCATGAGTGCACAAATTTCTTCATGGTTTGCAAATACATACTTACAGTTTTTAATGATAAATGGAAAGAGTTGAGAATGATGTTGTTTTACGCAGCTCTGATCAGACAGGGTAATGATAATATTACATTGATTTGATCGGGCGATCTGTGCGGCTTTTTCGGCACTTTTGTGCGAGTGCTCATGACACCATAAATAGGATTCTAGATATAAAAAGTTTGCTTTATCTAATTTAACAGGTTCAATCAAAGACTCTGTGATAGGTATCTTCTCATTAATAAATGTACCCATAGATCGTTCTGAATCAGGAGTTACGCATATAATAGATAGATGGCTGGCTGAATGCTTTATGCAGCCTTGATCGATAACAACTCCATTATTGGTGAAATCTTCATGAAATTTTTTTCCATACTGATCATTACCAATGCTTGTCACAAGCTCCACGCTATGTCCAAGGTGGCTAAGATGATACATGGTATTGGCCGTAGATCCGCCAGTATTTTGAACATGATCAGGAAAAGACTTCAGAATTTTTTTTGTTTGGATCTCGCTCAGTAACTTCATCCCACCATATTCAAGTCCGTTATCGCTGATGAAGCTAACCGAAGTGTTCGATATGAGGTCGGTTAAAGCATGACCAAGTCCAACGATATGTTTTTTCATTGAGTGTTACCTTTAACAAAGATTCAATTATATCAATTTGTGGTTTTTATTCAATATGTTCTGAAAAAAACAAAAATATAATATATTATGATTATATATACGATTTAAGGTGGATCTTTGGACTATAATTTGTTGTCAATCATTTTTGTGATGTTAGTGTTATTATCAGCATTTTTTTCAGCATCTGAAACAGGGCTGATGGGCGTCAATCGCTATAAATTAAAAAATGCTGCTAATAAAGGGGACAAGGTTGCAAGTAGAGTTGTTCATTTGTTAAAAAGTCCAGATAGAACACTTAGTGTAATATTAATGGGTAATACGGCAGCTAACCTATTATTATCCTCTATTGCAACAGTTTTAGCAACGAAGTATTTTGGTGCAACGGGAATTTTGATTTGTACAGCAATCTTAACGCTAGTTGTTCTGATTTTTGTTGAAATTACACCTAAAACATTGGCAGCACTTCGACCGATGTGGATTTCTCGATGGGTTGCAATACCTTTATGTTGGTTATTAAGGTTGCTTGGGCCCTTGGTGTCATTGTTATCCACGGTTGCAAAAGGTGTCTTATATTTATTTGGTGTTAGAGATTTGGATGCAGGCTGGTCGGAATCGCTTGGTAAAGAGGAGCTAAAGGGTGTTTTACAGCAGGCAAGGGCGGGTAACAAATTTGTCAGTGATATGATGATGGGTGTTTTGAATCTGGATGAAATTCATGTTGATGATGTGATGTTATCTCGATCAGCGATTGCTGGTGTGGACATCAGTAAGACTTGGGTTGAGGTTGTGAATGCTTTCGCTCATGCGCATCGAATGCGAATGATTGTTCATAACGGTAATATTGATAAAGCGTTGGGGATATGTCACTTGACTGATGTTATACAATTACAACAAAAGAACCAATTTAACCGGGATAATTTAATCAAAGTGCTTAAACCAATACATTATGTGCCTGAAAAGACGGCATTAGTCATGCAGCTAAAAAATTTCCAAACCCAAAACTATTCTTTGGGACTTGTGGTGGATGAGTACGGGGAAGTAATCGGTATGGTGGCGCTAGATGACATCATTGAAGAAATTGTCGGTGAATATACTCAACAATCTTTATTAAGATTGGAAGATCTGCGTCCAAATAATGATGGTAGTTATTGGATTTTAGGAACTATGGTTGTTCGTGACTTAAATCGTGCTCTAGGTTGGCATTTGCCCGAAGATGGTCCAAATACAGTTAATGGGCTGATTACAGAGACATTAGAGTGCATTCCAGATGGTCAAGTCTGTCTTATGATGGATAAAATTAGGATTGAGGTTGTTCGGATACGTAAAAATCGTGTCGAATTAATCAAGGTTTGGCCAAAGTAAAAAAAATTTGATTTTGAAAATTTTCTCTGTTGTAATTTGTAATATGAAACTTATTAGATATTTATACATAGCGTTAATTTCTTATTCATATTCTAACCCAGTACCTATTGAGGGTGAGTTTAGAAGAGCGCCAACCGTGAACCCTAACCAATCCTTAGCCAACGTGCAAGATTTTATTCATGTCATTGCATCCTTCATGGTCAATCTTCTTTTTCTCTCAGGTATTGCACTTTTGATTGGAAGTTTAACTCAATATATCGAGCATCGTAAAAACCCTATGAATCCTCCTTTATCAAAGGTCGTGACATTATTTATTCTGGGTATTTGTCTTTTAGGTGCGTCATTCATTCCTTTTCCAAATGCTAAATGAAGGGCTTAATATTTGGTCCTCCCGGAGCAGGTAAGGGTACCCAAGGCCTTTTGCTTGAAGAACGACTTCATATCCCTGTTATATCTACTGGTCAAATTTTTAGAGATGCTATTTCTAGTGGATCATCAGAAGCGTTACAGTTAAAAGAGATTATTGCATCTGGTCAACTAGTACCAGATGAAGTAGTGATTAATATTGCCATTGATCGAATCTCACAGTCTGATTGTAAATCAGGATTTATTTTGGACGGGTTTCCAAGAACAATTCAACAAGCAAAAGTTGCAAGTGAATCAGGTGTGCGTTTCGATTTTATCCTTGAGTTGGTATTAGATTCTGATGAAATAGTCAGACGAATTTCTGGTAGAAGATTTCATCCAGCTTCAGGTCGAACCTATCATATTTCAGATCGTCCTCCTAAGAATCCTGGACTTGATGATCTCACCCATGAGCCTTTGATTTGTCGAGATGACGATTCTATGGATTCAGTCTTAAAACGTATAAAAATATATGAAGACATAACAAAACCAATTCTTGATTTCTACACCTCTCAGAAAAATGATTTCACTCTAGAGCATATCAAAGTAGGTGGCCTAGGGGGTGTTGATGCAGTTCATGCATCCATTCTGGAGAAGATGAGGCAATGCCAAATCATCTCTTGATGAGTGTTCGCCATCTGAAGCATTGTATTCAGATGCTAGTGATGTATCGTCGCTCTATTTGTATCTGGTTAACAACTGTCACTTTTTGTTCCTACGTTTTATTCGTAAATAATTGTATCTCTCCTTTTCAGTTGCAAATTGAGGCTGACTTATCGCTCACTAAGCTTGAGTTCGCAATCATTAGTTCGTCAAGCTATGCTTTTGTCTATTTGTTTGGTCAATTTTATAATGGGTATTTAATTCAAAGGTATGGATTCAGAGCGGTGATGGTCTTTGCAGTTTTGAGTTGTATTTGTAGTAATTTGTTATTGGCCTGTACGAATTCTTTTGTTTGGATTTTGTTGGCTAGGTTGTTTGCTGCTTGTGGTGCAGTATTTGCATTTATCACATTTATTCTATTGGTGCGATTAACATTTCCCCAAAGATATCAGGGTCCTTTTATCGGTTTAGGTTCTCTCATGTCTGGATTATTTGCCTCGAGTGCATTTTATTTTACATCAGTTTGGACAGGCTCATGGCATGCTTTCTTCCTGCGTATGCTCTTTGTGTGTGTGGTATTGTTATCTTTGATTGTATGGCATATTCCTAAGGGGGGAGAGCCGGCAAAACTTAATGGGCATCATCTTAGAAATATGTATCGTCTGTTAGAGGATAAATATGTTCTTTCATTGTTGGTTTTTTGTGGAAGTATTTATTCAGGGATGCAGTATCTATCCTCGAATGAGGCTTTTATCTTCTTTCAAATGAAGCATTTTGGTGTCACAGAGATAAAAGACTTTCTCACAATAGCGTGGATAGGTTATGCGGTTGGTTGTTGTGTGAGTGGGTGTTTAGTAGGGCGAATTGCTAAGCCGGACTATATCCTAAGAGATTATGTTTTATTAAGCTTTTTTTGTTTTGTTGTTATCGTCTATTGTAATTTTAATTATGTTTTAAATTTATTGTGTTTTTTAATGTTAGGTTTTTCAGCTAGTGGGTTAATAGTGGCTCTTGCATTTCTAAATTATGCTTTGAGTGAGGTTGAGTTTTTATATGTAACTTCACTAGTGAACTTGATTGTTGGTCTTGTTTCATTTGTTAATCCGCTTGTGATTGGTGGCATGTTAGATTTAATGACAACCAATATGGTGGCCGATCTAACCAAGTATCAAATTTCTTTTATTTATTTATCATTCTTTATTGCGATGCCATTATTGGTATTCAAAAAATACGCTGTTTCATTTGACGATAAGCTCTTTCTATCTCGGTAAAGAAACTCTCTCTTAAATTAACTAATTACAGTGTAAATAGCATTATTTTAAACTAAATTTTGATTGGATATGTTTGATTATAGCGAGTCATCTTTCCCTATAAAATAGAACTTTTGATTGACAAATAGCGTATTTATTCACTATAGTGTCAATATGTGGAGAAAAGTGGGAAATAGTGGTGAGTTTTTTTAGAGGTATAAGTGCAGTTAACCTGGATGCCAAAGGAAGACTAAGTCTACCATCTAAGTATCGTGAAGGCCTTGGTGAGCAATCTTTAGTCGTGACTATAGATACCGAGGATTCATGTTTACAGCTTTATCCTATGAACCGGTGGGCAGTGATCGAGAAACAACTTGAATCGTTGCCAACATTTAATGCACATGCACGGAGAATCCAGCGTTTGCTTTTGGGTCATGCAACAGAGTGTGAGATGGATTCACAATCTCGTATTCTGTTACCTGCATTACTGAGAGAGCATGCCCAGCTTGAAAAGAAAGTAATGTTGATAGGTCAAGGAAAGCGATTTGAAATTTGGTCTGAAACTGTTTGGAGTAAAGTACGCCAAGAGTGGATTGATCAAAAAAATGGTAATTCGGAAAACCTACCTACGGCTTTGGATGACTTATCATTATGACTCAAAATCAAACGTCTAGGACACTCAAACACACATCAGTGATGAAGGATCAGGCAGTGGATGCTTTAAATATTGATCCTACAGGATTGTATGTTGATGCAACCTATGGAAGGGGTGGTTATTCAGAGTCTATTATGAACCGTTTAAATCAACATGGTGCTTTAATTGCATTTGATAAAGACAGGGAGGCTTATGAGCACGCTCACAAGAAATATCATAATGACGCCCGATTTAAAATTTTCCAGACTTCATTTAAATCATTATCACAAGTTTTAAGAGAGTACTATCATGGAAGGAAAATCAACGGCATTGTCTTTGATTTAGGCATTTCATCTCCACAAATTGATGATCCTAAAAGAGGATTTAGCTTTTCAAAAAATGGACCGCTAGATATGCGAATGAATCAGGATGAAGGTGATTCAGCTGCAGAATGGTTAAAAAAAGCTACTGAAAAGGAAATTGCTGATGTTTTAAAAGTTTATGGAGAGGAAAAATTTAGTAGGAAAATTGCAAGTGCGATCGTATTGAGTCGTTCTAGTGAGAAGTCCCTACAAACAACAAAAGACTTATCAGATCTAATTAGAAATACAGTCCCTTTTTACGAAAAAACAAAAGATCCATCTACACGTTCATTTCAAGCAATAAGAATATTTATCAATAACGAAATTGAGGATATTCGTGATATTTGTGAACAATTACCACTCATTCTTTCTGATCATGGTAGGGTGGTCTTTGTCAGTTTTCAATCGATTGAACATCGGGTAATAAAGCAATTTATTAAAAAAGTTACAGCCGGGAACGAGTCATTCGATAGTCTATCAGGATTGATTGGCCCGATTAAAAAGCCGTCCTTTAAGAGAATTGGTAAGGCTACACAAGTTTCTAACGACGAAGTTATGGATAATCGTCGTTCACGAAGTGCATGGATGCGTGTACTGGAGAAGTTATCATGTCAAGACACTTAAAAACACGCGATGGGCATCAAAACCGTTTAATTGGTTTGCCATCCCTAATCATTATGACGCTTGTATTTATTTTGATGATGGATAAATTTTTAAATGAAATGATGTATAAGTATAAACTTCATTACACCTATGAAACGCTTATCAATGAAAGTAATGGTCTAGATACCAAATTGAAATCAATGAATGCGCAGTTAGACTATTTATCTGATCCAACATATTATAAAAAGCATTTTGCTGGTCAACTTAAAAATACTGATTCAAGGGATAGGCTGCTAGTTAAAAGACTGAGTGATTGGCATTTCCCGTAATGAAATTAAAGTTTATTACAGTATGTGTATTTAATGCTCTATTACTGTTTTCACTTTCATATAAGATTTTAAAAATGAGTATTAATCCAGAAATGAAGTTTAAAAGTTTAGCCGATGAGTTATATCAACAGAAAACAACTACTAGAGCTAATCGGGGGCAAATTTTAGATAGACATGGTCGTGTTTTAGCTGAATCAATATCAAAATATGACATTTGGATTGATCCAAAAAATTTCAACATCAGTCATGAGGAGTTAAATCAATTATCTTCTATATTAAATAAAGATGAGGTAGTACTAACTAAAAAAATTGCACAACCAGAAAAAAGATTTATTTATCTAGCACGCAGTATTGATCAAAAAATGGCATTAAAGATCAAGAAAGAGATCAATAGTACTGTTCATGTGAACGAGGTTGAACAACGTTTTTATCCATATAATGCAGCATCAGTGAGTCTTATTGGAATCGTGAATTCCGATGGTGAAGGCATTGATGGTATCGAGTTAATGTATGATGATATTTTGAAAGGGGAGAATGGATATCAAAATGTACAAAAAGATAGACATGGGCATGTTGTAAAGAGAATTAGCGAGAAACAACCAATCTCTGGAAAAAATATTACTCTTTCAATTGATGGCAGGATGCAATTTCAGGCATATGAAGTACTGAAAGAAACAGTGAATCATTCTAATGCAGAATCAGCGTCTGCTGTGATACTGGATGTGAAATCAGGTCAGGTACGGGCTATGGTTAATTATCCCTCGATTGATCCTAATCGAAAGCCAATTAACGATCCACAATTATTAAGAAACCGAGCGGTAACTGATTTATTTGAGCCTGGGTCTACAATTAAGCCATTAGCGTTAGCGTATCTTTTAGAAACAAAAGCTTGTAATGAAGATGATCTGATTGATGCTCGTTCAGGAGAAATGACGCTTGATGGCCATAAGATTCAGGATGTTCATGTCAATAAAGAAAAAATTCGTCCACAAGAAATACTACAAAAATCAAGTAATGTTGGTATGGCCAAATTAATGATTAAAAAACCTTCTACAGATTTTTCAAAACAGTTAAACCATTATGGTTTCTGCCAAAAAACTGTATTGGATTTACCAGGTGAAACTTCTGGCATGTGTCAGCAAAATTATGATGGTCTTTTTAATCTAGCTGCGTTATCATTTGGATATGGTTTTGCGATNAGTACACTTCAACTTGCTCAATCCTATCTTACATTAGCTAATGGTGGATTCAGACAGGATTTNAGTATTTTAGATGGTGCAAGCCCNAGGCTANGTGAACATGTTTTCTCAGAAAATACTGCCAATTNAGTTAAACAAATGCTNATGGCTGTTGTAGGGAAATACGGTACAGGTTCTAAAGCATCTATAAATGGATTAGAGGTATCGGGTAAGACAGGAACATCAAATTTTGCAGATAAAAATGGTTATAACCAAGATCAATATATTGCATCATTTGTTGGCATTGTACCAACATCAGCACCAGCTTATGTGGTTGCTGTAGTTGTCAGAAAACCAGACTATCGGTATCGCTATGGTGGTAAAGTTGCTGCACCAGCGTTTGCAAATATTGTATCAGCAGCAATGAGTTATGAGTAATTTAGGAGATAAGTAAAGAAATGTTAAGCCAATATCTATATCATGTGATGTTATCTGATTTATTAAGAGCTTTGGTTGAATGTGATTTATCTCACGATGTTGCTATTGTCGGTATTACATCAGATTCTAGAAAAATCAAGCCAGGCTATGCTTTTGTTGCTTATCCTGGACATCATTGTGATGGACGTGATTTTATTGAAAGTGCGATTCAATCCGGTGCGAGTGCTATTTTAATGGAATCTCCAAATGGTAAAGATGGCTCTCAGTTAAGAACTTTTTCTTTAGCTAATAACGAGAAAAGAACAGTACCTGTTATTTATGTTTTTAATTTGCAAAATCTCTACGGTGTTTTTGTTTCACGATTCTATAAAGATCCCTCAAGACAAATTACAATGGTTGGTGTAACTGGTACTAATGGAAAGAGCTCAATAATGCATTTATATAGCTGTGCTTTAAATAGTATTGGTGTTAAATCTGGTTTTATTGGTACTTTAGGTGCTGGTATCGCCGGTAAAACGGTTTCTCAAGATCATACAACACCAGATCCATCATATCTTCATGAGCAACTTTCAATGATGCGTGACAATCATGTAGAGCAGGTCATTATGGAAGTGTCTTCTCATGGATTAGATCAATCTCGGGTTAATGGATGTATTTTTGATACTGCAATATTATCCAATGTCACAAGAGATCATTTAGATTATCACGCAACACAAGAGGATTATGTTGAAGCTAAAGCAAAGCTGTTTGCTAAACCTTATTTAAGAAATATGGTTGTTAATATTGATGATCAATTTGGTAAAGAGTTATTCATCCGCTACAGCTCCGAAAAAAATGTGATCGGATACAGCTTAGATAAAAAATATGTAGATCATCGCAGTGTAGTGGTTGCCCATCAAATTGAAAGTAACATGAATGGTTCAACTTTTGAAATTCGTTCTCCGTGGGGAAAGGGTCAACTTGAGACAAAGCTCATCGGGAAATTTAATATTTATAATTTATTGGCTGCATATACAACCATGTGTCTTCACGAGATTCATTTTAAGGATGCGATTGAAGCGTTATCACTAGTACAAACAATCCCTGGTAGAATGACCCGTTACTCTGGTGAAAATAGTCCAACTGTATTTATCGACTATGCTCATACATCTGATGCATTAGTTAAAGTAATGTCATCATTAAAACAACATTGTAAAGCCGGAAAATTAATTGTCTTGTTTGGTTGTGGTGGTGATCGTGATCGAGGTAAAAGAATGCTAATGGGGCAAGCTGCAGCAAAATATGCTGATTATATTGTACTCACCGATGATAACCCTCGGTTTGAGAATCCAGAGCGTATTATTGATGATATTATGACAGGTATCGACCATAAGGAGGATGTGACGATTGAACATGACCGAGGAATTGCAATTGCTAAAGCCTTAAAACTTGCCACACCAGAAGATGTTGTATTGATTGCAGGTAAAGGACATGAGTCATTTCAACATGTGGCTGGTCAAAAATATCCATTTTCGGATAGTGAACAAGTCCAAGTGCTTGTGAGAGCAAATTTACAAGAAGTTGTCTAATTTTTGAATAGAACAAATGATCTCTATTTATTTTTTCTCATTATTGATCACTGTATTTCTCATATATTTAACGAAAGGGATACTTGATTATTTAGGACTAAAACAGGTTGTGAGATCTGATGGACCCCAATCTCATTTAGTTAAAAAAGGCATCCTGACTTCTGGTGGGTTACTATTACCACTGCCTTTAATCTTGATTTATGTGATGTGCTTTACGATCAATAGATGGCCATTTACATGGCAGGTAGTTCATTGGTCAGAATTGTTATGGTTATGTGCTTGTTACTTCTCTTTTCTCATTATCGGATTTTTTGATGATTATTCAAAAGTCAAAGCAGGGAAAGGGTTTTCGATGGGAGTTAAGTTTTCACTTCAAATATTAATCGCAATCCTCTTAGGTTACCTCTTCCCAGGATCGTACTGGATAAACTTTTTTGGCTGGACACTTTCAATAGGTTTATTTTTCCCATTTTGGTGTGCGCTTGTTCTTGTCAGTACCGCTAATGCGGTGAATCTATCTGATGGATTGGATGGTTTAGTGTGTTTACCCCTTTGCGTGATATTCTTTGCTTTGTATCTTATTACACCGTTCTCAATATCAGATATCAGCCAGATGACTTTGATTTTTTCTGCAATGACCCTCGGCTTTTTATTTTTCAATCGATATCCTGCAACAATATTTCTCGGTGATAGTGGCTCAATGAGTCTGGGCGCAATGCTAGGAGCAATTGCATTAGTCTATCATATGGAGTTGTATTTGATTATTATGGGTGCCTTATTTGTTGTTGAAACGATCAGTGTTGCTATTCAAATATGTTCTTTTAAATGCTATGGAAAAAGAGTCTTTAAGATGGCGCCCATTCATCATCACTTTGAACTTTCAGGTTGGTCTGAACCACAAGTGGTGTTGTTATTCTGGATGTTTTCAATAATCATGACATCAGCGGGTGTATTATGTTTCTTCATGCTAGAGTCTTAATGCTGGGTGAGGGGCTGACCTCTAAAGCAGTGAAAGATTTTATTGAAACTCACTCAGGCGAGGTACACGTTTTAGCTGATCTTAATGAAGATATTGCATTGAAACAATTTGACTATATCGTGACTTCCCCCGGTATTCCATTTGACCACCCAATTTTTAAAAAGATAGCGTTAGAACATAAAACCTATTTGAGTGACATTGACTTATTTTGTATGGTTAATCAGACACCAACGATTGCAGTAACAGGTACTAATGGTAAAACAACAGTGACTAAGATGATTCAAGCTGGTTTGGAATCACATGATTTAAATGTCAGAGTTGGTGGCAATCAAGAGGTTTCTTGCTTAGAACTATTAAATCATCATTGTGATGTATATGTCATAGAGTTATCAAGTTTTCAACTATTTCACTCTGAAAATCTATCATTTGATATTGGTTTAGTCACAAACCTTGATACAGATCATCTCAGTTGGCATCAGACAGTTGAACACTACCATCAGTCGAAAATGAAATTGAAAAGATTTTCAAAAAAATTCATGTTTCAAGAAAAGAGTCCTCTGCCAGTAGATGAGCAAAATAGTAGTATCGCAGCTAAAGCATGTGATGCACTGGGGTATTCGGTCTCGAAAACGTTACTCCAACAGATCAAGTTGCCGCATCGCATGGAGGAATTTAATCTTAATGGCATTAAATGGATAAATGATTCTAAAGCCACTAATGTGTCAGCAACATGTTCTGCACTAGCAACATTCACGGATTATCATCGATTATTTGTCATCTTGGGTGGGACACTAAAAGGTCAAGATGATTTCTTTCGCTTAAAGGCATATGCTGGCGAAAATGTATTCTTTTTAGCTTATGGGCAGGCTAAGAATAGTATATGTTCTGAGATTGATGTCCTACATGAAGAAGACTCTTTAAA
Organism: Legionellales bacterium; assembly: GCA_002690495.1. Taxonomy (GTDB): domain Bacteria; phylum Pseudomonadota; class Gammaproteobacteria; order Comchoanobacterales; family Comchoanobacteraceae. Next base: position 64,695 of record NZEV01000032.1, on the reverse strand, counting down.
AAGTTTAATGGATTGGTTAATGAAAAAAGTTCAACAGGGTGATACAATCTTGTTATCTCCTGGGTGTTCAAGTTTTGATCAATTCAGAGACTATACGGAAAGAGGTATTTTCTTCAAACATTATGCAAGACAACAATCAAAAATCCTTTGACTTAATTTTAATCTTTTCTGTTTTTGTAATTAGTATTGTTGGTATTTCTATGGTGGCATCCACCTCAATTCCTATTGCCATGAATCGTTTTTCTGAGCCATATTTATATCTCTTTCGACATATCATGAACTTTGTTATTTCATTTGTTTTGATGATTTGTGTGATGATGGTGCCGACTCAAAAATGGCGTGATTATGCCACAACACTGTGCTTGGTGAGCTTTATTGTAAGCCTTGTTGTGCTAATCTGGGGCGTAAAAATTAATGGGAGTCGTCGATGGATACCCATTATGGGACATTCAATTCAAATTTCAGAAATAGTGAAGTTTTCTTTTCTAGTTTATGTGGCCGATTTCCTTGATCGTAAAAGAGATGATCTATATGAGCTCAAATCAATATTACCCCTTGGATTAATCACTTTTTTTGTTGTAACACCTATTTTGATCGAACCAGATTTTGGATGCGTTGTTGTGATGATGTATACCTTGTTCTCTTTACTATGGATCAGTAACATGCCTAAGAAGTTCTTCTTTGCGATGTGTTTGACGATAATAATGTTATTATCCTTTATTATTATATTAGAGCCTTATCGAGTGGTGAGGCTATTGTCTTTTTTAGATCCGTGGGGGCATCGATTTGATTCAGGTTATCAGTTAACACAATCGATTGTTGCATTTATTCGTGGAGGGTTAACAGGTATGGGGTATGGAAATAGTATGACCAAGTTATTTTATTTACCTGAATCTCATACTGATTTTTTATTTTCAGTATTAGCCGAAGAGTGGGGGAGTGTAGGCGCTATTATCATGCTTTTAATATACACGGTGATTATACTTCGATGTATTTATCATGCTGCTTATCGTTTTAATAAGGATCAGCTATTTGAGAGTTATATTATTTTTGGATGGTCTCAATGGGTTTTTATTCAAGTGTTTATTAATGTCGGTGCAACAACTGGTTTATTACCAACAAAAGGATTAACATTACCATTTATGAGTTATGGAGGAAGTAGTCTTATGACTCAATTTATTATGTTAGGCATTGTGCTTCGAATGATCAAATCACCAGTTATGGAAAGGTCATGAATACAGTCATTATTGCAGCTGGTGGTACTGGTGGACATGTATTTCCCGCAGAACAAATTGCACTTGATTTTAAAAATAAAGGCTGGACGCCTATATGGTTAGGAAAAAATAATAGTTTAGAAAGTCAGGTGTGTAATAAGCTTAAAATGAGAATGATTCATATTCATGTTTGTGCTTTAAGAGGTGTGAAAAATAGAGTTTATCCTATCTTATTATTAATACAAGCCATTATGAAATTGCTATTTTTATTTACATTAAAAAGACCCAAAGCAATAATATTGATGGGGGGATATGTTTCATTACCCGCTGGTATTGTTGCAAGTATATTAAGAATACCATTATTTATACATGAACAGAACTCAATCATGGGTGGGGCAAATAAATTGTTATACCCCATGGTCAAAAAGGGTTTTTGTGCATATCCTGATTTGGCTGAAAAAATGAATAACCTCATTTGTCACGGAAACCCAATCCGGTTTACTCATCCTGTGCGATCATCTGACAGAAAAAAACGCTGTCATCTTCTAATTATAGGGGGTAGTCAAGGTGCCGTACAATTAAATGAGTTAATGTTGTCATTATATCGTCTAAAATCATCACATAAATTCAAGATATGGCACATGACTGGTATAGAACACTATCAAAAGCTCGGAAGTCAGTGCAAAGACTTTTCTCAAATTTATCGCATCAGTGCGTTTCATCATGAAATGGATGAGGCGTATGAGTGGGCAGATATTGTGATATCAAGATCTGGTGCAATGACTTTATCTGAGTTGGCTTATTTTGGTAAACCAGCTATATTACTCCCATACCCCCATGCAGCAGATCATCATCAACAAAGTAACGCTGAATACTTTATTCGACATGGTGCAGCACAACTATGTCCAGAAAATGCGACTGATTTGGTCAAATTAATAAACAGTATGATCAGAACAAAGTCTATTTATAATCAATACGTTGAAAATATGAAATCACTTTCTTCAGACAATGCTGGTTTGAAAATTGTTGAAACGATCATTCCTTTGGTAACATAGAGGAAAAGTGATAATAATCAAAATCCCAACTAATTGACTTGAATTGTGCTTCTAGATCATCTGGCTTAAGATCAGAGACATTATCTTTGATTGCTTGAAGTGCAACCGCCTTTGCAATTTCATAACTGATTGCTTGATAATGTTCATTAATTGGGGGGAGTAAATCATCAGAATTATGAGTATGCTTGATGTCATTCCATACTTTACTGAGCGTTTGTGATGCAGTTAATAACATTTGAGGCGTTAAACGTTTTGCCGCAGAAATAATAATACCTTGCCCTAATCCAGGGAATATATAGGCATTGTTACATTGGGCAATATTATAAATGGTGTCATTGTAATTGACATCTTTGAATGGACTACCAGTTGCAATTAATACATGTCCATTTGTCCATTTGATCGCATCTTCCGGCATGACTTCACAGCAACTAATTGGGTTAGAGAGAGGCATAATAATGGGTCTTTTTTCATAAGCATACATTGTTTTAATGATCTTTTCATTAAACGCACCAAAAGCCCCGGAACATCCAATTAAGACACTTGGTTTTACATTTTCAATTGTTTCCAGTAAAGAGAATGAATGACTTTGGTTGTATTTAGACTCAGTTCTTGCATAAATTTTTTGATCAGGGTATTTGATGTTATGTTTAGCTGAAATCAGTCCATACTTGCCTACAAGAAATATTTTTTCTATGGCCTGTTTTTCACTCAGTCCTTCAAACATGAGTGCTTGTTTAAGTGTATCTGCAATACCTAAACCAGCACTGCCAGGGCCTAAAATAACAAATGTTTGATCTTTAAATGGTCGTCCTGTTTTTTGAGATGCCGACATTATTGTCGCCAATGTAATGAGTCCTGTTCCTTGAATGTCGTCATTAAAAGTACAATGTTGTTCGTTATAACGATTTAAGATACGTCTTGCATTAGTACGACCAAAATCTTCAAAATGTATAAAAAGATCAGGATTAACTGCCTTTAGATTATTGATCACAACATCAACAAATGAAAAGTAGGCTTCCTCACGAATTCTTGGAGATTTTACACCCATGTAATGAGGATCGTTGATTAAATCTGGATTGTTAGTACCTACATCCAGGCAAATTGGTAGCACTGTAGATGGGTTGATATTACTGATTGCAATGTATACCATGAGTTTACCGATAGCAATATCCATGCCACCGATTCCCCAGTCTCCAATGCCTAACACTCCCTCGCCATCTGTGATAATCACCATTTTTATTTCAGAAGTGATATGATCTGAAATAATTTTAGGTATTTCATCTAATTGTGAATAATTTAGATAAATGCCCCGATTACGTCGATATTGCTTTGAAAAAGATTTTACTGCATCTCCAATCGTTGGTGTATAAATGATTGGTAACATTTCGGATAAATATTTAACAACTAGGTTATAGAACAATGTTTCATTACGATCATGCAAGGCGTTTAAAAATATGTTTTTAGAAATATCGGTGTCAAAATTTTGGTATTGTTGATATGTTTTTTGAATTTGCTCACTTAAAGTTTCAATTTTTTGAGGCATTAATCCCTGTAATTGAAATGTGGCTCGTTCATCGCTTGTAAATGCACTATCTTTATTCCACCGAGGTTTTGAAAACAGTGCTCGGCCAAGTGCTTTTGTATATACTTTTTTTCTTTTGTGATCTATTGTGAATTCTGTCATATTATTTCGACCTTGGGATATAGTTAATCATAGACTAAATTAGGTGACTTAATTAAATTTTCTCTATAAATATCTTCATATGATGATTGTCAATTTCAAATTCATGCCATGTATGAACCTGACCCTTTTGATGCCTCTCTAAGGAGGTGCATAATGTTTCGTTACATATCGTCTCTTTATGCAAAGAGAAAATCTCATCCACTCTCTGCGTTCCCTCATAGATGATTCGAATACGATCTTGAATAAGAAGACCAATTTCTTTTCGAGTTTTTTGAACTCGATTAATGATTTCCCGAGCCAATCCTTCAAGAATTAAAGCATCATTTAATTCCAAATCAAGGCTAATGGCAATACGCTCACTTGCGACGACATTGTGATTCTCGAGAGGTGTACGAGAGATTAAGATCTCATGCTTTTGAATTTCGTGCCCATTTAACTGAATGCGACCTTCGTGTTCTAGACTTCTAATCTGACTAGTCGTTAATGACCTAATAGCAGTATTGACAGACTTAAATGCTGATCCAAGTCGCTTACCTAATATTTGGGCATTCGGTTTGGCACATAAATTAATATAGTCTGTGATTTTCTCATCCGTTACTAATTGCTTGATATTCAATTCTTTTAGTATGATGTGTTCATGTTTTTTGATTTGCTTTAGGATTTGAGTATCCTCATGAATCACTGTAATCGTATTGAGAGGTGTTTTTACTTTGATTTTCTGATCATTTCTGCTTTGACGTCCTAATCGGATAATTTCATCAATTAACGCAATCGTATTTTCAAGTTCCGGATCTTTAAATTGTGAATTGAATTTTGGATACTCACACAGATGAACAGATTCTTTCACTTGACGATGTTTAAATTGAGCATGCATTTCTAAGTAGATATGTTCTGCTAAGAAAGGCGTGAAAGGGGCCATCATAAGACTCAAATCATGAATACATTGGTACAAGGTTTGATATGCAGATTGTTTATCATCACTCATGCCCTCAGCCCAAAATCTAGATCGATTTAAACGAATATAAATATTAGTGAGCTCTTCGATCATGATTAGAAGCTCTGGAATCACTGCATACAGTTTATATTGATCCATTTGCGTCGCAATCCGCTCTTTTAATGACTCCAGACGAGATATAATCCATCGATCCAAGGGGTGAGTCATTGAGATTGTTGATTGATGCTGTGGTTCCCACTGATCAATCACGCCATAAGTCATTAAAAAGTTAAATGCACTATACCAGGGTAGCAATGTGCTTCGAACCATTTCTTTAACACCAGCATCACAAAAACGTTGTTCTTCTCCTTTTACAAGTCCACCACTAATCATGTAAAGTCGTAAGGCATCTGCACCAAATTCTTCAATTAACACTTCTGGAGGCGTATAGTTTTTAAGGCTTTTTGACATCTTCTTACCACTTTCAGCAAGAATAATACCGTTGACAATGACATTTTTAAAAGCCGGTTGGTTTGTAATTGCAGATGCAATGACATGAAGTGTATAAAACCAACCTCTGGTTTGATCTAACCCTTCAGCAATAAATTGTGCAGGGAACCCTTCTTTAAATTGATGTTCATTTTCAAAAGGATAGTGAATTTGAGCGAATGGCATTGAACCAGATTCAAACCAACAGTCAAGTACTTCTGAGGTTCGGATATAAGTGCCTGGCTCTCCATCTAGCGTAAATGTTAAATGATCAACATTTTCTCTATGAATGTCCTGGATGTCTTTTTGTCCAGTATATTGCTCAAGCTCCTTAACAGAGCCAATACAAATCATGTTACCTGTTTCGTTATTTATCCATACTGGAATTGGATTTCCCCATACGCGATTTCTGGATACAGACCAGTCTCTAGCATTCTCAAGCCATTTACCAAATCGACCCTCTTTTATATGTTCAGGAACCCATTGAATCTCTTTGTTTTTTTCGATCATCAGGGCTTTAACTTTTGTGACGTTAATATACCATGATGGGACCATTCGATAGATAAGAGGCGTGTTTGTTCTTGGGCAGAAAGGATAGCTGTGCTCAGTAGTTTGATGATCCCATAAACGATCTCGAGATTTTAAATCCTTAATGATTGGTTTGTCTGCCTCTTTGACATACATATTTTTAAATTCAATGATATGATCCAAAAAACGACCACTTTCATCAATAGGGCAGGCATCTGTTGGAATCTGATGCGCAATACAGATCCGCTCATCATCTTCACCAAAAGAGGGTGCATTGGATACTAAACCAGTCCCTTCTACATCTGAAACATAGTCATCTGTTATGACCTGGAATGCGCCTTGAGATGCGTAATGATTGAAGTATGGATAAAATGGTTCATATTTTAGTCCAGAAAGTTGTCTCCCTGTAAATCGTTCTAAAATAGCCACATCATCACCCAGTAATGCTTGTACCCTAGATTCAACTAAGATGAGTTCTTGCTGTTCATCTTTAGGGTCTTTGACCACTACGTAATTTAAATCAGGATGTACAGTAATAGCAAGATTACTGATTAAGGACCATGGCGTAGTTGTCCATAACATGAGTGAACGATTTGGTTGGTCCACTAAAGGTGCAAGAATCGTGACTGCAGGGTCTTGTACCATTTGATAGTTTGTATTAGCTTCAAAATTTGCAATTGGCGTTCCAAGAGCCGTAGAGTAGGGAAGTACACGGTTACCGTGGTATACCAATCCTTTATCCCATAAAGATTTAAACACCCACCAAACTGACTCCATAAAGTCAGTATCCATGGTCTTATAATCATTCTCAAAGTCGACCCAGCGTCCCATACGTTCGACAATGACTTGCCATTGGGGGGCATATTTTTGGACGATACCTCTACAGGTATCATTATACTTTTTAATACCAAGTTCAGCCAGCGCCTCATGCGCATCTAATCCTAATTGCTTATTGATTTCATGTTCAATGGGTAACCCATGACAGTCCCAACCAAAACGTCGGTCAACGTGAAATCCATTCATCGTTTGATATCTAGGTACAATGTCTTTTAAAGTCTGGGCTAGTAAATTACCAAAGTGTGGTAACCCCGTCGCAAACGGAGGCCCATCATAGAAAACATAGGGAGGTTTTTCCTTTGAGGAAGATAATGTTTTTTTAAAAATATCGTTTTCTTTCCAGAATTTCAGGATATCCTGCTCAATTTTTGGAAAAGAGATGTCTTTCATTTTGTTTGAAAATCCTAGAGTAAATAAATAATAGTGCACCCATGGTAACATAAATATCTGCTAGATTACAGATGAATAATGGGAAGTTAAAGAATTTGACTTGAATGAAATCAATGACCATATGAAGTTTGATTCGATCTAGAAGATTTCCGCAGCCACCTGCAATAATTAGAATCAGCCCAAATTTTGTCAGCGGGTGATGTTTCTTATAAAATAGAAAAACCATTAAGCCAATGATGGTTGCCATATTGAAAAGCGTGACTAGATGATGCACTATTGAGGATTCATTGGCTAACATACTAAAAGCAATTCCTTGATTGAAGGCTAAATTGAGTTCAATGAAATGTGGTACCAGTGCAATGCCACCATCTATTAAACTATAAAGGGCATAATACTTCGCAATTTGATCTAGACCAATAAGCGCAAATGAAAAAAATAATATTGAAGCTTGAATCACTCCATTTACTTTGCTGAATATTGACCCCGATGTCAACCTGAACTCGGCGGCTTGGGCACTATGGCCTTCACTAATACATTCGCAACATCATCTGTGTTTGGGAACCCGCCACCATTTTTAAATTCTTCTTTTAAACTATTTAATGCGTCTACAAATGCTTGATTTATACTCAATTCAGGATGAGCTAGTAACCGATCAAAAATATTTACCATTTCATGATCCGGACCGTTACAGTTTGCAACAATGCCATTAGCAATGACTTGATCTTTTTCCTCTAATGCATAAAAGGCTTCGACAACTTTTTTAAGAGATACTTGGAACTTGGGTGAACATGTTGGGATTTCATATACTTTTTGTTCATGACTAGCTATTGTTTCTTTAGTGTCATTAATTTCATTGACCCAATCATTTAGATCAGTTTTCTCTTGTTCTGTTATATTTGCTTGATTTAATATAATTTCATTACGGATGATTTGTTTTAGTTCTAATGTTTCCTCCAGAGACAGACAATATGCAAATTTTCTGTCATGCTGCATTAGAAGTACGGCTTCTTTTTGTGCATTTTGAGAAATTATCACTCCAAAAGCATGCTTTTTATCAACTTGATGTTGGATGTTACTTACAATCGCTGGCATGACCTTACGAATAAAACTTAATGCGGGGACATATTTTTTGCTTTGAGTATCGTAATTTGTTGGCATGATATTCTCCTATTTTCATTTCTAAAATTTGCCTAATATGATGTTATCAGAATCTACCATAAGGTGTTTTGAAATCATATTACTCAATATCATCATACCATCTACGAGTGCTTTTTCACATACACGGTTTTGATGATTTGAATCCATACAACCAATATTTAACTTTACGCAGGGTAGCACGAGATTAAAATGTGCAAATCCATCTCCAATTAATCGAGGTCTGATTTGTTCTTGAACTTGATTGGATGTTTTAATTTGGTTTAAAGTGCTCAAAACATAATTTAGCCAAGTGGTGTTATTTTCAAGTGGAGGACAGAGTCTGGTTGCAATCACATTGGTTTCATCATCATTAAATCGATGTTTCATTACTTGTTGAAGAAATTGAATCGCATTTGTTGCATTGTCATGACTAAATGAATATAGTCGGCCGTTAATCCTGATAAATGATGGTTGAAAGTTATTTGCCTCTCCAGCATTCAGTTGTGTGAAATTGAGTGACAATGGGGTCAATGCGCCAAATTCTTGGCGAAGTAATTGAGGTATTTCATGTGTCAGCTGGGTTGCCATATCTACAGGGTTGTTTTGGTAATAACATGTTTTTTCTTGTTGATTACGATCAATGTATTCTAGAGTGATTTCATCGACCCTTGGCTTACTGATCCCATATTGGTACTCAACGATACCGCTTTCAATGTGATGGTCAAAATCTAATGAAAATGCAAGTTCTGCATGTTCAAGTAAGTGACTTTGAATGATATCGATAGCACCAGAATGGTCTTGCTCACCAGCAAGAAAGATCGCACGTACAGTCCCTGAAATATGATCTTTATATTGCGATAATAATTGTAATGTATTGACTAAACATGACATTTGAAAGTCATGTGCTAATGCATGAGATTGACCTAATATTTGACTGCAAAACTGATGGTTAGCATGTTCTTTTAATGAGCTGCCATCCATACTTGCACATAAAATAATTGTAGGCCCTTTTTTTCTACCCTTAAGATCAAAGCAAAGTGAGTGATGATGTTTGACTTTTCGCCTTTTTAAGGGGAAATCAGCTAATGCGTTGATTATGAGGGATTTAGTTTGAGAAAGATGAGGTGAAATTTCAGGGATTTGATGCAATTGGCGTCTTAATGCAACTAACTTTGGTTCCCATTGTTGACTTTGCTGAATGACATTGATTATTTTGCTCATACTAATTAAATTATAGCACTTTTTTTAGCCTTCATTAAAAAGAGGCCATTAAAGCCCTCTTGGTGTGCTTGGATCGGTATTAGGTTGATCCAAGAGTGAGTATGTCAGGATCGCATTCAGTGTTTGAGGTGTTTTCCTCGAAAAGTACTCCTATAATTTTGACTACGCCTGGAATTGAATGCATGCCATTATTGGTTTCATCTAATATCAATGGCTCTGCATCACTGGCTGTTGTGACTGAACAACCTTCTGAGTGCTCACTGAGATCTTCACTATATAAAGATGAAGACTTAGGGCCTCTGCCTGCGGCCATGTCAAAGCCTCGGAGTGGGGCGAAACTATGATCATCCCTTGGCTGTGTATCTTCAACAACTTGCATTTTATTCACAGCCCACACAACAACACTTAAGATTGTGATGATTCCAAGAATTAACATTGGAATGACGCCGGCTAGTGAAAGCACTCCCAGTGTCACAATCACTGAAGCCATCATTGCATATGATATTTTCTTTCCTTCTTCTGTATGTTGTAGATATTGGGTAAAGGCAAGTGTTTCATGGCACAAAGAGTCATATGTGATTTTTAGCGCATTGACTGAAAAATGATTCATTGGTGACACCAAATAACCCATAAAGGCTTTCACAGGTCCCATATGTTGCTCAATTGCTGTTTGTTCTATTTTGTATTTTTCCCATGAAATAGCAGCCTCATCGCTAAGTGACTCAATATAATCTGTACATGTGCCAATATGATAAGAGAGTGTATCTTCATCTACAGCAACGCCTTGCTCAATACAATAGCCATCATGATTTCTAATGACGATATCTACTATTGGGTCTTCGCTGATGCTCGTTGGACTTTTAATACCAGGGTGTTGTTCTTTAAATCGAGCCTCTCTCTCAAAGCGCGCTTTTATTCTCAACAGGGTATCAAGCACAACTTTAGCTTGATATAAACCAGTTTTTTGTTTTGAATAATCATCAAAAGAAACGATTGCATTTTGCTTAATGGCATCTTTAGCATTTGCTTTCTCAGCTTTGGCTTTTTCTTTCCTTAAAATTAATTGGTTAACTTGATTAATACTCATTTTATTTCTCCTATGTTGATCTGCTAAATCCTTCGGCACCATTTCCTCAGTTAGGGAATTACTTCCGTATTCTGTTTGTGTTGTCGTTGACTGCACGTTGAATTCTGTGTGATTTTCTCCTTTGATTAGTTGAGACTTCGTTCTACGGGGACTGGTCGAAGACTTTTTGGGGTCATGCTTAAATGATTGACTTTCTGATGTCTTAGAGCTTGAGGGCCCGTGTTGATAAAGGCGATGATCATCATTCATCTCATCTTGAGTCAGATCGCTATATATCGAGTAGTGCTCCTCACACATTGGATTAGAGTATCTTCTTCCCAATGTATAATCACTATATGGATTAGAAATAGAACTCAAAGAAGTAGAAGATAAAAGGGGTGGTTAGTGTAGATCTCATTCTAACTCGTTCCCTAATTCTTTTTTGATCTTCAATTGACTGTCTTAGTCTTTCATGTAATATGAGAGTGATTACTTTTATCGCTCTTACTTCCCTTATTATTTTTGTTGATTATATCAATATTTCAAATTTTTCAAAATATATAAAATACTTATGATTCATAAAAATATGGCTTATAATGATGAGTCTATTATTATACAATTCTATAGTTTTTTCTATGCCATTGAATTGAAATGGTACAGGTAAATCAGCTAGAATATCGTTATGGGTTGGTTAACTAGAATTATTCCCGGAGTGCGCGGTAAAAATAAGCAGGGCATACCTGATGGGGTCTGGCAGCAGTGTAAGGGCTGTCAAGCACCTATTTACTTACCTGATATGATTAATAACCTATGGGTGTGTCCTAAGTGCGGTCATCATGCAGGCATTCGTGCGAGAGTGAGGTTGCTCAATTTTCTTGACGAAGACTCCGCTGTTTTTTTTGCTGAGGATATTGTTTCTGAAGACATTCTTGGTTTTACAGACTTGAAACCATACACCACTCGTATTAAAAATGCTAACTCAACAATAGAAGAAACTGCAGCATTACTAGTCGCTAAAGGTTTTTTGAAGGGGCAGCCTGTAGTTGCTGCAGCTTTCGAGTTTAACTATATTGGCGGTTCAATGGATCGAGCTGTCGGTGAGCGTTTTAGATTGGCAGTGGAATCTGCAATAGAACAACGTTGTCCATTTATCTGTTTTTCTGCTTCTGGTGGAGCAAGGATGCAAGAGGGGGTCTATTCCTTGTTGCAAATGAGTAAAACAGCTGCAGTGTTGAAGCAATTGGCTGAGCATCATCTACCATATATTAGTATTTTGTGTCATCCAACCACCGGTGGGGTTGCTGCTTCGTTATCTATGTTAGGTGATGTGATTATCGCTGAGCCAGGGGCGTTAATTGGTTTTACGGGCCCTAGAGTCATTGAACAAACCGTCAAGCAAAAGCTACCGAAAGGATTTCAGCGCAGTGAATTTCTTTTTAAGCAAGGACACATTGATAAGATCGTCCATCGCCATCAATTAGCAGATATGATCTCAAATATTTTGAAAAAATTGTTACCACATGACGCTTGATGCATTTTTAGAAAAACGTTTGTTGTTAAAGGAATCTAGAATCACGTTAGGTCTTGATCGTATACAAACATTTGTCGAGAAAGTCCCACTAAAAAAAAAATGTCCAATCATCGCAATCGGAGGCACAAATGGTAAAGGCAGTTGTCTGACCACTTTAGTAAATATATATACCGAGGCAGGTTATAACGTTTGTAGTTTTATCTCGCCGCATATTGAATCTGTCAATGAACGATTTAAGATGAATCATGACGATATCAGCTCAGAAGAGTTGTTAAGCTATTTCAAGCAAGTCGAACAAATGAGTCAAGATCTAGATCTTTCTTATTTTGAATTTCTGTGTGCTGTTGCTTGGTTAATGTTTTGTGATAAGACGCCTGATGTCATGATTTTTGAAATAGGTATGGGAGGGCGTCTCGATGCTGTCAATGCGCTACCTATTAGTTTGAGTGTGATTACAAGTATTGATCTTGATCATGAAGCCTATTTAGGGAATACCAGGGACGTCATTGCGAAAGAGAAATTTGCCATTGCTCGACAAAATACACCATTGGTGATCGGAGACCCAAATCTTACATCGCTAATGTTAAACCATTTAGAGACTTTAAATGCAAAGGTATATCGTTTTAACCAGTCTTTTTCAGCTTTTAATGATGGTGGTAACATTATTTATCAAGGTGAACATCAAATCCAATTTAAGGATAATCATGTTAATGTCCATGCTTTATCCTGTGCTTTAAAAGTGATTGAGATTCTAAATCAATCTTTGCCTGTGACCGCTAACATGATCCCTAACATATTAAGTCAGTTAGTCATTCCTGGTCGCTTTGAGTATCTTATCCATGAACCACCGCTGATTGTTGATGTCGCTCACAATACAGCGGCCATGACCTCTTTGATGAAAAGATGGCCATATGCTAGAGATGAAACAGTGATGATTGTCGCATTTAAGCAAGGGAAACGAATTACTTCATCAATTAAAGCATTAGGGAAGTATGCAAAGCGTGTGTATTTTCTTGATCTTGAAGATGATGCTTTTATTGATCAAGATGTTTTTATTGCAAATATTTCAAGAGAAGTTCATTATGAAATAATCAAACCATCTCAATTGCGACAAGTAATTGGTTTGAATGCTCCAAAATTAGCTTTTGGATGTTTTAAAATAGTGGAGTTGGTGAAAAAACTCATGAGGGAAGGTATAGATGTTAACTAATGTGATGCGACAGTGGATTTTAATGGTGCTGTGCATTCTCATCGTTTCATTGATTGTTCCCAAAATATTGAACTTTTACGAACCGTACAATCAACAGTTAAATATTCAATCTAACCTGATCCCTCCGCATATTGACCCAGCAGTGAAAAAAATCAAACCGATTGTTCAACAAATGAAAGTGACTATTCCTGATAAAGATCCTCTTTGGGCTGTTCAGATAGGTAGTTATAAAAGCCTTGCCTCGATCACTAAAACCATTGAAAAGCTCCGTAAAAAAGGGTTTACTGTTCAAACTAATTTGCTCAGTACTGATCAAGGGGAGTTATGGCGAGTATGGGTCGGTGAGTTAATATCTAAACAAGCTGCAGAAGATTTGAATAAAAAATTGCATGATGAATATGATGTGAATGGATTTGTAATGAGATTAGAGAGTCAACATGGTTGAAGCGTTTACTTTATTTGATTGGTTTGTAATAGTGGTCATCACTTTATCTGGTGTTTTCGGTTTGCTCAGAGGTTTTTGCAGTGAAGCGACTTCAACTTTTGGTTGGATATTAGCGTTGTGGCTGATGCTAAAACATTCGGACAAAATTGAGGGATTATTGATACAAACGATACCCGAACCAAATATCAGAATGATTGTAGCGACTTTTCTACTGTTTTTAGGTGTGTTGATTATTGCTAAAATGACGGGCTTAGTGCTTAAAACATTTGTTTCAATGATAGGACTTGGTCCTTTTGATCGGCTTTTGGGGTTGTTTTTTGGATTCGCAAGAGGTTTTTTAATCGTTGGACTCATTATTTTATTCTTACAGTTTTTTAATTTAGATACTGGAATTTTAAAGCACTCAAAATTTGCACATCATTTTAAAACGGTCAATCATGCGATTGTGGCTCTTTCAAAGCCAATGATCAAAGATAAAATTCCTAGTTCGATTAATCTTCCAGCTTTGCCTACCGTTGATACACAATTTTTAAAAAATTTCGTTAATCAATGAGGTGTTTAATTGAGCATTAGTCGCTATATTCTAAAATATAGTCTCCTATGTATGGTGAAGTTAACCCTTGCCGAGCAAGACTTCAATGCGCCTTTACCTCTAACGCCACTACCGGGTATTGAATTAAGTCATCAACTCGCATTTGAAAATCATGATCAATTTTCATTTCAAGAAGGATTATATTACCCACTAGATAGCTTTTGGTTAAGTATGGATCCAGATATTTCATTACGAGATATTTCGTCTATTTATAAATCGATAGTCAGCAATGGATATGGTTCTCATGACTATTTAAGTAACAACCAAAAGTGGGGCTTGTATGTTAATCATTTTCAAAGTTTTGATCCTATTCGCTTATCACCTCTAACTTCAGGGGTGAACCGATATGCGTTTTGGCAATTATCTTGGATACCAGGTACTAATCAGTTCCCTTATCAAGAGGGGGTGATGCAGTTATCCACTGATCATGCTTTATCATCACGAGTACATCAACTTTTTACAGGCTATGCCAGTGATGGTAATCAATATATACTGACTCAGAGTGGCTTTGGAACTCAAGACGAAGGTTGGTATGTCCAATTATTTCGTGATCTTAATCAAGGCGATCGATATAACTTTGGAGGGAATGTATCCCAAGGATTGGTCAGTTATGCTAAAGAAACACCAACAGATCACATCCAAGTGAATATGGAGCTTGCGAGCCAGATCGCAGACTTCAACTATAGTATTCCCACCGAATTAGCTCAAGTGAACTCTAATCAATTTTATGTTGCACCTAGTCAAGACCAGGATCATATTCAAAAGTATCAGTTTGTTTGGCAACACTCTGTAAATGATCGACATTACTTTACAGCGACATCGCAGTATCAAACACTTGATTTACATAAAAACCAAGCACATCCTTTGGATGTCAAAACTTGTACTAGTGGTGGGTTTGATGATGGTACATTATGTCTTAATAATGTTGCATTAGTAGATCAGGATTTAAACACAATTATTCCATCCAGTAGTTCAAGGACCTATGGTTCATTGTTAAATGCTGATGAAAAACATTATATGTTTGATCAGACGATCCAGTTTCAAAAATTTGATTTGAATCAACAATGGTTATTTGGTATGACCGGCTCATTTATTCGAACTGATTATGATGCACAATCTCAGCTAGCAACATTCAATGATAAAAGATATGCACAACCACTGACCAACAATGGTAGCCAAATAGAAATTGATGGTGTGAAAAGTGATTCGACTGCAGATGCAGTCATTAGCTCTCTAACCCCCGTTGATTTGAAGTCTAATTCATCAATCTTATCCCTGTTTACAGTCTATCAGTCGTCTATCTATGATGATGTTGATGCATATTTTTCAACTCGCTTTAATGGTGTACTTTACGATGTAAGTAACGAAAGTCAGTTGGCATTAACAGAAAATGATATTAATGCTTATCATCATTTTCAAAGATTTAATCCAAGCGCTTCAATTGTATATCATTACGATCAAATCAATGATGTATTTGGGTCGATATACCAATATAATCAAGCACCATCATTACTTGCTCTATATTGTTCAGATGAGAATGAAGCATGTTATTGGCCAAAAGCATTTTTTAAAAATGGTTCTTTAGATCAAACGCTCACTCAAGGTCTTCGTTTAGGCGTTAGAGGTGAAACAAAGTTATATCATGCTGGTTTAGGTTGGGCGATGACCACTCATATTGAAAAACACCATGATGATATCATTTTGGTACCTACGGATTGGATGAAAGGGTATGCGCGTAATGTAGATGAAACAAGAGATTATGGGGTTAATTTAAAATTATATCTAGATATGGAAAAAGTACACTCGTCTTTTGCATATCGTTATTTAAATGCAACGTATCAATCTACATTTACTGTACCAACCGTTTATGATCCGAATACCTCTCAAAACGTGTTGCCCGGTGATGCTGTACCAGGTGTTCCAAGACAAATGATACGTTGGAATACCTTATATCAATGGAATAAAGACATTGCGCTTACATCTTCTATCATCGGAGTAGGATCAAGTGAGTATTATGGTAATTTTAATTCAAACCATAGTCAAAATACGACCAAGGATCTTTCTGGCACATATCAACTTGATACACTACCTGGATATGGTTTACTAAATTTAGGATTGACTTGGCGACCAAATCGCCATTTACAGGCATTTTTCACAATAGATAATGTATTCAATAAAGCGTTTTATACAGATGGTAGTTATGGACAAGCGCCAGACCCAGCTACGTTGCCATTTACTGAATTAGGTGATACCGGTTCTGGTGATGTTCAAGGCATTAAGGACCCTCAATTTGTTTCTCCTGGTCAAGAAAGAATCTGGAGAATTGCTTTTAAATTAGCGCTTTAGTTCCAAAAAATTTAATCATCGAAGGAATCAAGCTCAGTGTGGCAATACCAGACAAAAGAATCGCTAAACTTGCTAATAGCCCAAAATATAGCAAAGGATTGAAATTTGAGAATATAAAAAGAATGAAACCGATAGACGTTGTAACTGTTGTTGTAAATATGGCAGTGCCTATACTATCAAACGTTTTGATCATCGCAATTTCAATTTCCTGTTTTTGCTTTAACTCTTCTCTAAGTCGATATATAAATTGAATAGCAAAATCGACTGAAAGGCCAACACTGATCGCCGCAATAGTGATGGTCATGAAATCTAGAGGGATACCTAACCAGCCAAGTGTGCCTAGTACAACGGTGACTGGAATGATATTTGGAATCAAAATTAAGATCATTATTTTCCATCTACGAAATAGAACTAATAACATCATACCAATACAAGCATACACAGTAAATATCGTCTTAATTTGAGATTGATATAAGCTTTGTAAAACATTATTGTACAACCAATATATACCCGTCACATTAATTTTAAAATTAGGATTTGCAATGGTTTTGATTTTACTTTCTATACGACTGATTAAGTTTTCTCTATCTAATGCTCTGTTTGAGTCTGAAATATAAGCAACAATACGAGCAATTTTTTGTTGGTCAGCCAAATATGGATCTACAAGAATGGATTGATCATCTTGACTCATGTGGTTAAGGATCATTTTCATAAGAGGAAGGCTAATGGGTTTGCGATTCACTTTTGCCATTGTTTCATCAAATGTATAAAATGACATCACTTTTTGTATTTCTGTTTGTTGTTCCAACCATTGATGCATCATTTTGATATGATCACGGCCATCATTAGATATCCAATATTTAGGCTGATTGGCTGAGAGAAGAATTTCTAGCGTAGTACTACCCGCTAACTGATTATCGACTATCAATAATCCTTTCACAATATTTGTATTAGGCTTGAAATAATCAATAAATCGATTTTCTACTTTCAGGTTTAGAATACCAAAAGCAAAGGTAATCATCATCACAGTAAACACACTGATGATATATATTGAGTGATCATGATTGAATTGATAAAGCGCCTTAGACCATCCCGCTTTGAAAACAGGTCTTTTTTTGATGATAGGTTGATACGCTGAGAGACACGTTGGTATGAATATAAAACATAGACTAAAACTCAAAATAAGCCCTAATGCCATAATATATCCAAACTCAACGACTGGTTTGATATCACTAATCATTAGTGAAATAAAACCCACAATGGTTGTTAGCGCGGAGTAGGCGCATGGTGTAAATAATTTTTTAGCAGTTTGTACTGCTGTTTGAGTTGAAGTTTGTTTCTTTTTGATCGATTTGATTTCTAGAAATCTCATGACAATATAGACAGACATGCTCAGTCCAATAACAAACAATAAAGGGGGGAAGTTAGAGCTGACAATGGTGATATTTTGTCCAAGTAAAGCCATGATGCCTGCTGTCCATATAACAGCGATTAACCCAGTACTTAAGACTATTAACACAGGCGTAATTTGACGAAAAATTCCAATGAGTATTGTAATCATAAAGATGAGTGAGAGCGCCCCAAGTGTTTTGAGGTCTTTAATCATAAAGTGAATAATATCTTGAGTGATCACAGGAACACCCACTACAAATATTTCTCCTAAATGTTGATATTTTTTCACAACATGTTGAATCTTTTCGATCGTTGTATTAATCATGTGGTTTCTTTTATCTAATAGTGCTTGATAAGATGTGGTTAAATTTTTTAATTGTATTGCATTTGGTTTTTCGTCCGAGTGAGAGAGTACTTGATCTGCTTTCTTTTTGTCCTGAACGATTTTTTTATCATGTAAACTCATTTCCTTAAAATGGAGTACGATCGTTGATACACCATAATCATTGCTCATGATCATTTTTTTATAGTAGGGGTTTTCAATGAACTCTTTCTTTGCCATAGCCCGATTAGTCCCTTCAGAGAAATAAGTTGGCAGTGGCAAATTGAGTTCAAATAAATACACTGGCGGACTAAATAGCAATGGCACGTTAATAAAACTATCTGCTTCTACAATATTGGGAATGGCGATAAGATCTTGTTGTAAACGTTGAATTTGTCTAGTGTGATTAAAAGGATTTTTATTTTTCATTAGAATGACAATAGATTCATCTTCACCAAAAAACTGTCTAGTCTTTTGATAGGCGCCTGATCTTAAATCCTCTGTGAGTGCTAGTGCATCAACTGAGACATCAAATCGAATGCTTTGACTGATCACGCCCATCCCAATTGTGATAGCTAAAATAAAAGTCAATACTAAAAATGGATACCTGATATAAAACATTTGTAAAATATAGTTGAAATTCGTCATCTCGTCATTTCTTAAGGAGAGGGGAAATTAATTTGGTATAATATGATCAGTTTTTTAAATACATTAGGCCTTAATATGGGTATCAAATTATCTGTAAAGCAAATTAATTCATTGAAAATGAATGATGGATCTAGATATAATAATCTAAGTTAAATTAATCTTAAGCAGGGAATATACAATGAAGACTATTGCTATTACTGGTGCTACGGGCCAGATTGGTTACGCACTCACATTTCAATTAATGCATATGTTTCATGATGATCATATTCATCTAAAACTAATCGATATGCCTAGTCAATCTGAGAAATTAGAAGCAATGAAAATGGAGCTTGAAGATTGCGCATTTAAGAATCTCTCTAATGTGATAATTACCGATGATCTTGAAGTTGGTTTTAAAGACGTAGACTGGGCCTTGTTAGTTGGTTCAATGCCCCGAAAAGCTGGAATGGAAAGAGCAGATCTTTTGAAATTAAATGGCGCTATATTTAAAGATCAAGGAAAAGTGATCAATCAAGTGGCAAAGCACTCAGTAAAAGTACTCGTTGTTGGTAACCCTTGTAATACAAACGCGCTTATTGCTTGTCACCATGCGCCAGATATTCCGGATCAACAATTTTTTGCGCTCACAATGCTAGATCAATTACGAGCACAATCTCAGATTGCTCTAAAAGCAGGTGTACATGTCAATCAAGTGAAGGATATGATTATTTTTGGCAATCACTCTGCGACTCAATTTCCAGCTTATGAGTTTGTAGAGATTGATGATCAGAAAGCAACAGACGTCATCTCTGATCATGATTGGTTTGATCATCAATTTGTCCCTACAGTCCAAAAAAGAGGCGCACACGTTATTAAAGTCAGGGGTGGTTCTAGTGCTGCTTCAGCTGCAAATGCGGTCTGTGAGACAGTCCGACGAGTCGATCACTCTGATCATTTACCTTTTTCTTTAGGGGTGATGTCAAAAGGGGAGTATGGTGCTCATCCAGGTCTTATTGTGTCATATCCATGTATTTCTAATCATGGTCGAATCACTATTCAAGATCAATGGCCAATCAGTGATAAAGCAAAAGCCTATCTCACTAAGACGTTTGACGAGTTGAAAGCAGAATATGACTTAATTCAGCGTTTAGGTTTGATTGATTAAATCTATTCGATTATGCACATTACATTTTCGAATTATTTTTCAGCCTTTTCTTCATGGCAATATCAAATTTATTGGATCGCAGGTGATGGGGACGGTTTAATTGACATTGAAACACGTATTAGAATGCTTGTCGATAATGATGGTGCAGCGATCAAGCGTATTCAATTAAATTCAGCAAAAGACTTTAGCCTGATCAAAGAAAGTTTAAACTCGAATGATTTGTTTGATGTTGGAGAAATTCTCTATATCAGTTGTGCAAAAAGTCAGATGGACAATTTATTAAATGCGTGTCAAAACTTCATCGATTTAAATAAAAAAATGATTATATTCAGCCCAAAATTAACACCTACATTAAAAAAGCATGCTACATTGCAGCATGCTCGATTAGGCTGTTACTCCATTTACCCTCTGAGTACACAACAAATTAGTCAGTGGTGGGCAACAGCTTGTAAATCGCTGAAAATAGAGCTTCGTTCGGATGTGACCAAGAAAGTATTGATTCAAAGTGGCTTTAGAATTGATCGTTTAAAAAGTTATCTAGATAAATGGCAGTTACTCTATCCAGAAGGTGGACTCATCGAGGATGTTGAGGATCAACAAGCAGAACCAGGTCAACACCATTACCAATGGGCTGGTGCATGGCTAAAAGGATTAGATGTTAATGCGTTTGTTTCTAATGAGCGTCATTATGAAAAATATTTTTTTGCATTAAGGTATACCATTGATGAGTTATTAACCATGGATTTTTATTTGAAAATAGGTGTATCTAGGGGAGAACTTTCAAAAAAAATGAGATGGTGGCCCCAAAAGGCAAGAGAAATGAGTGAAATTTATCATGCCATGAATTCGAAAGACCTTAATCATCTTGGAGAACAAATCATCAATGTTGATTTAGCTAGGGTGGGGTATCTACCTTATGATTTTTCACAACTATTCAAAATTTATTTTATTGATAAAAAAAATATTCAACTATAATCATTAATACATATTTCAATTCATGGAGGAAACAATGTTAAATCAATTTAAAACCTTATTTATAATGTCAGTCATTGTGATGATTGGACCTACTCTATCATGTGCATTTGGAGCAAACTGTTGGCAACCATCAATTTCTTTTTTCTATGATGAGACGATTGAGGATTTTGCAGTAGGATTTGGATTGCAAAATGAAAAAATGGAATTTGAAATTAGTGGCACTATTGATTTTAATGATCCTGCTTCTGGTATTAGTTATACACAATATAATATTGGTTTAATATCAGGCTTAAGACATCATCTTGCAAAAGATGTAACTGGGTCTTTTGGTTTTTTAGGAAACATTGGTTTCTATGATAGTTTCTATAACGCAGGTCAAAATGGAAAAGATAATGATCCTCTTACACTAGGTCCTTATCTAGGTTTAGGCTATCAGCCAACAGAGCATATCTCTATTTTTGTGCGTATTATGCCAGTTTCATACGAAAGAACATCAAGTAATCAGATTGGTATTGAAGTATTTCAAGAAGGTCTAATGGGTATGAAATATTTATTCTAAAGCAATATCTTTGAGTATTAATAATTTCTTTTAATTTGTGGTAATCTGAAGTGTAACAGTATTTTGAGATGACGTTTTCTTTCGAGTTCATTATTGAGTAACAACAGAAGAATCAATGATGGAGCCGTTAACACACAACTTGTTAGGAATAATGTTTGCCATCCAAAATAAAAGACAATATAACTTGCAATTGGGGCAAAAAATATTCCACTGAGGCCAGTTAAAAACGAAAATATAGAAAGTTGCGTTGCACTCAGTTCTTGATTAATTTGGGAGGCATAAAATGCAAGTAATGTTGTACTAATAATGCCTCTTGAAATATTGTCAATTAAAGTGATAAAGGTCAAAAAGGGGATGTTTGGCAGGGGTGTATAACATAAAAGGAGATAAAGCATAGTTGCGATTACATGTATGACTAACCCGACAAACAAACTGTTTTTGTACTTATACAGGTCAATGAGTTTAATTGCAATTCCAAGACCGATTAAGTTGGAGATGATACCAATGAACTTAGTGATAATGCCAACGGTTGTCAATGAAAGTTGGAGATGTCGAATCATAAAGACAGGTAGAAGATGATGTTCTAACGCTTCATTCACTTTAACGATAATTAAAAATGAAATCAGAACCCAAGTGCCATGATGAAAAATATGTTGAAATGAATTGGACATCGCATTGAGATAATTGGGTTGATGGTTGTTCTTTCTATGTTCAATTTCTGGAGCAAAAAACATGACAGTACCAAGTAAAATAATGATAAATCCTGAGCACATATAAACAATATGCCAATCAAAATGATCTGCGATAATCAATGTACACCCACCGGTAATAATTTTTCCTAGACGATAACCGACCTCGGTAATACCAGAAAACGTACTGACCTTTTGTCCTTGAATAAAACGAATCCAATATCCATCAAGTGCAAGTGTTATGCATGAACCGAAAAAAGAGACAACAATCGCAATAGAAATTGTTAATCCTGTATGTATATATGGATCACAGTAGGATAATACTATCAGCATCATGCCCATAAAAGCGTGAGATAATACAGCCCAGCCTTTGACTGATTTGTATCCAAATGGGTTGTAAAAGTCAAAAAAAGGTGCCCATATGAATTTAAGTAAATAGAAAATATTGATGATGCTTAGCCATCCGATCACTATGATCGAGACATCGGCACTTGTAAACCAAGCTTTTAGTGTTGATGCAGTGAGAATATAGGGAGTACCGCAACATAACCCAACCATAAAAGACCACAGATGATGATTGGCTGTGTTTTGTAAAGGTCTATTTGTATTAATGGCTTCCAATGTGTTCTCAAAACATTTATTATAAATATTATCAAATATGGGATAAGAGGTAAAGTGATACATAATATATTAAAATCTTTAAGTTGTGGTTATTCATTTCTTAGTGCAATGTTAAAGTTTAGAAATGTTCATCCTTTCGTGACAATTTATGGTAGTGCCAAAATTAATACGCGGCATCCTTATTACAAACAAGGTGTTGAATTAGGTGAGAAACTTGCTAGCGCTGGTATGTATGTGATGACAGGCGGTGGACCTGGTATCATGGAGGCGGTTAACAAAGGCGCTTCCTCGGTGTCTCCTGAATATTCCTATGGATGTTGTATGCCTTTCATCAAAGAAGAGAGTAATCGTTATTTAAGCATACGACATTCTACCCGTTATTTTTTTGTTAGGAAAATGATTTTCACTCACAAAGCAAGGGCATTTATTGCTATGCCTGGTGGTTTTGGCACACTTGATGAGTTATTTGAAATGGCAACATTAATTATGACGAATAAGCTTCCTGCAATTCCCATCATCCTTTATAACAAAGAATTTTGGCAACCTTTTATGCATGTCATTCAAGTTCAATTACTCGATCAAGGATTGATTAAGAAAAAAGATTTTGAGTCTTTAATTTTAGTAGATGATATGGATGAAGTTGTTGAAATTATCCAGGGTCGACAACTAGAAGTACTTGATTCTTCTAATCCTTAATATGAATTTGGCCCCAAAACAAATCATATTCACTCTTGCGAATGGACTTACTTTTCTCAGGGCCCTTTCAGCATTTCCTATTGTTTTAGCTATTCAACACAAGAGTCTATGGATTTATCCTTTAATTATATTTTGTGCATTATCAGATATGCTTGATGGTTACCTAGCAAGGCTCAGTGATAGAGTCACAGAGATAGGATGTATTCTAGACCCGACAGCAGACTCACTGGTTGTGGCTGCTATTATGAGCTATTTCTATTTTAACAAAATGATTCCAGGAGCTTTATGGTGGTTTATATTTTGTCGGTATTTTTTGATTGGTGTGATGGCTTTAGTCCTGTGGATTAATTTTAAATATATCTCTAGAGCAAATTTCTATGGCAAAATTTCAGTGATTTTGACAGGTTTATACCTGATTACATTGATTTTTGAATTCCCTCCGTTATATACATCAATATGTTTATATCCAATGATTTTCTTTCAAGTGATTAGTTTTCTATTTTACTGTAAAACATTTCGAATCATTACACTCCAAAAACAATTAGTATGAATATTCCACTTGAAGAATATTATGACAAACATATTGAAGATGGAGCATTACTGGATAATCCATCACAGCGGTTCTCTTTGCTAAATATCCAGCACTTTTTACAAAAATGGATGTACCCCAGCTTTCCTTTTATATATATTTGGGGCACAGTCGGCTCGGGTAAGTCAACAATGACGGATATAATATACAATTACTATCCAAGATATAAAATTCGCTATCATTATAGTGATTTTGTCACTTTCATTTCAAACGAGGTATTACATAAAATTTCAAAATCATTTTCTTGGAATAAATTTGTTAAAACAACTTTTAAAAGAGGGCAGCTTTTATATATAGATGAATGGGTCATTGAAGATATCACCCAGGCCATGATGTGGAAAGATTTAATACCTGCTTTAATGAAAAGAAAAGTGTATGTGATTATTACAACAAATTTAAAACCCACAGATATTTATCTCAATGGTCATGGTCGAGCACATATTTCAGATCTCATTAATACAATCGCTCATAAAGCATTAGTCGTTGAATTATCCCAGCCTTTTGATTTTAGAAATCAATCCCAGCTAACGCCATTGACGTTTAATGATAATCGCTCACTTGAAAAAATTTTTGATTCAGTATCACAAGGAGAAAGAAAAAAGGGCACAGGTCCTATAAAATATTCATCTAAATCAGTATTATGGCTTGACTTTAATCTGTGTATTCACCCACCTGTTTGGCGTCACGACTACATGAGTTGGTCTAATGACTTTAAGGTGGTGATTATTGAGGGTGTGAAATCCGTTTCAAGTAATAAAAACCTTTTAGCGAATTGGGTTAGATTTGTGGATATATTATATGACAATAATAATTCCGTGTATTGTTCTTACAATGATTCAATACAATCCGTATTAGAGCAAGATGTGAAATTACCATTGAGGACAAGATCTAGATTGAAATCATGGCTGTTTGTTCAACAGCAGTTTTATTCAAACTTAGGAGAAACACATTGACAATAAATGTTATCAATGATAATAATCTAATGTGTCTATTGAATCACCCATAGCGTTTAAAGCAAAGTATATAACAAGTAAAAGAAACAGGTTAGTCTGTTTGCTAAGGTTGCTTTTTGTGATCCCTTTTGGGATTGTGGATTATTTTATCTCTTCTACACTATATTATATTGTTCCCGTTGTTGGAATTTGGCTTGTCATAGTACAGCATTACCCACAGTTTTTATTTGATTTTATTATACATGTCATTAAATTCAAACTAAGATATGCTCTTTATTTCTTTTTAGTAACAGATGAATATCCAACTTTTACAGACATCGATCAGATGAGTTTTAAAGTTCTAAAATCAGATCGGTTAGATCGATTTAAACCTTTGTATAAATGGTTTCTTGCAATACCACACTTTCTTTCTCTCATTGTGCTTGCGTTTGTCCTAATAGTGGTATTTGTAATTGGATATGTTCAGGTGGTCTTTTTTGGAAAAATGCCACGTTTTTGCCACAACTTCGTTGTAAATTACTATAAGTGGTGGCTGGACGTGTTTTTTTATGCACTTTTTTTAGTGACAGACGAGTATCCTAAATATAACTTTAGAACACTTTTCAGTGATTAATTTTTTGGTTGAAAATAAATTCTAATGACAGTCGGATTTTCATCAATCTCC
The DNA here is from genome assembly GCA_002690495.1 of Legionellales bacterium. Taxonomy (GTDB): domain Bacteria; phylum Pseudomonadota; class Gammaproteobacteria; order Comchoanobacterales; family Comchoanobacteraceae. Next base: position 38,764 of record NZEV01000032.1, on the reverse strand, counting down.
CAACTTCTTGAATACTTAAGATCAATATATGATTTTTCCCAGTTTTCATTGAACTGAATAGAAATTAAATCCGATCCTGGCTGTCCAATTAACTGATCATTAGGTGCAACGTACTCTATTGAGTTGACTTGAATTGAATCCGAGTAGTCAACAATCACCCATTCATATCCAGTAGAAGGATTGCTAGGCAGACTTAATGTGACGGCATTCGAATCAAGCTCAATTGGTGATGATGGAATTTGGTCTGGGTTAATGACAATCGGTGAATTTGCATACGCCACCGAAAAAAGCGCAATAATAAGTAAATTTAATATTTTATACATACTTAAAGTATCTTTTTTTTTTTTAAATATGTCAAATTTTTATTTTCATAATATTTTCTTAAGGTTATATTGTTATCATAAGTCTACTAGCTTATATATATGACGAGAGAGTGTATGATCTGATGGTTAAAAACAGACAAGACATAGCAAGATTTGTACTTGGATTAATTTCTGTAATTTTTATGTACAGTTTTAATCTTGTATCATCATGCTTTATTCTCGATATGTCTGACGAGTTTGGAGTATCAGCCGGAATTGCTGGTTTAATTCTTTCTTCATCCCTACTATGTAACGCGTTAGCTCAGATTCCTGGTAGTGCAATTTTAATGCGATTAGGAACAAAAAACTTTTTATCTAGATCATATTTTGCATTTGCAATCATTGCTTTACTACTCGTCCAATCTAAATCAATTGTTTTATTTATTATTGGTCGGTTTTTAATGAGTGCCTGTATTAGTATACATTTTGTTGTATATGCAACATTGACAAAAAAAATCATGCCATTATCAATGTTTTCAAGACTCATGATTCTCTCTGAGGGTCTTGTGATGCTTGTTGAAATCGTTTTTAACTATTCTCTAGCTTCTTTGGGGATCTTTAGCTGGAAGCTTATTTTTAAAGGCTATGCTGTTGTTGGAATGTTACTTAGTGTTACTTCATATCTAATCTTTTATTACGATCAATTTGATATGAAGCATGTTAAAAACGTTCAATATAAATCCAAACAGATGTTCCAGGTTATGCATACTCTTTTATCTGATCGTGAGCTAATTGGTCGTTCGATTCTTGCAGCCTCTTTATTTATGATATTGCCAATTGTATACGGACTATGGTGGCCAACATTTATTAGTGTGTCTAAAGGTATCGCCTTCAACCAAGCCGTGATGCAATCTCAATGGATTGCTTTTGGTATTATTGTTGGTAACATTATTTTTTGTTGTGTCGATAATAAGTATCATGATTCAAACGATCTTTTTATTTGGAGTAATATCGTAAGTATTGTTTCACTAACAATGATGTTATATTACCCAACACTCTCTAATATCGTAATGGATCTTTTAATGATTGTAGTTGGCATTGCATGTAGTACATCTGTTATCGCATTTTCAATTTTACGATCTAGAGATTATCCCAACGAGCTATCCGTTGGTTTTATCAATACATTTATTGTGATTAGCGCACCATTAACCCAGGTTTTAATCACTTTTGTAATGGAAAGTATCTATCCTTTATGGTTTGCAAATACTCATTATCACTTAGTCCAACTTGGATTATTAATGTGTCCATTGATTCAACTTCTGGCATTGGTTTTTGGATCTCTTTTTATCAGTTATCAACGTCCAAGACTTAGCCACTAATCCTTGTTAATACCCTAAATAGAAAAACGATATTGTTGTTTTTATTTCAACCTTTATGATGATGTGAAAGGAGACAACATGAGAATGATAAGAGATTATCTGATCTATATATATGTAAGACTGATGATGTATTTTTTCTTTAAGCCAGGTTGGCTATTAGAACAGATTGAGCAGTCAAATGATCATAGTAGACCAAATCTTCTTCAGGTCAGAAAAATGGAGGGCATTTATCAAAACCTATTGCTAATCAGTCAGTTAATAAACAATTATCATTTAAACATTGATTTAGAGGTTATTATACAACTTGAAAAGGAACTCATTGCTTATCGAACATTCAATGATACGCTCATGAATCAATTAACAACACCTCCGATATTGAGTGATTCAACTAAGGATCCTTTTTATATGCTTCGTTATTTTTCGTATCTCAGAGAAGAATGCATTCAGTGGACTGATCCATATTTAAAATCAGTCATTACAATTAATATTCAGTCTCAACATATTCATCTCTCTTTACCTCAAAAGATCCAAGTAAGTGTAAAAGAGCTGCATTGGTTATTGAATATTTATAACCAACATGATTGTGTTGAGTATATTATTAAAAGGACCAGGTTAAGCCAAATCATGTATTTTGCAACACATTTTGTAAAAGAAATGGATGTATTAATCAAAGAATTTTTTCAGTTACATAAAAATATTATTCATCAGTTACAAATGATGAAGGAAAACTTGTGGTTTTTTCAATCAAATAAACAAACCCTTCTTGAGAGGTTAATAGACATAATAAAGTGTGATCACATGGTTTGTATTAATGGATATCGAACACAATTAAATTTACTGCAGATAGATTGGTTTTCATTTGCATATTCGAGTCAATACGAGTTACACATCCAAAATACGTGGCATCTTTTGAACAGTGATGCGCAGCTATGGATCAGACATCATATCATGACTCTTTTAAAACAAAGTTTGTCTAATCCTTATACATTATCCTACCTTGATCTTATCATGATACATTCATCTATGAATTGGTTTGAGTTCGAGGATCTTAAAAATGAAATCATTTATTTGTTCCATGCTCAAAAAGAAGTTTACGACATGAATATGCTTACTTCACAGATGCGTTTAGATTTTATTGATCATAATTCAATATTGTATTTGAATCATGAGGAAAAATATTCAGAACAAGCACTTACACTCATTCAAAAGTTGGTCTGCATGTTTTTTTGGCATCATTTACAATTAGGACCTTGGTCACAACAGTTTGATCAGCAACATCTTCGTGATCTTCAGCTTAGAGTAAAGATTTACCAACAAAGTACAAGTAAAAATTGGATGTTGCGAAATAGCTTAGGTGAATGGGTACTTTCATGGTCTCAGCAGGGCGAATATACAGATGCTGAAATCATCAATCAAATTTATTTTCCACAAAAAAGTCAACCAACATTGTTGTGGCTTTGGTTATATCAAACTTTTAATCCCTCTATAGACTTTTGGATCCATCAAATGATTGCTTTCTCCGCTGTTGATTATTTCGATCAGAGGTATGTCGTTGAAGGGTTAGATCATATTTCTGATGGACAAGTATCTAAAGCGCTCATACTCTATGGTTTTGAACATCACTTATTCATTGATTGGTTAATCATCTTTTATCAAAAACATACGTCATTGATTGATCAACTAGTACTTAAGCTGATGGACCATTTAATTCAAGACGAACATTTTACTATGGAGACTGTGATACTCAATGCTCCGGTATTTAAAAAGATTATTGAGGGTATTAGCTCTAAGATCAGTTATAACTACAATGACATTAAGTCGTATTCAACTGCAAAACTCGATGTGATGTTTGATCTATTTTGTCATCGATTACAATGTGTTCCAATTGAATATTGCAAATTTGTATTGAATCAATATGTTATTTTTAAATTATCTTCATTGAAGACATTTGATTTTCTGGATCATATATCTGTCTGGTTCAAAGAGAAGCAATTATTAATTGAAGATCATGCTTTATTTATGATTCAAAGAACAATATCATTCAGTATTCAATTGGCTTTTGAGCATACTCTAATTCAGCAATGGCTAGTCATTTGGTTTAAAGCGTATCGTGATTTAGACTGGGACCCAATTTTTCAAATAATATTATGTAAATTGTATCAACATCGTTTTGATATTGGACAATGGATTGCTGATTTACCTGTCAGATTATCCGAAATAGTACTGAAAACCCATTCAGTGATCACTATTAACCCACTAGTCTATTACATGATATTTTACCAATTATTGCCCCCAAAAGTATGTACGATGTTATTTTCATTATATGAACGCTTCAAGGACCATTTAAAAATGTCAGAGTGCTCAAAGGTTATGGTTAGTATTGATTCAAAAGATAAGAATCAAATGGTGATTTGGAATCATTTAAGTTTTTTTGAAGAGCAGGAGGAAGAGGTATGTTTAGTTGCAAAGAGTATAAATCAGGTCTAAGCGAGGCAATTAATTTTTATATAGCATTATGTCAAGAGTCAAGGGGATTTGTTCATCCTACTAGGCAAACGGAAATAGAGGCTTTAAAACAACGAATGAATGCAATGAGCACCTATCCGACGCTAGATACAGCTGTAAGGATGATTGTAGATCGTATTGCCGTACCAAGACACTGGTACCGGTTCTATATTGCGGTCACTGAAAGTCGATTAAAGTCGCTATTAAATAGAGTGATTGCACATTACCAAAGTATAGCCACAAGCTATGAAATCGAGCATAGAATGATTGTTGCTCAAACCAAACTTGAACAGATTGCTTATGATCAAAAAATGATTACAGAAAAAATGATTGCAGATTTTAGAGCGAATATAAAAACATTAACCACTATAAAAGAGGTGGAACCAATAGATCAGGTTCACATGGATAGAGTTGGATTTGTAGAGGATTCTATTTTTTCATATTGTGCAAATAAATCACTATTCTCCTTAAATCCCTCGAGGGGTTGATTATTGAAATAATCTAAGTAGTCATTGACACTCGGTGATGTGTGTGAAAAAACCAATTTGAATCTTGAGGAGTCTCTCGGATTGTCATTAGTAATACATTCAGTGAGTTGACCATAGTAAAACAAAATGTTAGAAGCGCAATACAAAAATTGTAACGGTAGTAGTACGGTTCTCATTAATATAGAAAGTATAGAGAGAATGGGCTCTATGACCAAACAACGAAGACATTGATATATCAACATCATATTGAAGTGATGTACTAATACTAGATACATTAGATTTAAATTTTCAATCTTTTGTCTTTGTTCGTTGCTAGGCTCTTGATCAAACATGACTTGAAATTGTTTTTGATGTTTAGGATTTTTTAGCTTTGATCTATAAGCTAAAAACACATTGGTTAAGGTGATAATATTGACTATTAAATCAATACAAAGATACCTTAAGAATAAATATGGTATTTCTAGCAGATTTTCAATCAATTTAAATATGATATCAGGTATTAAGCATAACCATACAATAAAGTAAGCACAGCAAGAATATAAAATTTCATCATCATGTATTAGTGTGGACCATAATGATGAGCTTATGAATGAAACAATCAATACAGGGGGATATGGCATCGTAAAAAGATCATTCGGGTTGATTAGATCAAAATTAATTTGAAAATGAGATTGTTCAAGAGTGTTTTTTGTTTGCATTAGGTTTTTTACTCTTAATAAATAATTACATTAATGTTAACATAAATTGTATTTTTACTCAAATTTCGGAAGGCGATATGAAGAAATCAGTAAAGACAATTGCAATCCTGACAACAGGAGATGAAGTTGTTTCTGGAGATATTCTCAATAAAAATGTAAAGTTAATCTCTACATTGCTTGAATCACAAAGAATGATAGTGATGCGTCACTTATCTGTCAGGGATGACTCGGAAGAAATAATAGAGAGTCTGAAATGGCTTTCTCTCACTCACGATGCAATTATTATTACAGGTGGTTTAGGACCAACAGTGGATGACCTTACAACTGAAGTAGTTGCAACATTTGCTGGTCTTTCATTAGATTTCAATCATGAAGTCTGGATTAAAATACAAGAAAAATATTCCCTTTGGAATAAACAATGTTTAGAAATTAACAAAAAACAAGCGTTTTTCCCTAAACATGTAACATTATTGCCCAATCTTGTAGGCACTGCATATGGCTTCTATTTACAATATCAGTCGACTGATCTCTTTGTCTTACCAGGCCCTCCTAAAGAATGTATGCCAATGGTTGAAAATCAGATTATTAAGATACTATCTGATAATGGTTTTCAGTGTGGAGATTATAGAGATAATTGGTTTATTTTAGGTATTGGTGAAAGTACAATTGCATCAAAGTTGGAGCCAATTTGTCAATCTGAGGGATTAAAGGTCTCTTTTAGAGCAGGGTTCCCATATGTGGAAATGAAAATTTTTACCCCAGTTGAACAATACAATACACAACCAATAAAAAATGCAATGAAAGAATGGGTAGTGACAAAAGAAAATATGTTTTTTTCTAATTGTTTCTTCAATCAAAATATTGCAACTAAAATGAGTTTTGATGTCCCAAAAGAAAGTCATTGGGTGATGGATTGGCTTCCTAATTGGCAACAATATCATGGTTCACATCAGATTAGGATACAATCTTCGAATCAACATATTACAATTGATTATAATGGTCATAAGGAGAGTTTCTCTCTCTCTGCTTATCAATCTAATGAGCGAATTAAATCATTCTGTATGGAGTGGATTTGTTATCATTGCCTAAATACGTTCGATATTATCTCAAAGCAAGATAAATAGTATGGTTGTGTCTTCGAACCTTGATTAATGACTCATCATTTGTCTTGTTTTTCATCAAGCTTGTCAGGTCTGATAGTGATTTCACAGGCTTATGATTAATTTCAAGAATTAAGTCTTGGGGCAATAAGCCTGTAAGTAATGCAGGAGATCCTTCATTAACATTAATCACGTACAAGCCACGTATAATCCCAGAGTTATCTAATTGTTCGTATTCAATAAGCTCTGCACCATCAATACCATTGGATGTACTTCGGGTTGATTTTTCAGGTGTTTTTAAATCAATACTTTTCACAATTTGCTCGTTTTTTCTGATGATTGTCAATGATAATTTTTGGCCACGTCTTACCGTACCGACTAAGGATCTTAGTTGATTACTTGTATAAACTGGAACGTCATTAAACTTGATGATAATGTCTTCTGGCTCAACATCATAAGCAGAGGCAGGGGAATCGGGCATAACATCAGAAACTAGAACACCTTCAACTTCACTCACTTTAAGCGCTCTTGTCAATGGAGGGGTTAAGTTTTGGATCATAAGTCCAATTATTCCTCGTTCAACAACACCAAATTCTTTGAGTTGATCAATAATTGGTAATGTAATTGTCAGAGGGGTTGCAAAACCAATGCCTATGTTGCCCCCTGTGTATGTTGTAATTGATGAGCAAATGCCGATTAGTTCGCCTTGATCATTTAATAAGGCACCTCCAGAGTTACCAGGATTAATTGGCGCATCTGTTTGAATCATATTCTCAGAGGGAGGAATTGATCGGTTCAGACCACTGATAATACCAGAGGTAATGGTATGATCTAAACCAAATGGATTACCAACAGCGATGACACTTTCACCAACATGGAGTTGTTTTAGCGGATCAGCTACGTGAATCGCTTGCAAATCGGGGTGTTTTACGGCGACTAATGCAAGGTCTGTATCAGGATCTTGTCCTACGACATGAGCATATAGTCTCGTGCCATCATATAATGTGACAAAAATCATAGTAGCATGATTGACCACATGTGCATTCGTAATGATTAATCCATCTTTAGCATCAATAATGACTCCAGACCCTAATGATTCAAAGTGATTATTGTGAGGGTCATTTGGCTCTGCATTCATTTCACGTTGTCCCATCGCGGTGATATTAACGACAGCTTTCGAAGCGACTTCAATCGCATTTGATTGGTTGTGGGCGGGTGCTTTATCAGCGATAGCAAAATTTAATAAACAAATAAGGGACAATGTCCAATTGATGATCCTATACATCCTAATATGCTATCTTATAACAATGACAATAGCAATTACGCCTTACTGAGTCCTACAAGACGAATTGATTCTAAAGCAGTGCGGTTGAGCTATAAATTAATAAATTTCGATTGGCAGTTTTGTTTCGACGATAGGATGCATAACTATTGTCTTCAAAGGTGCAAACCTTCTTAGAAATAATATTTTGACTGGATATCTCTAACTGTGCTGTGGCCATTCTTTTTAGAGAAAATGTAAAGAGTTTATTGTCATAACACATATTGAAAAATGGTTGATTACGCCAAGTGTGAACAAAATCGTTTTGGACAGTATAATTTTTTTGACAAATTGAAGCACCTAAAAAAGCATAGTCAATTTTAGATTGTAGTTGTGCTTTGATGTGATATATGAGTCCACGATAGAGTCCTTTCCACCCAAGATGTGCTAGAAATATGTGGTTCATGTTCCAACCTAAAATAGGTAAGCAATCTGCAGTATAGATCGCTAAAGGGGGCACAACAATGTCCTTTTTAATCACAAAAGCATCTGCAGATTCAGTCAGATTTTCTAACTGAGTCACAATTTTATTAGTATGGTTTTGGTTCAGAAAATGCATGCCAGATTGTGATAACAATAATCGTTCTGCTGGTGAAACATGTTTAATACAATACACATACTTTAAATCCAATTGTTCTTCATGAGTGCGAGAACTAAATTTAGAACGAATCAAATGTTTCAAGTGTTGCAATGACATGACTAAAATACTCATCTGAAGGGCTACGAAAATGAACAACTTCCCCAGTAACGGGATGATCAAAAGAGAGTTCTGTGGCATGTAATAATTGCGAATGAACACTTTGAATGAGGTTATTGATTTCAGGTGCGTTTTTGATTAATTTCTTTTGGCCATAGGTCCCATCACCTAGAATAGGATGCTTGATCGAGGACAAATGAACTCTAATTTGATGTGTTCTACCAGTCTCAAGAGTGATTTTGAGTTTTGTAAAATGTTTATATCTTCCTGTAATCTCGTAATGCGTAATTGCTGATTTCCCATCTTCCCTAATGCCCATTTTGGTCCTATGAGAAGGGTGTCGACCAATATTCTGATTGATAGATCCTCGTTGAAGAATTTGACCATAACAAATACACTCATAGATTCTAGATACATGATGTGATTTCAGTTGTTGTGTAAGACTTAAATACGCATCAGATGTTTTTGCTATGACCATAAGACCAGAGGTATCCTTATCAAGTCGGTGAACAATGCCTGCTCGAGGTAAATTTTTGTTTTCAGGATAGTGGTGAAGGAGTGCATTTAATAGAGTATTCGATGGGTTACCAGCACCTGGATGCACAATCATATTTTTTGGTTTATTTATAACAAGGAACACGTCATCTTCAAAAATAGGGTTGATAGGGATATTCTCAGGTTGATCTTCAGTGTATGTTTTTAATGATGCGTTGATAAAAATGACATCATCTGCCTTTAGTTTTAGACTACATTTTACAATTTTTTGTTCATTGACTAAAACCTGTCCATTTTTGATCCAATCTTGAATTTGAGCTCTTGAAAACTGAGTACATTGCTGACAAATAAATTGATCTAAACGAATAGATTGATCACAGTACAAATTTAATGATATCTCTTTATTTTTTGTCATCTACTTATTATACTAAGGGGCATGATTTTAACAATCCCAAAATTAATTCTAAAGGCCTTGATTTTGTTTTCAGTGCTTCACAATGCTTCTGCAGATAATGTGGAAAATTCAGTAAATCCCTCAATAGAACCATCGCCTGAAATAGTGCCTGCACCTAAAAGTTCTTTCCTATCAAGTCTTTTTGGTGTCAGTATTACTGAGAAATATCCTAATAACCAAGTGCTTGAGCAAACGATGAGTCGTTATATGAGCAATAAAAATTACGATGCCATTTTAAATGATATATCTAAATTAGAGACGCATAATGATCATTTCTTAGATCATAAAATCATTCAAAAATATAAAGCGATGGCTCACTTCGAATCAGAAGAATATACTCAGGCTGAAGTTGAATTAGAAGATTTTATTCGTTCATATCCTGATGATGCGAGTTTAAGAAAAATGCAATTTATGCTCGCTGAGAGTCAGTTTAATCAGCGAGGAAGCTGGCTTTATCTTTTAGCGATGGGTGATTCTTACTATAGAGATACAGACTTCCTCGTGAATGCATTTCACTCCTATAAGCATTATTTAAGACAGTATCCAGTGGATGAGCATAGGGCACATATCATCGAAAGAATGGCATTAATCAAAAATATTCTCTCAAAAAAGATACTCATGCAAGCAGAGTTTAATTATAACAATAAAGCCTATATTGGCAGTTTGGAAAGGTGTTCAGAAATCCTTAAATTCTATTCTGGTACCTCTTCAGAAAAAGAGGCGCTTAATCTCATGGAAAAAAGCTACGCAGCACTTGGATTAAATTCTGAATCTCAAGAGGTGCATGAAATCTTAGTTTTAAATAAATCCAGATTTTCCTAAGGGAAAAGTGCTGCAATAATATTCTTTCTTTCTTCAATTAAGGTTGGAAGTAACATACATGCTTTCTCGGTTGACATACATTCAACTGCAATATCTTTTTGAAAGCATTTTTCAAGTATTTTTTCTGAGAGAAACTGATGTTTTATACCAGTCCCAATGACAATCATTTCAGGACTTAATGAAATTAAATTATCAAAATCTTCTTTTGCTAACTCTTGAAGTGATTTGTCTTGCCAGAGATTGAGTATTTTGTCCTGAGTAATGATCACAGGGTGCGTGTATGATTTTTCATTAATGTGTATGGTTCCATCACGAAATCCTTTTAACTTAAATTTGCCATGATTAGATTGTCTTTCAAGCTCCATATTGCACTCCATATAGTCTATAGTATAAAGTATACATATTATTTCAAAATACGAAAAGGGAGTGGTGAATAACGATGAAACGAATATATTTAAAGGACTATCAACCTCATCCATTTAAAATTACAACCGCAGAGCTCACTTTCAGGCTTGATCCAAAAAAAACAGTCGTTTCTAGTATCTTAACAATTGAACCTAATGAAGCACACGATGATCATACGGTCACGGATCTGATCCTTGATGGCGAATATTTAAAGTTGATTTCAATTTTTAAAGATAATCAAAAATTAAATACAAAACAATTTACCGTCACAGAATCCCAATTAATTATTCATGATACTATTGGTGCATGCAAATTAAATATTGAAGTTGAAATATCACCAATTGAAAATAAAGCTTTATCAGGACTTTACTGTTCTTCTAATAATTTTTGTACACAATGTGAATCTCATGGTTTTAGACGGATCACATATTTTATTGATAGACCAGATAACTTAACTTGTTTCACCACGCATTTAATTGCACAAAAGGATGATTATCCTGTGTTGTTAGGGAATGGTAATTGTACACATGAATCGATTGATGGGGACTTTAAAAAAGTCACATGGGAAGATCCAACATTAAAGCCGTGTTATCTTTTTGCAGTTGTTGCGGGTGATTATGATCATATTCAAGATCAATTTGTGACGATGAGTGGCAGAAAAGTCACATTAGGTATTTATGTTGAAAAAGGTAAATTAGACCAAGCTGATTTTGCAATGTTTTCACTTAAAAAAGCAATGGAATGGGATGAGAAAGCCTATGGACGAGAATATGATTTAGATATTTATAATGTCGTTGGCGTGAGTGATTTTAATTTTGGAGCCATGGAAAATAAAGGACTTAACATTTTTAATTCGGCAGTGATGTTAGCGAATTCTGAAACTGCATTAGATGCAGAATATATTTATATTCTAAGAGTCATTGGTCATGAATATTTCCATAACTGGTCAGGTAATCGTGTGACACTTAAAAACTGGTTTCAACTCAGCTTAAAAGAGGGGCTCACGGTTTTTAGAGACCAGCATTTTACTTCAGATATGACCGATGAAGTGGTGCAGCGCATCAACGAAGTGAGCCGCTTAAAAACCACTCAGTTTAGTGAAGACGCTGGCCCGATGTCACATCCTGTCCGTCCCCATTCCTATATATCCATGAATAACTTTTATACCACAACAGTATACAACAAAGGTGCAGAAGTGATCGGTATGATGAAAACCATACTTGGACCAGAAAAATTCAGACTTGGCATGGATCATTATTTTTGTGAGAATGATGGCTGTGCTGTGACTACTGACGATTTTGTTAGCGCCATGGAGCATGCGGGTAATATAGACCTTTCTCAGTTTAAGAGATGGTATACTCAAGCAGGTACACCTGAAGTATCCTTTTCTGTGAATTACGATAAAACAACTCAAGTGTTGATAATCAGATGTGAGCAAAACACCGCACCAACAGCAGATGGTAGTGAGAAAGAGCCATTTGTGATTCCATTAGTCATTGGGTTTGTCAACCTAGATCATGAACCAGTGATTACTGATCCGATGATCGAGCAGCGTCAGGACTCTTATATTTTACATTTGACTATGAAGGTACAGGAGTTCAAATTTGAGGGAGTAGAGCAATTACCTATATTATCTTTAAATAGAAATTTTTCTGCCCCAATTAAGTTGAAATTATCAAAGGAACTAGATACAAACGAGTCCTTAACTACCATTATAGGTAAAGATACCGATCGTTTTAACCGCTGGGATGCCACTCAAATATATATCAAAAAAAGAATCCTAGAACTTTATCATTCTAAAGATACGGAGATTCTACTAGATTCAAAATGGATCGATGCGTTAAAAAGTTTACTCCATGAATGTCATCACGATGGCCGGTTTATCAATTGTGTTTTAAAACCAATCTCAGCGCAATCTATTTTGATTGAAAACCCAAATCTAGATATATTACGAATTAATCGTTGTGTTCATTTATTCTATACTCGTTTATCTCATGCTTTATTGGATGAGATGAAGCGTATTTTCTCAACTCAATATGGATACACTGAAGATTTGTTTAACTATGAGGACATATCCATTCGATCCTTAAAGTCAATCGCATTGTATTATATTGTACTGGCTTCTGAGAAATTCGAGATTGCAAAAGAATACTATAACAATGCACGTACTATGACGGATCGATGGGCTGCTTTATCTGCATTAAATCATTTTGATGTATCACAAAGATCAGATTGTTTGGACGATTTTTATCAACGGTTCCATAATGATAAATTAGTAGTGAACAAGTGGCTTACAATGAATGCATTATCTGATCATGAATCTGTGTTTGAAACGGTAAAACAATTGACTGAACATCAAGCTTACGATTATCAAAATCCAAATAATGTGAGAAGTTTAGTGGGTGTTTTTTCAGATACGATTGCTTTTCACAGAGACTATCATCATACATATCGTTGGCTTTCTGAAATCGTGCTATCTACAGAGAGTTTTAACCCTCAATTAGCAGCACGAGTTGCACAACCATTAGTTTATTTTAAGCTTTATGATGAGAAAAGAAGAAATGCTATGATTGCTGAACTTGAGTATTTAAATCAGAAAATTACTTCTAAGGATTTAGGTGAGGTGATTAAAAATTCGCTTTCTCAAGTAGAGTGTTCGAAGGCAACAAAATAGTTTGGTTGAATAGAATCTGAGAGTGAAAATTGATAGCTCAAAGGGTCTATATGAATACCATTAATTAGAACTGGATTAAGATGAAAATCACGTGCCATTTCAATTAATGTATCTGGAGAAATGAATTGATTGTAAGCATGTGTGCCTTTAGGCACTATTTCAAGCAAATGTTCTGCAATGAGGATATTTTGTAAAAAGCTGAATGTCGTTTTATCAAGCGTTGAAATAATGAGAAGTCCATTTTTTGTCAGCTGTTGACTGAGAGCCTTAATTAATGATTGTGGTTTGGATACATGCTCAATCAGTTCAAAACAAATAATAAGATCATATTTTTTCTGAGTGGGCTGAGTTGCTGTTTGATGATGAAAGCGAACCTTTAAATCATTAGATGCTGCGTAGGATTCTGCAGCCTGAATCGCTTGTGCTGAAGAATCAATACCTGTAATAGATAGTTCAGGTAATGCATTGTGAAGATGGAAAGTAAATATACCACCGCCACAACCGACATCTAGCACTGTTTTTGTTTTGTTTTTCATAACTTTCTCTATAAAAGAAAGCCGAACAGGATTAATTTTGTGTAGTGTTGATAGAGGACCAAATGGATCCATCCATTGATATTGATATGAATCAAAACTGGACATATGATTTCATTCGATTAAAAAACTTCTGTTTCATACTGGCTTTAACTTTATATTCAACTTGATACACATCGTATTCTTTCATAGTATTGAAAAGATACTCATCACTAGTCCCAAGTTCATCAACTAAACCAAGCTTGATGGCATTTTCAGCACACCAATATTCACCTGTTGCCACTTCATTGATGTTGAGTTTAGGTCTATATTTTAGAATTGATGATTCAAACTGTTGCTGGTATTTAGATAGATCCTCTCTGACCTTGGCTTTTGCTTCTGGTGTTGTTTTAGAGAAAGGGGTTAATGTTCGTTTATATTTTTTGGATGTGATTGTTTCTGTTTGAATATGATGATGTTTGAGCAGTTCGTGTGCGTTAAAAAGTTCAAAGGCAACACCTATTGAACCAATAAAAGAATAGGGTGCGGCGATGATTTTATCTGCCACACATGCCATGAGGTAACCACCTGATGCAGCGACTCGATCAACTACAACATCTAAACTAATCTTTGCTTGTTTTAGACGTTGTAACTGAGCATTTGCAAGTCCGTAGTCTATAATCGTTCCACCAGGACTTTCAATGTTAATACATACCTTATCATTTTTAGTGGCATTATTAATAATGGCAGATATTTCATTTCTAAGTTTGACAACTGAAGAGGCATTCATATCTCCTTTAAATAGGACATAAAAACACTTATTTTTCTTCTTTTGTGATTTTTTATGAGAAATTTTTTGTTTCGTCATTTTGGTAAAGTATTTATTTACCTCAAGCCATTTTTTGTTTAGGTGTGTTATGATCAGCTGATTACTAGATTTTTTTTTGGTTGATGCAATGATTAATATAATTGCGGCAACGATAACTATTGTTTTCAAAAAAAAGACGATTAAATTAATAAGAATTTCTGACATATTTAGTTCGCTCCAAGTATATGGTTGCCGTTATCAACATAAAGTACTTCACCGGTAATACCACTTGACAGTGATGAACACAAAAAAGTAGCAGCATTACCGACATCCTCTTGTGTTGTGTTACGTCTAAGAGGATTAGTGTTTGCATCGTGGATCAGTTTCTCTTTAAATCCTTTAATTGCAGATGCGCTTAAGGTCTTTATCGGTCCAGCGGATATGGCATTCACTCTGTGTCCATCAGGACCAAGACATGCTGCAAGATATCTGACATTACTTTCTAAGCTTGCTTTTGCGACTCCCATGATATTATAACTAGGAATCGCTTGTTGAGCGCCGATATAGGATAATGTCAAAATTGAGGATTGATTAAGATGTGGTCGTGCGTGCTTACAGATTGCTGCTAGGCTATACGAACTAATTTCATGGGCAGTTTTAAAGCCTTCCTGATTCATATGCTCAAGGTAGTCACCGCCGAGCATCTCGGTGGGTGCAAATGCAGTTGCGTGAACAATAATATCAATTGTTTTCCATTCGTTAGAGATCCATTGGATCATATCTTTGATTTCATTGTCATTTGAAACATCACATGGAAAAGTTAACTTGGAGTCAAATTCTTGGGCAATGGAGGTTAATCTTGATTTAAAACGCTCACCAATATAGCTAAAAGCAAGTTGAGCGCCATGTGCACGCATTTGTTTTGCTATACCATATGCAATCGATCTATTGCTAGCAACACCTATAATTAGTGCTTTTTTGTTTTCGAGTAAATTCATATTTAAGTACCACCCTAAGTCAAATAATGCTTTTTTTTTATTGGCTTTGCAAGTCTGTGAACTGTTAATTAAATAAAAAACTTATTTGGATCGGATTGAATCTATATTCCTGTATGATATAAAGCATAAGATGTTTATTTTGAGGGATATATCCTACAAAACATTCCCTTATATTGTCTAAGTGTATGAAAAAGCACAATAAAAACAATTATGCACTAAAGTGTGCAAAATACACTTTATTTTGAGCGGTTAGATATTTTGTTTAATGTTTGTTATATTATAAATAAGGGATTGTACTTATCTGGTAAATGGATTTTTCAAGGATGAATCACATTGACAGGATGTCACAGATAAAAGAGTAGTGCGATGGATTGTGCTACGGTTCGTCTAAATGGATTTTACAACGGGTCTACGCTAATAATGGAAATTAGCATAAGGGCAGGGACGCCCACGACGAACCATTGAAGCTTATTTTAATACATGGTAATTTGTATTTATGTTGTACGTAGTTCCTTTTATTTTACTTCTTTCGGGTTGTTCTGTACTTCAGCCTTACACCGGTATGAGTGAGGAAGATTGGCAGAATTCAAACAATCAATCAAAATTGAGTGCGATAAGTACTTATACTAGAACTTTTTTTGAACCTTTTTTTCAATCAAAACCACAACCAGGTTCAGAGTCTTTGTTGGTACGATTTAAAAGTGGTTATGCAAAAATGTGGCCTTCTGGTAAATCAATGCCAGTAAAACCGACCATGCTTTATCTTTCTCCAAATAGTTGTCAGACTGTTCAATTACAATCACAGTCTAGCAATGAACATACTAACTTAAAGTTTTGTTTAGATGGTGATACCTTAAATATTGATCCGAGTAGGTGGAATGCGCAGATGAGTCACTCATCATTAAACATCAATCGTAATATAGTCTGGGATGAGGGTATGGTTTATAACGGACTTAATTCAAAAGGGTATGCACAATTGCAAGATGCAAACCTTTATATTCAATCAATCAAATCCAGTGATTAAGTTAGCTGTTGAATTTTCCTCTGCAGTTGGATCTATCGCTATCGAGGTCGATGGTCATTTTCACGAAAAAACGCTTAGTGGTGTTTCTAGGAATCAAGATCTTCTTTTAAATGAACTTGATACCATCTTTAGGCTGTATGATGTGTCCTTAAATCAACTGGGTCTTATTATTTGGGGAATTGGCCCTGGTAGCTTTACTGGTATACGTCTTGCAGCATCTTGGGTTCAAAGTTTCTCATATGCTGCTAATATACCTGTCTATGGTATTTCCTCACTAAAAAATATTGCATATCAAGCACTAAGTCATTCAAATAAAACAGAAGTGAGTGTATTGTTGGATGCAAAACTATCGAAACTTTATTTTGGCAGATACAAAACCACCACTAAAGGAATAGAGTCAATACAACCTGATCAATTAATACACGCGGATCAAATGCCAGCTCATGATTATCAGGTCAGTGATCTTGATCAACATCCATTTGTACCTGATGCTAAAACAGCAATCACTATTACTAATCAAGCGATAGACAATGGTACATTAGTGACCCAAACCTGGAAAGATGTGACCCCACAATACTTAAACAACCAACTGTATCATCAGAAAAAAGACCGATGAATTATAACCTCGTACTATTTAACATCATGACATGGGTAATGCCTTGTTCTGCGCTGATGATCTTTTTAACTGGCCTATATTTATGTATTTATTTTGACTGGATTAATGTAAGGCAATTTAATTTTGCTCTCAGGCTCATTTTTAAATCACGATCACAAAATCTTGAATCAAAGGAAATATCACACTTTCAAGCACTCACACTAGCTTTATCCTGTACCATCGGTTTAATGAATATATCCGGAGTTGCGATTATCATAGCACTTGGTGGTCCTGGAGCTATCTTTTGGATGATACTAGCTAGCTTTTTTGGCATGACAACTAAATTTATGGAAGCAACGTGTGGCCAAAAATATCGAATTACCACCCAGGATGAGATCAAAGGTGGTACAATGTACACTTTATTTGAGGCATTTAATAAAAAGAGCATTTGGTATAATGATAAACGCAAATTAATTAAATACTACTTCCCCTTCATTGCTCGTGTACTTGGATTGGTTTATGCAGTGAATTTGTTACTCACCAGCCTCATTCTTGGAAACATTTATCAGGTGAATGAATTGGTTGCCATATTAGCTTCAGGTACTGTAGATACAAGCGCTCAGTTAGCTGTTTCTATTGCCTTATTATGTGTTGTGTTCACTGTCATTTATGGTGGTATAAAAAAAATTGCAGATATTTTATCTTATCTACTTCCAATCACAATTTTGATTTATATTCTATTATGTATAACGATTTTAATAATTAATCTTGATCAGTTACTTCAGGTCATCATTCTGATTATTAATCATGCATTTTCTTACGATGCTTTTGGTAACGGTATGTTGGCAAGCTTCCTTTTTGGTACTTCTTTTGGTGCGTTTTCAAATGAAGCAGGGTTAGGTACATCTTCTGTTGCTCACTCATCAGCCCATTCATCGGAACCTGTCAAGCAGGGTTTAGTTGCATTATTAGAGCCTTTCATCGATACCATTGTTATTTGTACTCTAACAGCGTTAGTCATTTTATTTGCTTATCCTGAAGGAAACCAATTACCATACATTGGGGCTCAACTCACAAAAGTGTCGATGGAGAAGTTTTTACCTTGGGTGGGTGATCTTTTCAATATTATTGTCTGCGTCTTTGTGTTATCAACGATATTGAGTACATATTATTATGGTATGCAAGCTTGGAAGTATATATTTACTAATATCAAGTTCGTGTCTTATCAGTTTGTTTATGATTTTATTTTCTTGTTTTTAATACTCACAGCATTCTCATTTAATTTAGTTGATTTAATGATCACATTGAATATTCTAATTCCATTACTGGTTATCCCGAATCTCTTTATGATATTAAATTTAATGAAGGATATTCGCGTTGACTTTAGGGCATTTGTTCGTGATCACGAATCTAATTAACTCTCAGCAATCAGAGCGCTTTTTAATGCGTGAATCAATTCCCAGGCTTGTTTGGGTGTACACTGATCAAGATCTATAGATCTGAGCTGATTAATAATACTTTCTTCATAGACTGTTGATGGCAGTGGTTGATTGTCACTTACTCCTTCGAGCTCGATGAGTTTTTTTCGAGCAATACTCATCATTGGTTCAGGCATCCCCGCCAATTTTGCAACGTGAATACCATAACTTTTTTTAGCAGCACCTTTTTTAATTTGATGAAGGAAAATCACTTGATCGTTAAACTCATTCACACTGACATGGAAATTTTCGAGTGTATCATATTGTTGTTCAAGCGCAGTCAGTTCAAAGTAATGGGTAGCAAAAAGACACATACATTTAATCGTTTGAACAAGATGTATGACACAGGCATATGCAATAGCTAGTCCATCATAAGTGCTTGTACCGCGACCAATTTCATCCATGATAACAAGACTATTTGGAGTAGCATGTCTCAAGATGTTGGCTGTTTCTTGCATTTCAACCATGAAAGTCGACTGTCCTTGGCTGATATCATCATTAGCACCAATTCTAGTAAATATACGATTGATAGGTCCAATTAGACAGTAATCAGCAGGGACAAAACTCCCAATATGAGCAAGTATGACAATGATGGCGCATTGTCTCATGTAAGTTGATTTACCCCCCATATTTGGCCCAGTAATGAGTTTTAAGGAATTACTGGGGTTGATATGTAAATCATTTGGAATAAATGGATGATCTGATTGTTGTTCTACTAATGGATGTCGCCCTTGATGAATTTGAATGCCTGTTTCATTGGTAAGAGTAGGGCGATGCCATTGATATTGGTGAGTTACGTATGCCAATGCATTCAGTGCATCAACATGAGCAATAATCGCTCCTGTGTTTTTAATTAAATGATTTTCTATTTTTAAATCTGCTAAAAGTTTTTTATAAATAATATCCTCTATATGCGTTTGTTTTGCTTTTGCAGTTAATACCTTTTGTTCAAACTCATTCAGTTCACTCGTAATATATCGTTCAGAATTTTTTAATGTTTGTTTTCTTTGATAATTATCTGGAGGGCTAAATGGAGTGAGTTTTGATATCTCAATATAGAAGCCTTGGATTCGATTATACCCAACTTTGAGTTTCGGGCAGTTTAATCTAGCCCGTTCTTTCATTTCAAATGCCTTAATGAATGTTTCAGTATGTGCTAGTTGTCTTAATTCATCAAGGTCATGATGAATACCTGAACGAATCGTATAGCCTGTTGTTTCACCTAATATAAATGCCTTATCTAATATACTTAATATGAGTTGCTCAATTCGGTCGAGATTTTCGTAGGTATTAAATAATTGTGGTAGGTCTTGATTTAATTGATGATACACCTCGGGCACCATCGTTAAAGCATCTGCCAACTGAATCAACTCTCTTGGTTTAACGGTCTCATTAGTGATGCGACTTGCGATACGTTCAATATCTGCAATTACTTTCAATTTATCTCTTAATGTATGGATGTGATTGTGGGATATCAGCTGCTCAATAGCATCATAACGATCGTTCAGTTGATTGTGTGCTCTTATAGGTTGTAAATACCATTTTTTAAGTAAACGGGTGCCCATTGGCGTTTTTGTTTTTTTAATTAAGTCAAAGAGATTAATCCCTGTAGACTGATCAGTATCAATTAAATCTAAATGTTTTCGAGAGGCTGCATCAATAATTAGAAACTGCTCAGTTTGTCTAATCACAATATCATGGATATTTGATAAGTTGTTACTCTGCGTCAAATCGATATAATTAATTAAAGCGCCACAAGCTGAAATAATTGCAGGTTCTGATTCAATGCCAAAAGCGTGTAGATTAAGGACTTTAAAATGTTCACATAATTTTTGATAACAGGTGTCGAGTTGAAATTCCCAGTTTGGTCGATATGAAACTGGGATTGGAAGGGTGGATTTATTTTTTTCGTTAATAATGCATTCACTTGGTGACCAGATTGAGAGTAAATCATTCACTTGTTCTTGATCATTCACCTTACAAATTTCAATGGTACCTTTACACAAGTTGAGTAATGCCACACCAAACTCAACGCCATGTTGATGAATCGCCAATAATGTATTTTCTCGATCAGGATTAAGAAAAGAGTCATCAGTCACAGTACCTGGAGTGACAATTTCAGTCACAGCTCTTTTGACAGGCCCCTTAGATAATTTAGGATCTTCAATTTGCTCGCAAATAGCAAATTTTTCTCCGAGTTTCACGAGTCGTGAAAAATAATTTTTGGCACTATGATGTGGAATCCCAGCCATTGGGATAGGCTCACCTGCAGAACTACCTCGCGTAGTGAGTGTGATATTGAGTAGTTGAGCCCCTTTTTTAGCATCATCGTAAAAAAGCTCATAAAAGTCCCCCATTCTGTAAAATAAAAGTATAGTAGGGTGATCTTTTTTGATCGACCAATACTGTTTCATCATGGGAGTATGTTCGTTCATTGTTGCTCCATGCCTCTCACTATATATGATTTCCAAAGACGAATCTAACGTTATCAACAGATTTAAATATCATGATTCGAATTGAAGGCTATGTACAAATTGACAAGCAAGTTGTCCACTAATATAGCGATAATCAAAAGTAAGAGAGACGGGTATGAAAGATCTTGGTTTAAATGTTTTTCCATCCCAGTAAGGTTGAACAGTTATTTTACCAATTGCAATAATAGCAATCGTTGGGGGGATTAAGATAGGCGTTCCCCAATAGCCATTTACAGATCCAATGTTGGACAGTGTAAAAGACGGGGGAATCTTTGATTGATAATATTTAGAATGCATTCTTTTTTCTTTCAAATCTGTCACGATATGATTAAACTCTTCAAAAGATAAATGCTCAGGATTATGTATTGTTGGCACGAAGATACCAAGATCATTTGTTTCCATAGCAATCCCAAGATCAACATCAGAGTGTGGGATTATGCTTTTACTTTCTTCATCATAATGGGCATTAATATCAGGGAAAGCTTTTAGGGTTGTACTTAATAACTTAGAAAATTGATAAGTGATCTTTCTTTTAAACTGATCAGGCACATAGACATAATCAAAAATGGTTGTTGGAATAATATTTTGATGAGACTTCACAAAGTGACGTGTCATTGGTTCTTGAGTGACATGTGTTTGCAATGATATCTCTGAGGGAATTTCAATTAAATCATCTGATGATTGCCCAACCAGTGGAGCGGTTTGGTGTACTTGTGGTTGATCTAATTCCATTCTACAAAGAGAAGAACCAATGTTCACCATTGTTCCTTCTAGGCTGATTAGTTCTTTAACTGTGCCATTGAATGGTGCCGGTAATTCAACAATTGATTTTGCTGTCTCTAATAAAACAAGTACGTCTCCTTCTTTGACAGAGTCACCTAATTGAACCACCCACTCAATTACTTTTGCTTCATTCAGACCTTCACCAAGGTCATGTAATTTTATTAATTTTTCCATGCTAATACCTGGTTGATGACTTTAGAGATTTTGTTGATATTTGGACGATACATTGATTCTAGCTTGTAGTAGGGGATTACATGATGATCTGCATTGACTCGTTTGACTGGAGCTATAAGATGATTAAATAATTTTTCTTGGATTGTATAAGCAATTTCAGAGGCAACCCCAACAGTATTTGCAGCTTCACTCACAATGACACATCTTCTGGTTTTCAAAACAGAATTGATAATGGTGTCATAGTCAATTGGCTGTAATGAAACTAGATCAATCAGTTCTATATGGATACCATGTTCTCGATATGCCGAGACTATTTTCCTAGACTCCACCATCATCGGTCCCCATGATATCAATGTGAGATGTTGACCAGTATTTTCAATACTGGCTGTGTTAATATTAATATTATCATTAAATGTGGTGATCTCTTGTTTTGATGCGTGATATAATTTTGTTGGTTCTAAAAAAATGACAGGGTCATTCGATTGAAATGCAGCTCTCATCAATGAATAGGCTTTCGCAGGTGTTGATGGTGTTAAGACCCTCAAACCTGGTATTTGAGCAAATAATCCCTCTGTGCTCTCTGAATGATGTTCTGGTGCATTGAGACCACCACCATAGGGTGTTCGAAAAATAATAGGACAAGAGAGTCTACTAAGCGTTCTGTAGCGCATTTTACTAACATGGCTGATGATTTGTTCAAGCGCTGGATAAATAAAACCAAGGAATTGAAACTCTGCAATTGGTTTGAGGCCCTGCATCGCCATGCCAATAGATAAGCCAGCAATCATATTTTCTGCTAGAGGTGAATCTATAACACGCTCTTCGCCAAATTTTTCCATGAGTTGGCTTGTCACTCTGAATACACCGCCATTCAATCCGATATCCTCGCCAATGAGAATGGTTCGCTGATCTTCACTGAGTAATGAGTCCAGAGCTAAATTGATTGTTTGTGCCATTGAATAATGTGTCATAACTTACTTCATGGGTAATTCGGCATAAAGATGTGATTTTGCATCTGCATAATTTAACGTTGAGTCATTAATAAATTGAACATAATCAGCTTGAATCGTTTCATTTAGCTCCTCTTTCAATAATTTATTTTGGTGATCGTTGAGTAATTGATGTTCTCTCAGTGTATTTCTGAGTTTAACTAAAGGGTCTTCTGCAATTTCTTTTTCAATGATTGTTTTAGATTTATAACGTTTTGCATCATCAGAAGTAGTATGATCACACAGTCTATGTGTTTTGTACTCTAATAGTATTGGTCGAGAACGAGAACGTACTTGATTGATATAGTGTTCAAGACTCTCACTCGTGTTTTTAAGGCAGAGCCCATCTAGTTGATGTGATTCAATATCAAATGAGTCTGCTTTTTTGTAAAGATCTATTTGAGACGACTGTTTTTCAAGTGGAACGGAAATAGCATAACGGTTATTGTTAATTACAAATAAGATGGGCAAGTCGTAGAGACCTGAAAAGTTTAATGCTTCATAAAAATCGCCTTTGGAGGTTGCACCATCACCTAATGTGACCAAAGCGATTTCCTTGGTTTTTTTTATTTTGAATGCATAAGCTGCTCCAGCAGCATGTAGGATGTGTGTAGCAATAGGGATAGATATTGGAAAATCATGTCCTACTTGATTGCCTCTCTCGTCACCGCCCCATAATCTCATCAGGTCAAGTGGACGATAGCCGCGCATTAAAAGAGTAGGTTGGTCTCTATAGTAAGGAGCGTAACAGTCTTTTTGACCAAGTTTTAAGCCGATACCAACATATAAAGCTTCTTGACCTTTAGATCCAGGGTAAGTTCCAATTTCTCCATGACGTTGCATACTGACCATTTTTTCTTCAAGTAATCTTGAAAATAGCATCCATTTATATCCACTGAGAAGATCGTTCATACTTTCGGGCATTAACTCTCCGATAGACGTTGATGGATTATTTTTACAGCGGTATCGTATGGAATATTTGAGGATTTTAAATCAAGGGATTCAAGAAGCTGAGAGATAGAATGAATCTTTTTACGAATGTTTGCAACAGATTGACCATGATAAATGCCTGAAGCATAGATCACACCGCCACCATTAGAAATGAAATCAGGAATATATAATATATTTTTAGTATTCAGTTGTGAAATTGTCGCATATGATTCACATGGATTATTGGCAATACCGCAGATGACAGAGCAATTTAAATTATGGATCGTTTTAGACGTAATGACACCGCCTGCAGCACATGGGGAAAAAATATCACACTTTGTTTCAAACCAGGTTTCTTTATTGAGAGGTGTAAAGGAGGGGTGTCCTAAAAATGGTTTTAGTGTCGTTTGGACAATATCAAATCCCTGTACCTGATAGTTTGCATCTAATAGTAATTGACAAAGTGCATTGCCTGTATGTCCAAGGCCTTGCACTTTAATAGTGACATCAGACTTTGCTTTCTTCAAAATATTACTTTGTATATATTCGATACATAAAAAAGCAGATTCCGCTGTAAATATAGAAGGATCTAGAGCATTACCATGACGGTTAAATAAGTACGGTGATTCTTGATGAATTTTATTTAACATCTCAACAGAAATGCCCATATCATTACCTGCTATAAAATCACCGTGAAGTGCGTTGATTGCATCAATAAAAAATGGTGTAATCTCATTAAATGTTAATGACTTTGGATTATAGATAACACATTTCCCTCCACCTTGATTAAGACCATGTATCGCAGATTTGAATGTCATCGCATGGGAAAGTTGTTTTACATCAAGAATTGCATCTTCTTTTGAGGTGTAATGACGCATTCTTGTGCCCCCAAGAGCTGGACCTAAAAAAAGGTTATCAATCGAAATGATGACTGATACATCTTCAGGATAATCAAATATATGGATTGAATGACGTTTTTTTTTAATTAGAGCAGTCAAAGTAAATCCTTAAATTTGAGAATTGCTATTAGTCATTGCTTTCAATATCATCAGGTAATACAACATTGAGTTCTAAAATAGAGCCTTGTAAACTAACTTGTACCTGTTCTTGATCTACTTTGGTGTATTTTGTAATGACATCAATCAGCTCGTCTTTAAGATTTTGAACAAAATCCTTTGATGCATCCTGATAATTTTGATGAGATACAACAATTTGCAATCGTTCTTTAGCAACATTAGCAGTTGTTTTTTTGGGAGGAAAGAAATAATCTAAAATACCACTCATCAGCTTACCTCACTCGTTGAATCTATCATTGATTTAATTCTACCCCACAGGTTTTTCTTTTGTAGAGTAACAAATCGCATTGGCTTAGATTTACCTAATAAACGGTCTACTGCATCCATGTAGGCAATACCAGCATTACTTTCTTGGTTTGTAATTACAGGCGCCCCAACATTAGAGGCATCTAATACTGATCTACATTCAGGGATAACGCCAATCAACGGAATTGAAAGGAATTCTGATACGTCGTTTACTGAAAGCATATTACCTTCTTCAACTCTTTGAGGAGAGTACCTTGTAATCAGCAGTGATTCCTGAACTGGGGGCATATCGTTTTTTGAACGATATGTTTTACTCGACAAAATACCGATCATTCGATCAGAGTCTCTTATTGAAGATGTTTCAGGGTTAGCGACAACGATGGCCTTATCAGCAAAATACATTGCCATTTCTGCACCAATTTCAATACCTGCTGGAGAATCACAAACAATGTAGTCAAATTCTTCTTTAAGTTGATCTATAACTTTTTTGACACCATCTAATGTTAACGCATTTTTATCTCTCGTTTGTGATGCTGGTAATATATAAAGATTTGGTCTTCTTTTATCTTTAATTAATGCTTGTTTTAGACTAGCATCCCCTTGAATGACATTAATTAAATCGTACACGACCCGTCTTTCACATCCCATGACAAGATCTAGATTCCTCAGACCAATATCAAAATCTACTACAGCGGTTTTCTTTCCTCTCATAGATAAACCTGTTGATATGGATGCACTAGTTGTAGTTTTTCCTACACCACCTTTACCAGACGTTACGACGATTACTTCAGACAATTTGATACCTCTTTTAAAATATTACAGTTAATATAACGTACAAATTTCCTAAGGTCAAAGCTTCATTACCTTAAGTTCTCCATTAAACGATTTTATTCTAATTTGATAGTTGTAGATGAGTTGCTGATGATCTTGTGCGATGAGATATCGTTTTCCGATAGAAATTAATTCCGCCTGACAAGCTTGCATGAAAATTTGAGCATTATCATTTGATTGAATACCTGCCATTGCTTTACCATACAAAGTACCATAAATGTGTATAGAATAATCCGATAAAATCTCTGCACCTGCTTTGACATCACCGATAATTGTAACCGGACAATCAAAATAAAGTTGCTGACCAGATCTTACAGAGGTTGTAATCACTTTCTCACTAATGTTTTCTTTTTTAGTCGTATTGGAATTCAGTCTAGGTATTCCGATATTTAAGAATTTGATCTGTAATTCTTCAGTTGCATTCTGAATAGCAACAGGATAAATAGCGAGCTGGTGACATAACTTTAAAAGCTCATTCACATCGAAAAGACAGTCCTCAATATTTCCAAAATCAAGAATCACAGGTGCATTTTTGAATAGCATTGGAGATTGCTCAATTTTTTGTTTTAGATCAGATTTTAATTTAACTAGATTCGAGGAATGAACGTGAATACTAGCCATATTAACGGATTTAGACTTAAATTCTAATGCCGGTGCAGCTGCAAAGGTAACCATGCTATTTTTTCTCTTTAGTCGGGTTTTTTTGTAAAAAGTTGAGTATTTCTAATGGCATTGGAAATACGATCGTAGAAGATGGATTGGAGCTAACATCCAATAAAGTTTGTAAGTACCTTAGTTGCAATGCAATGGATTCTTTACTGAGAATCAGTGCTGCTTTTTGAAGGTTTTCAGCTGATTGTAATTCACCTTCAGAGTTAATAATTTTAGCTCTTCTTTCTCTTTCTGCTTCTGCTTGTCTAGCGATTGCTTTGACCATAGATTCACTAATATCAATATCTTTAATTTCAACATTGATGATTTCGATACCCCATGAATCAGATTCTCGGTCAATCACTGTTCTTAAACTAGTATTTAGTTTATCTCTCTCTGATAGCATTTCATCAAGATCGTGCTGACCAAGGGTTGAACGTAATGTTGTTTGTGAAAGTTGGCTTGTTGCTTCATTAAAGTTTTCAACACGGTTAATAGACAACTCAGGATTTTTAACTCTGTAATACACGACTGCATTCACCTTCACAGAGACATTATCTTTCGAAATAATGTCTTGAGGTGGTATATCGAGCACAACAATTCGCTTACTGACTTTAACCATTTGTTGGAGTACGGGGATAATTAAGATCAGTCCTGGTCCTTTGACCATGTAAAATCTCCCAAGAAAAAATACAACACCTCTTTCATATTCTCTGAGAATCCTGATTGCATTAGCTAAAAATAAGATTAATAGTGTAACAGTAAATAGATAAAATAAATTGTTCATATTCAGATCTTACTTTTCAGAGTGAGTGTAGTCAAGAGCATGCATTAGGGGCTTAATTGTGAGTCCCTGAACAATGATTGAAAATACAACAAGAAAGTAAGCTGTGATTTTAAATATGAAGTCTTCTGGGCTGGCTGGAATCAGAAAAGAAAGGGCAATAGTTAATCCACCTTTCAAACCGCCAAACATAATGATGATTTGTTCATTTTTCAAAATTCTTGGTTTGATCTTAAAGAGATTCAGAGAAATAAGGACACTGATGAATCTTGAAAAAAGACAAACGATTAAAAGTATAATCGGTATCAGATAGTTCATTGAGTTGAAATCATAGAGGATAAATTCAAATCCGATCAGGAAAAATAATATTGCATTCAACACATGATCAATTGTGGACCAAAACGTACATAATGCTTTTTTTCTTGTTTGCGTGATATAATTGCCAATGTAAATGCCTGAAACAACCATAGCAAGTGGTCCGGAAACCTGGAGATGATTTGCTAACCAATAACCTGTTGTCGTAATCCATAGGGTGAGGAGTATGTCTATCTCATTTTCTTTATGTCCAAGATTCATGAGTTGAATCGCAATCCAACCAAGAATAAATCCAAAGAATAATCCTCCAAATGAACTTTGAATAAATAATATCGTCACTGATGTCACAGTAGAGATTTCTTTATTGACTATATTTAAAAGAGTAATGAAGATGACTATTGCAACACCATCATTAAATAATGATTCGCCAGCAATAATCTCTCTTAACTTTTTTGGAGCATTTAAAAATTTCAGCATATCCAGCACTGCAATTGGATCTGTTGGAGAAATGAATGCACCAAAGAGTAAACAATAGGTGATCGCAGTATTGATACCAAACGCATGCAATATAAGGTATGTGATGATACCTACAATGGCTGTGGATGATACAGTGCCAAGGAAAGCAAGTGAAAAAATTGACCATTTTTGTTGTCTAATGGCTTTTAAATCACACAGCAAAGACCCTGCAAAAAGCATATAGCTTAGAAGATATTTGATTAACAGCATTTGGAAATCGATATTCTTAATAAACTCATAAAAATAGAGGTGACTTTGATCACTAAAGTTTGAAATAAGGATTTTGTATAAAACGCTAAAAAGAAATGCGCATGCTAAGATTGCAATGTTAACCTGAAAATATCCTTTAATAAACTTATCAAGCACTTGCATGCATATGATTAGAGTAAGGAAAAAGGAAATGTAGGTTATCACAATTGGTCCTAATGGCGTCCCCAAGGGGATTCGAACCCCTGTTACCGCCGTGAAAGGGCGATGTCCTAGGCCTCTAGACGATGGGGACCAAGTTTATCTTCATTGGAGCAGATCGGGCTTGAACCGACGACCTCTTGCATGCCATGCAAGCGCTCTCCCAGCTGAGCTACAGCCCCAATAAATTGTGATAATAATTTTTTTTGCGAAATATGTCAAGTTGATGATTAAAATTCATCATGAAAGCGTGTTATTTAGGAATGAATCAAAATTCGGAAACTTGAACACAAATCCACTTTTGATGATTTTTAAGGGTTTTGCTTGGCTACCATTGAGAAACAGCTCCGTACCCATTTGCCCAAATAAAAAACTCACATATTCGTCTGGTATAGTGATTTTCTTACAGCGATGGTGTGTAGCAATTTTTTCATGAATCTCTTTGTACGTAATCATTTCATCCGTGCATGCATTAATCGCCCCAGTACATTTTTGTTGAATAATCAATTCAATCATACTAGAGACATCACTTAATGATATCCATGGAAAAGGGATTTCTCCTTGACCGAACTGAATGATTACTTTCAAGATGGAGGGTGTAATGATCTTTTTATAGATGCCACCATAATAGTCAAATACTGGGGCGAGTCTAAGTAATGTAGTATTTTTATGAGTACAAGCAAGTTTTTCCCATTCTCTTGACAGTCGACACAAAAAACCTTTATCGACAAAGTTTTTCGGTGTCTTTGCTGGTATTGATTCTTGTCCTTCATTTTTATCAGTGCTCTTTGTATAACCATAAACACCAATGCCACTTGCATTAATAAGATGTATATGTGGAAACTTATTGAGCACTGATACGATTTTTTTTGTTGGTTCAAAACGACTGTTTTTTAATATGAACTTGTAATGTTTTAGCCACAATTGGCCAATAGAGGCGCCGCAAAGATTAATGATGACATCAATTTGATTCTTGGAGATGATCTGTTCTAGATCATCGTTCCAATCAAAGGCGTTTTTTGTGACTTTTAAGACATTTGACTTAGTGCGACCTATGCCGAAAATGGTATGATTAGGACTAAGATCGATGGCTAGTTTTTTTCCTATGAGTCCTGTAATGCCTGCGATTAATATGTTCATATTCTAATTATAATTTGATTGTCTTGACGATACAAATACTGTTTTAAAATTTCAGAATGTATTTACTGTTTATCAACTATAATTAGAGTATGTCACTTAAAAATTGGTTCATTAAACAGCAGATAAGACGTCAGAAAGATTATTTAAAGTCGCTTTCAATTAGTGATCTGCGCAATGAGATGGAATTTGCTTTTGGGTCACTTGAAATGCCCAAAACAGCGATTGTTTCAGAATTAAAAATACATGAGCATATTCATGGAAGATGGATCAAGGACGACCTTAGTACAAAAGAGAGTATTATACTGTACTTTCATGGTGGCGGTTTTTGCCAAGGATCTTCAAAAAGTTATCAAAGGTGTGGCTATGATGTTGTGTCTGTAACGGGTGTGCCCATGTTGATCCCCGACTATAGATTAGCTCCAGAACACCCTTTTCCTGCTGGAATTTATGATTGTGTAAAATCCTATGATTATCTTTTAGAGTTAGGATATCCTGAACATAAAATTGCATTTGTGGCTGATTCAGCTGGAGCATCATTAGCATTATCTACACTCTCAATACTTAGAAAGAGAAACGCTTTGTTACCAGCAGCATTAGTGCTCTTATCACCTTGTGTGACGGTGGAAATGTATGACGATACAAACATTTATCATGACTTAGAAAAAAAAGACATTATTTTGAGTGAAAAAATACTACGAACATGTTCAGCTGCATATTTAAATGGTCATGACCCCAAAGATCCACTTGTATCGCCAATTTATGCAAATCTAAAAAAGTTCCCGCCAATGTTTATTAGTATTGGAACAGATGATATGTTAATTGATACAGCAAGATACTTTTATACTAGGGCTTTAGATTTTGGTGTTGAAGCTAATTTTTATGTCAATGAAGGATGTATGCATGCGCATCATCTGCTAGGTTTGTATGTGCCTGAAGCAGAAAAAACAATCAGTAAGGCTGCAATATTTTTGAGGCGTAATCTTGGCTTAAGTTTAAAATATGATCATCATAAAATCGATCCCATTCATTTTGAGGGTAAGTAATAATTTGTTTTAAAGCTCTATTCGGTGTTAATATTTTACTATGCACACATTTGGCTTAATAATTTCACATATGATCATAGACCTTCTCAGTGTCATAGCGATTGGTACATTATTTATAAGATTCTCAGAAAAAAAGACGATGTTTATTGCACAATCTTATTGTTTGGTTTTGATTTTTAAATGTTATTTAAAAGCGTACATAGGCATGCCATTATCTGAATGGATGATGCTTCTGGGATGGAGTATTCCTAGCGGTCACACAATTGCATATGGCACAGTCTATGGGTTGATATTAGATCCTCGCAAACAGTTATTACAATTTCTAGTGGTCATTCTATTAACGGGAAGTGCATTGGTTTATTGTGGCTACCACCAACCGATTGATATATTGGTCGCGGCGATGTTTTTATTTCTGATATTAACTTTCCTAAGAGCAATTATGGCATTTGATATATTTTCTCGATTGGCGATTGCATGTGTAATAAGCTATTGGTCAATGCATCAAGGAATACTAAGTAATACTAATGTACAATGGTTTTATTTCAAATGGATGATCATTGCCTACGGGGTAGAGTATTTGTTTCAAAGGATTGGCTTTTACGATCCTAATCAGTTCAAATGGGTGCAAAGATTGAGAGTTTACTCACTGTGATCTTGTCTTTCGATCACTTCCTGAGATTCTTTTGCTTCGATTGATAATGTTGCAGTTGGTCGAGCGAGTAGTCTAGGAAGTCCAATTTCTTCCCCTGTTCTGTCGCAATAACCAAATTCACCATTGTGTATCCTATCGATGGCATTTTCGATTTTATGTAATAACTTTGTTTGTCGTTCAATTAATCTTAAGTTTCGGATTTTAATCTCTTGATTAGAGGCCATATCATTTTCATCGCTTGTAACTTCTTCGTTAGTAAAATCGGATTTTGTATTTTCAATACTCTTTAAGACTGACTCACGATCATGTTTAAGTCTTTTCTCAAAGAAAGCAAGTTGAGAATCGCACATGTATTCATCCTTAAACGCATTTTTAAGTAAATCCTTCTGTGTCTTATATTCTTTCATGAGTTTCTCCGTATTCCATTCCCTCTATTATATTATGATAACATCTATTGAGAAAAAATCAATTAAAATGGGTTTAAGTGTATGAAAAAACATGTTAAATATTGGTTTGTTTTTGAAGTTTTTTTTCTAATTATTTTTTAAAGTTGATTTGTATGCTGGTTGTGATTTAGAGTATAATTTTAAAGAAAATTGATATGAATGATTTTAAACATGAAATAATAAGCCCTCAATTAGTTGAGGACGAGATTAAAAATGCCTACCTAGACTATGCAATGAGTGTCATCGTCGGCCGAGCCCTTCCAGATGTCCGAGATGGCTTAAAGCCAGTGCATCGTAGGGTGCTCCATTGTATGAATCAACTTGGTATACACTGGAATAAAGCTTATAAAAAATCGGCTAAAACAGTTGGTGACACGCTCGGTCGTTATCACCCTCATGGAGAAGGGGCTGTATACGATGCCATTGTCCGTATGGCACAAGATTTTTCGATGCGCTATCCACTGATTGATGGACACGGAAACTTTGGTTCAGTGGACGGTGATTCAGCGGCATCTATGAGATATACCGAAATTAGACTCTTTAAACTTTCGGGTCGATTACTAGATGACATAGAGTGTGACACAGTCGATTTTATCCCAAACTTCGATAACTCTGAGGTGGAGCCAACAGTTCTACCAGCTCGTTATCCTAATTTACTTGTTAATGGTTCTTCTGGTATTGCCGTAGGTATGGCCACCAATATTCCTCCTCATAATATTGTTGAGGTGATAAATGGTACTATCGAGTTAATAGACCGCCCAGATGCAACACTGGTTGATATCATGGAGCATATATCAGGGCCAGATTTCCCTACAGCTGCTTTCATTAACGGAAAAAGCGGCATCATTCAAGCCTATGAGACTGGTCGAGGTAAAATCCAGCTTTCAGCAAAAATGGAGATTGAAACTCACCCTAAAACCAATCGTCAAACTATCGCCGTGACAGAAATTCCATTCCAGGTCAACAAAGCCAAGTTACTCTACAACATTGGACAGTTAGTAAAGGATAAGAAGCTTGAAGGCATACAAACCTTGCGTGATGAAAGTGATCGTCACGGCATGCGTATTGCTATAGAAGTCAAAAGAGGGGAAAATGCTGAAGTAGTTAAGAATAATCTACTTAAACAAACTGCTTTGCAAACGGTATTTGGTATTAATATGGTCTGTTTACATGGCGGCGTACCAAAGTGTATGCCTTTGCTAGATATTTTAAATGCCTTCATTACTCATCGAAGAGAAGTTGTTACTCGTCGAACCCTTTTTCTCTTAGCAAAAGCTAAAAACAAAGCTCATATTCTTGAAGGCTTAGCTGTTGCAATTAGCTACCTTGATGAGGTAATTGAAATAATTAAATCATCACCAACACCGCAGGAAGCAAAGAAAACACTGATTAACAAAGGATGGAAAGTTGATCTCTCTCAACTTGTTTTCTCATACCTCGATCTAACCAAGATTGATGAAATAAGTGATCAATATGGTGTTAGAGATGGTCAATACTTCCTCTCTCAACAGCAAGCACAGGCGATACTTGATCTGAGATTGCATCGTTTGACTGGACTTGAACGGGATAAAATTTTAGCAGATCATGCTTCAATTATTGAGCAGATCAAAGGTTATATCGCTATTTTATCAAGTAATGAAAAATTAATGGCTCTAATCAAAGAAGAGCTTGTGGAAGTGCGTGATCAGTTTGGTGATGAGCGCCGTACAGAAATTTTAGAAAGTTACCAAGAAATTGATAATGAGGATTTGATTCCCAATCAACAAGTTGTAGTAACATTAACACAAGAGGGCTATGCTAAGACGCAACCTGTTGAAAATTATTCTGCTCAGCGTCGAGGTGGGCGAGGTAAGTCGGCCTCTGCCATTAAAGAGGAAGATGTCATAAAATTCCTTTCTGTTGCCTCTACTCATGACACAATGCTTTGTTTCACGACTAAGGGTCGACTTTTCTGGTTGAAAGTGTATCGTCTGCCAATGTCGAGCAGAGGGTCGCGAGGTAGACCGCTTGTTAATTACCTTAAGTTACTTAGCGATGAATCAATTAGTGCACTGCTTTGCGTGAGTGATCTCAACTCCGAAGAATGTGTTGTGATGTCTACAAAACAGGGAACAATCAAGAAAACGCCATTATCAGCATTTTCTAAGCCAAGAAATTCAGGAGTTAATGCTATTAATTTAGATGATGGAGACGCGCTCATTGGTGTTGATTTAGTGAAAGAAAATGATCAGATCATGTTGTTTACAAACCACGGTAAGGTCAATCGCTTCTGTTGTTCAGAGTTAAGGCCAATTGGAAGAAATGCTAGAGGTGTTCGTGGGATTAAATTACATAAAGATCAGACAGTGATTTCAATGATTGTAGTCACTGATAAGGCTCAAATTCTGACAGTGACGAATAATGGTTTTGGTAAAAGAACAAACCTTAAACTTTTCCGAGAAACGAGTCGTGGTGGATTAGGTGTGATGAGCATGCGTTTAACCGATAGGACCGGTCATGTAATCGGAGCAATAGCTGTCGATAAAGATGAAGAGGTACTCCTTCTCACAGCGGGTGGTACAATGGTTCGATTAAAGGTCAGCGAAATATCCCTAATTGGAAGACAAACTCAGGGCGTAAAGTTAATTAATCTATCTGACAATGAGCAGCTCGTGGCATTGCAATCAGTGAGTGAGCCCGTAGATGTTGACGAAAACCTAGAGTTAGAATGAAAAATATCATTACTATCGATGGACCTGTTGGCACCGGAAAGAGTAGTGTTTCATGGTCAGTTTCTAAAAGATTAAATTATCATTACTTGAATAGTGGTGTGATTTATCGTATTGCTGCTTACTATGTTTTAAATAATATATATACATCTAATCAAATAAGTGAAATAGTCGATCAACTTAACAATGATTCTATAGAGTTTGTAACTCATCCTAAAAATAGTAAAGATTATATGGTGTTATTAAATGGAGAGGATATCACATCAAAAGTCACATCTGAATCATACGGGAATCTCGCTTCTCAGATCTCTCAATCTAAAGTATTGAGAGAGGGTTTAATCAAAAAACAAAGAGACTTTGATCATGAATCTGGTCTTGTGGCAGATGGTAGAGACATGGGGTCAAAAATATTTCCTGAAGCTCGGATAAAAATTTTTCTAACAGCAAGTCCTGAGGTTAGGGCTAAAAGACGGTATCAACAGTTGATTAATAAAGGAATTGATGCTAACTTAGAAGATATTTGTGATGATATTACAAATAGAGATTTCAATGATATGCACCGGTCAGTATCACCAATGGTTGTTCCTAAAGGAGCATATTTAATTGATTCATCAGAATATACTTTTGATGAAGTAGTTTCACAAGTCATAGAAGTCAGTGAAGCAATGAGCGGTGCTTAGGCACTTTTACAAACTATTAACCAGCCTATGGCTACATTTTTTAAATTATGAAAAATCAACTTAAATTCCAAGACTTAGAGAAAGAGCAATTAGATACAGTAAACTTTACACCCGGCACGATTATTAAGGGTAAAATAGAGGCTGTTGATGGGCAGTTTGCCATTGTAAATGCAGGCTTAAAGTCAGAATCTAGAGTCAACATCAAACAGTTTGCTGATGCACAGGGTAATATCGATATTAATATTGGTGACGAGTTAGATTTTTTACTTGTGACAGTTGATAATGGAGATGGTCTAACTATTCTTTCAAGAGAACAAGCCATTAAAAATCGTGCTTGGGATTTATTATCTGATGCATTCAAATCTGATGAGATGATTGTAGGAAAAGTACTCGAAAGAAAAAAAGGTGGTTTTCTTGTTGATTTAGGATCAGTGACTGCATTTTTACCTGGTTCGCATGCATTTACAAAAGCGGTTAGGGAAAATCCTGAAGATCTCGAAGGTAAAGAATTCTCTTTTTTAATTGTGAAGATGGAAAAAAGAAGAAATAACATCGTAGTTTCAAGAAAGCTTGTTCAAGAGCGTGAATCCATTGGTGATCGTAAAGAAATTTTAGAGACTATGAAGATAGATGATGTTGTCACTGGTGTTGTTAAAAACTTAACTGACTACGGTGCATTTATTGATTTAGGTGGTGTAGATGGTTTACTGCATATCACGGATATTAGTTGGAAAAGGCTAAAGCATCCTAGTGAAGTGATTAAAGTGGGTGAAGAACTCACTGTTAAGGTACTCAACCATGATCAAGATAATAATCGTGTTTCACTTGGTTTAAAACAGATGGTTGATGATCCATGGGTGAATATTGATCGAAGATATCCACCTAGAACAAGATTACATGGTAAAGTGACTAACATGCTTGATTATGGTTGCTTTATTGAAATAGAAGATGGTATTGAAGGCTTAGTCCATATGTCTGAGTTAGATTGGTCAAATAAGAATATTCATCCAAGTAAGATCTTAAACCTTGGTGATGAAGTTGAAGTGATGGTACTTGACATCGATGCAGAAAGAAGAAGAATATCTCTCGGAATTAAACAATGTAAAGAAAACCCATGGTCTGCATTCTGTGAAGATCACTCTATTGGAGATAAGGTTACTGGTCAAGTCAAGTCTATTACCGATTTTGGTGTATTCATTGGACTCCCTGGAGGGATTGATGGTCTTGTTCATGTCAATGATATTACCTGGGATGAAAATGGTGAAGAAAGGTTAAAAGAAATCAGTAAAGGCGATGAACTAACTGCAGTCATTATTAGTTTAGATCCAGAAAAGGAAAGAATTTCTCTTGGTCTAAAACAACTTGAGGATAATCCTTTTGAGGAATTCCTGACATCTCATCATAAAGGCGATCGTGTTGTGATTACTGTGTCATCGATTGATGATGGAAAATTATTAGGTGAAACGACACAAGGATTACCTGTAGTTGTTAAAAAACTGACGAAGGAATTTACAGCTAATATTAATGATCACCTCGAAGTATACTTTTTAACATACGACAAGAAGATGAACATGTTATCTATGTCAATTACTGAACCGAAACAAAGGTCTGGTTCGTACTCACGTACTCAAGACAAAGAGTCTTCTGCGACCTTCGGTGATTTAATGAAGAAACAGCTCGAGGATAAATAGGATCTTTAGTCATTGATTGAATTGATCTTATACAGATTTTGGTTGGCCATATTTATAGCATAATGGGTTAATCAATAATGAGATTATGATACCGATGCATGAACCGATAAATATATCCATTGCTCGTGAGAAGGACACTTCAATAGCAGAATGATTTTGAATACCAACTAACATAACTATTGCTGCTGAAATTGACAGTACAGTTGGTGCTTTTGTTGATTGTAATATTAGATCAGATATGACGAAAATCATGAGACAAATTAAAGGTATGAGTTCCTTCGTATTCTCAGTAATCATGAAAAATATCATACCATAGCCAATGATTCCAAGTAATACACCTATTCCAGTTGCTATGAAACGATCGATCGCTTCTGTGAGGATGCTTGATAAATCTGATGAATGATTTGAGTGACAAATCAGTAATGCACTGATTACGATCCAGATACAATGTGATTCATGTAATATCAGAAAAATACAGGAAGCTAATGAACCTGATAACCCGGTTTTAAGTGCATGAAAATAGCTGAGTTTATTCATTGAATAATAGTGTCCTGTTTTTGATAATAAAGTAGTGTTCGTTCAATGTCATTGAGAGTGACTTTCACAAGGAGTATAAAAAAGAAGATAAGAATGATTCGCTCTAAAAGTCTTATCCATCGTAATGTGATGCGGTAACCAATAATGCGGTTAATGAGTGCGATGATTATTTGTCCGCCATCTAATCCTGGAAGAGGAAGAAGATTAATAATACCGATTGATATATTGATAATCGCAAAAGTATAGAGCCATACTAAAAAATTTGTGTTGAGAGATTCTAAAATCATGCCACTGATACCAACAGGTCCAGATAACGCTGATATTGGCGCATACCCAAATAAGATCGCTGCTAAAACATTCACTTGAAAATTCAGTTGATCAATAAAGCGTTGTGATGCGAGTAATGATGAATTAAATATATTTGCACGAGATTTGATGATCTCTGCTTTGGGCCATTTTGGTAAAATATGTTTGATTGGTAATGTACCATCAGTTGAACCAAATATGGATTGAGTTGATCCAATTTTTATTGGAATAATGATTTGTTTAAGTTGTCTTGCCACCTTGAAATCTAAAGTTTGATTAGGATGTTGTTTAATTATTTGAATGACTTCACGCCATTGAGTAACCGGAATATAATCAACTTCAGTGATAAGATCATTTGGTTTAAGACTTTCAATTTCACTGGATTGAATCACCGGTCTATCAACTGGTTGCCAAGGTTTTAAATTTAATTGATCTAATATAGAATCTGGTGACATAAAATTGACATCTTTAATAGAGACGGAACGTTCAGTTTTGTTTGATAATTCGACGGTAACTTTTTGATTCCAAAATAGATGAGTAATCAATTTTGTATAGGCTTGATTCCATGAGTCCACAACTTTGGCATTGATTGATTGAATGTATACTGGAAGAATATCATTAGATTCAAT
>NZEV01000031.1 GCA_002690495.1 Legionellales bacterium | reverse complement strand
AGGTCTTCGATACGATTTACAGTTCTTTGAACGGCATCTTTTTCAGCCTTAGTTTGAGCTAGCTTTTGCAGTTCAGATTCAAGTTTTTTGATTTCATCAGCTTTAGCGCTATTTTTAGCGAGGTCTTCGATACGAGCGACAGTTCTTTGAACGGCATCTTTTTCAGCCTTAGTTTGAGCTAGCTTTTGCAATTCAGTTTCAAGAGTTCCTTGTTCAGATTGTAGTGTTTTTAGTTCAGATTGTAGTGTTTGTAGTTTTACTACAAGACTACTAGATTCAATTGCTCCAATTTCATTACTTTTAATTTCTGATTTTTTTTGTAAGACATTTAATAAGGTTTCTAAATCATTTAAGTCGTTTTTATAGCTTTGAAAAGTTTGTATATTTTGTAATTGGGTTAGTATAGTTATTTTACTAACATTTTGACTATTTAAGTTTCTTACTGTTTTGTTGGTAGTATTATCAAGATCTACTAAATTCTCAAGTATATTACAAATAGAACCTGAAGTACATGAATTTAATAATGATGCTTCTGCAGGTGTCAATTGATATACAATTGTTCCTAGTAAAGTGACTTTTGTCAGTTGTTTAATAATTGCTTTATTTGCACGCATATGATTCCCTTCCTTTTAAACGAATAATTTTGGTATAGACTAGATTATTATTTTTGTCAAAAAATAGGAGTGATGAGTTGTTTTACAATAAAAAGTAGTGAAAATTGGATTCAATTTTCACAGTTTAAATTTTGTAATTGATTATTTAATTTGTGTCGTGCTGTCTTCTTGATTTGGCGAGATTTGTTCTAGTCTTTTGCCTATGTGCTTTAAGTCTTGTTTATTTTCATTATTATTAAATTGTATTTTAACTAGCGCCTTTTGGATTTGCTCCATACTAGATGGGTCAATTCCTTCTAACAGTGCATTAATTTGACTCATAATATTATCAACTTGAGTTTGCTGCGAAAGTAAACTCTCGTAGGTTTTTTGAGATGTCTCATTTAACATTTTTAAGGATTGTTTAGCATCATCTTGATTTCCCTGAAGCTCTAAAATTTTTGCTTCTTTTAATCCACTGGTAATATCTTGATTTAGGCTAACAATGCTTGATGAAATACCATTAATCACACCACCAAGCTCACTTAATGAACTCATTAATTTAGCTTTGTTGGCAGGTACTAAGTTTGATTCTTGATTCGTATTAGAATTAGTTGCTTCATTACTATCATTGCTTGATTCTGTATTTGTTGCTTTTGATGGATCATCAGTCATAGCATTTGCTTGAGTTTCAGCGCCTTGAGTCTGATTACTGTTTTGCGAGGTTGCTTCATCACTTTGAGTGTTTTGAGCATTCTGAGCATATTGATCTTGTATCTTTGATAGGTCGATTTTGCACGTACCAGATGATGAGGTCATAACTTGTTGCTCTGGCTGTGTTTTATGAGTTAACACAGTCGTATTATCATTTACTTTGACTTTTTGCTGATCAGGAGAATATTGATTGACCTCATTCAGCTTTTGAGAAATATGATCTAAGAGTTTGTGAATTTGTTGATTGTTGTTTTGAAATTGTTGATTAACGCTTTCTATACTAATAGGTTGTGAAGCAACGCCGGGCGCTTTTGGTAATACATCCATTGGCTCAGCAAACATTGTTGTTGGCATCAGTAATAAAAGAAATCGTATACTCACAATCAAAACTCCTTGTACTTACCTATTTATAGTATGACTAGTCTGGCATGTCAAATTACACAGCAATCTTTGCAGAAATTGCAGCATGATACTGGTAATGATTAAACTTAAAGTCCTCAAAACGATAATCTAAAATAGTATCAGGTCGATGCGCAATTTCTAATTCGGGTAAGGGGTAGGGTGTTCGACTTAACTGTTCTTTGGCTTGATCAAAATGGTTGTGATAAATATGACAATCTCCACCAGACCAAATAAATGTTCCAACATCAAGCTGGCATTGTTGCGCAACCATATGCGTTAGTAGACTATACGAGGCAATATTAAATGGCACCCCTAGAAAAATATCTGCAGAACGTTGGATTAATTTACAGGAAAGTTTTCCATTTGCAACATAAAATTGAAACATCATGTGGCAGGGTGGTAAAGCCATTTTGTCTAACTCTCCAACATTCCAAGCATTTACAATGTGACGTCGACTGTGAGGATTAGATTGAATATTTTCAATCACAGCGAGTAATTGATCATGCGTTTGTCCATTTTGATCTTGCCAAGATCGCCACTGCTTGCCATAGACAGGGCCTAAATCACCCTTTTCATCCGCCCATTCATTCCAAATACGCACCTTATTGTCTGTTAGATACTTGATGTTTGTGTCTCCAGAGATAAACCAAAGCAGTTCATGGACCACACTTTTGATGTGAATTTTTTTGGTGGTGACTAATGGAAATCCCTTCGATAAGTCAAAATGCATTTCCATTGGGGAGAAAAGACTTCGAGTGCCAACACCAGTTCGATCTGATCGATCAACACCTTCATTTAAAACTTTGCTTAATAATTTTTGATAAATTTCCAATTTCTACTCCTAAGTTTAATGATAACTTAACATAGATTGTTTTAAAATGAAAAAGGACATTTTGAAATGTATGAAAATATGTAATGATTATATTATGCAATCCAGAATTCAATTGTTACAACAACTACTTCAAAAAGCGAGCAGACTATGTTGTCAGTGTTATCAAGATCAGATTGAAATCACTTATAAAGAAGATCACCAACCAGTCACTAACATTGATCAATCCATTAATGATCTCATACGCACACAGATGAATGCGCAGTATCCATATGATGGATGGTTTTCAGAGGAAGATGAGGGACAGCGGTTAGATGCAACGTTTACTTGGATTCTTGATCCAATAGATGGAACAAGGCAAATGATTCAAAGGATTCCTGAATTTTGTATTGCATTGGCACTGATGAAGAATCAAAAACTCATTGCAAGCGGAGTTGTTAATCCAATGACTCAGGAGTCCTGGTTGTCCGATCCTTCTAAAGCTGTTTATGACTTAGAACATAAAGCGCACAGATTGATTTACAATCCAAACGCCCCAAGACTCATCTCCCATCAATTCTCATTTGATCATAGTATGCACATGGGGTCGATTGCCTATCGAATGTGTAAAGTGATTCAAGGCGATGGTGTTGCTGCCATTTCAAATCGTGAAATTGCACTTTGGGATGTTGCTGCTGCAATCCACATCACGTTAAATACTGGTTTAGTTGTAACAGATATCCATGGTGACTCAGTCAGTTTTGACTCGTTTGATCGTAAGGTCAATGGTATTGTTGTGGCACATGTTGAGAATCATCGAAAAATCATTGAAGAAATTGGCCAGAGGCGGATTTGAACCACCGACACGAGGATTTTCAGTCCACTGCTCTACCCCTGAGCTACCTGGCCAATAGCTTCTATTTAAACGTTTCAATTTAAATACGTCAAGCTGTATTATTTATTTTTTTTAGTTTCTGTGTAACCTGGCGGTGGCGGTGGTTCTTGATCTTTTGAAAATAAGAATGTTTCCATCTGTTCTTTAAGAAAAGTCTGTGCTTTTGGATCAAATGTGTTCAGCTGATACTCATTAATCAGCATGACCTGGCGATCTAGCCACATTTGCCATGCCTTTTTAGAGATGTGTTTTAATATTTTCTGACCAATTGGTCCTGGGAATGGGGATTCATCAAATCCCTCAAGTTGTTTCTGCAGTTTCATGCAATAAATTTTTTTCATATTGAATCATCTCTTTAATCGTTTGCATTGGTTTCGGTAAACCAATCTGATCTAACTGATGAATATCATACCATGCATCAATCTGATTATGAAGATCATTGGGTGGATAGACTAAAATGCAATCAATTTTCCATGTTTGATGGGTGAATACATGTTTAAGATCTTTAATAATGTGACGATAGTGGATATGGCTGAAATCAAACACGGATGTTGTGGTGTCAATTATGATAGGGCACCATAAGCCTTTCCAGATGTTAGAGGTGTGTTGACGAGTTAATCCAACTTTCCCAGATTTTACAGGCAGGATAAATAATTTTTTAAGTGTCTTTGGTTTTTTTTTCAATTTCTTTATCGGGAGATGGTGCTGACAGTGATAATGTTCAGCGTAACATTTTGATTGTAATGGACAGATTTGACACTGAGGTGTCTTGACGTGACAAACCGTTGCGCCAATATCCATAATTGCTTGTGTATATACATCACAATCTATCGTGGGTGTGACAAGATGGCTGACTTGCCAGTAAAAGTGATTGCCGCGTTGATAATGCGGGTTGTTAAAGATACCAAAAAATCTGGATAATACTCTTTTGACATTGCCATCAAGAATGACCCCTCTTTGTTTAAAGCCAAAGGCTAGGATAGCCCCCGCGGTTGAGCGCCCAATACCAGGAAGCTTTATCAACTCTTCTATGGAGTTTGGAAATTGGTTGTTGTGCTGTTGATGAATGATTTTTGCACTGAGATGTAGATTCCTAGCTCGTGCGTAATACCCTAGACCAGCCCAGTCTCTCATGACATCTTCTGGATTTGCTTCCGCCAATGTTTGTACATTTGGGTAATGTTTAATAAATCGAATAAAATAGGGTTTAGCATTATCAACTTGTGTTTGTTGTAACATGATTTCGGAAACCCATGTCAGATATGGTGATTGGTAGCCTTGCCATGGCAAACCTTTTCGACCATATTGATGCTGCCATTGAATGAGTTGATCGGAAAAGAAATGAGATAACATCGATGTATTATCGCATGATTGATGATCAATTCAATGATGAATTTGAGTCTTTTGAATGCATCGGATATATTTGATGCATGGATAAACAAATTCACTCTATTAAAAGCTTTGCTGCCAGAAAAGGGCGTTTGTCAGAGGGCCAAAAAAAAGGGTTGTCGAATACGAGTCATTTTAATGTTGATTTTGATCGTTTAATGGTGTCTAAATCTCCTATACATCTTGAGATCGGTTTTGGTATGGGTGATAGTCTTTTTGAAATGGCTCAAACACATCCAAACATTCATTATATCGGAGTAGAGGTGTATCCTCCTGGTGTTGGCCATCTGATGATGAGATGTATTCATACAAAGATCAATAATGTCTCTGTTTATCATGGGGATGTTTATGATCTTTTAAAACTAATGCCTCAGCGATGTTTAAGCACAGTATATATTTATTTTCCTGACCCTTGGCACAAAAGAAGACATCACAAACGTCGTTTAATAAATGCAGATTTCATTCAAACAATCAGCAATAAAGTGATTCGTGGAGGAAATATTGATATCGTGACTGATTGGGCAGACTATCATCATCACATTGAGCAAGTCCTGACAAACAATCAATATGGTCAATACGTCAAGTTAATGCATAGAAGTGATCGACCAATTACTAAGTATGAAAAAAGAGCAAAGCGTTTGGGTCATCAAATTTATGAGCATCAGTTTCTCATTATTTAAGCCATAGCGATTTCAGCTTCTAATGATGGCTCTAAAGTTGAAATTTGAATCAGCGGTTGACGTGATATTGATCGTACCCAAATGATTGGGGCTGCACTAATGACCGT
The DNA here is from genome assembly GCA_002690495.1 of Legionellales bacterium. GTDB lineage: Bacteria > Pseudomonadota > Gammaproteobacteria > Comchoanobacterales > Comchoanobacteraceae. The sequence continues at coordinate 28,588 of NZEV01000031.1, read as the reverse complement.
TGTATTATAGATAATAGGCTGAGTGTGAGGAGTATCCAAATTTGAACAAAATAAATGAAATTTGCCAGGTTCGTCTCCGCGTCTTAATTGACGGACTAATGAACCGTGTTCTATGGTCTGGACAATACAGTATAAATTAATTGCTGTTTCTATTTCTTCCTGATAAAGACGATTACCAGCAACCATATCTCCTTGTTGGAATCTTGGTGCCATGCACTGATCTTGTATAATATGATCAATGGAGTTAGAGTTTTTGTTTTTAAACTGCAATAATTCTTGGCTCGCAACGTGATATCCAGGAAGTTTATGAAGCTCAGATTGATGGCTTTTAGATTGACTCAAATCGTCTGCAAATTTGGGTTTTTCTCCAAGGCCATCCAAAAGCCACTCCAATGTGACACTCACACCTTCAGCATTCATCGCATCGACGACAATGATAGCACCTTTTTTTGTCAGTCCACCAAATCGAGCACTCTCCCAATTTTGTAATGTTCCTCTTGCAATTTTATACCGTTTGTTGATTAAATCTCGAGATAAGCCTGTCATTTCCCTTAAACACTTTAGGCGAACAGCACGCTGTTTCGCGAGTTCATGGTTCACTTCAACTTTTTTCCTTGGCATCATTCATTCCTATTGCAATTGATTAAATTGATGTATTATTGCAAGCATAATAATTTAAATTTTCAATGTAAACAGATATATAGTTATTTTTACGCAATTTGTTTGCTTGATTGTGTAAGTAATGTGATTGAGTATGATAAAGAAATATATTATAAACACATCAAAGGAGTTGTATTATAACTCTAATCGGGTAGTATCGAAATCATGAACGAAAATCACTTTGAATTGAAGCCGTACTTGCCGTTGACTATATTCATGATGACGATCTCATCTATAGGTGGCTATCTAGTATTATTCATTGGTCTTATGAATAAAGTGATTCATCGCCACAAACTACACTCTCAATACATGCTTGGTAGTTTAATGGTTTGGATGCTGTTGAGCTGTTTATGGACCAGCCAACCGAGTTTGACGATCGCTCTACATGATGCGATGAAGTATGTGTCAAAGTTTTTACTATTTATGAGCTTAGTACCATTACTTAAGTACCTAAACCATCAACATCTCCATCAATATTGGTTTTGGTCACTATTCACAACAATCTGCGTTTGTATGTTAGGACTCACATCACATCGGTTTTTTTATGATATTCCACTATCTGCATTGTCTGCACTCATTGCACTTGATCTAATATTGTTTCAGCGCCCACATTACATTTTGAAAGTGGGATTTATTTTGATGTATTTGCTTTTTTTCAATTACCAAAGAACAGGGGTACTAATGTTCATCATTGGACTTATTTTTCTACTGTGTAACTATATCGATAAAAAAAAATATAAGTATTTTTTTGGATTGTTGAGTGTTTTGATGCTGCTTGGCATTACTCCACTTGGAAGCAAATTTATGATTGGGATTAAAGAAATTTTTTATTCTCAAGGTGTTCATTATCAAATTCATACCAGTATGGGTATTCGTAGATACTTTTTTGAAAAATCTCTAGTTGCTATTTTATCACATCCTATCGTAGGGTATGGCGCGGGCAGTCAGCATGTTGTTTTGATGGGGATATTGGAGCCTCGTTTTGCTATAGATCATACTCATATGCTGTATACACAAATCACAATTCAGTATGGTCTCATTGGTCTGGGGTTGTTTACATCTTGGATGATCAGCCTATTCCTTTTTGCTTGTCGATGCGATAAACGTTCTAGAGTCAATATTCACTTAGTATTATTGTTATTGCTTGTTTATGGTGTGTTTGATGCGCCACTTTATACTCTAAAGGCAGGATTTATCATGATGTTTTGGTTGGCGCAATCAATTGCATTTTCAAAGCCTGAACCCTTACATATGAATCAATAATATGGCATAATTATGACAAGATAGGAGAAATTATGAGTAGTACAAATGACCGACAAAAAGCTTTAGATGCAGCCTTAAGTCATATTGAAAGACAATTTGGGCCTGGATCCATTATGAAAATGGGTGACAAACAAGTCAATATGGATATCACTGCAGTTTCCACAGGTTCTCTAAGATTAGATGTCGCACTGGGCATTGGTGGATTACCTCGAGGACGAATTGTTGAAATTTTTGGGCCTGAGTCTTCAGGTAAAACAACACTGACTTTGCATGCCGTCGCAGCGGCCCAAAAGGCAGGTGGTGTTGCTGCATTCGTAGATGCAGAACATGCACTAGATCCAGTTTATGCAGAAAAATTGGGTGTGAATATCGATAGTTTATTTGTTTCTCAGCCAGATACTGGTGAGCAGGCATTAGAAATTACTGATATGCTCGTCCGCTCTGGTGGTGTTGATATTGTGGTGATAGACTCAGTGGCTGCATTGACTCCAAAAGCTGAGATTGATGGAGATATGGGTGATTCTCATGTTGGTCTACAAGCACGATTAATGTCACAAGCGTTGCGAAAATTAACAGCAAATATTAAGCGGTCGAACACACTTGTTATATTTATTAATCAGATTCGAATGAAAATTGGGGTGATGTTTGGGAACCCAGAAACAACAACAGGTGGTAATGCATTGAAGTTTTACTCGTCCGTAAGATTAGACATTAGAAGAATTGGTGCTTTGAAAAAGGGTGAAGAGGTCTATGGTAATGAAACACGTGTTAAAGTAGTAAAGAATAAGGTATCACCACCGTTTAAGAAAGCAGAGTTTGATATTATTTATGGCCAAGGAATTTGTAAATATGGTGAACTCATTGACATGGGTGTTGAGCATGGTTTGATGCAGAAAGCGGGTTCTTGGTATAGTTATAATGGAGAACGAGTAGGTCAAGGGAGAGATAATGTGAGAACATATTTAAAAGAGCACACTGAAATTGCTCAAGAGATTGAGCAAAAACTCCGTGCGCAGTTATTACCTAGCGATGCGACTAATGAGGTTGAAACAGCATAATGTCACTGCGCCTTGCTGCTATGGATTGTTTAGCTAGAAGGGAATACAGTTATCACGAACTGTACCAGAAGCTATCAAAGAAACAAGGGCAAGAGAATCTAATGTCTGTACTAGAGTCATTGAAGAATGAAGGGCTTCAGTCTGATTATCGTTATGCATCAATGCGTGTAAAGGTGAGAAGTCAGGCAGGTTATGGCCCTCGCTTCATTCGTTCAGAGCTCACTGCACATCACATTGATCAAGACCAAATTGAAAAAGTACTGTCAGATCAACATATCGATTGGAATGATTTGGCGTATCAAGCAGCAGTTAAAAAGTATCGGGGTGATCTTTCAAAGATTAAACAGTTTTTAATCCGTAAAGGTCATGAGTATGATACGATTCAATGTGTTTTAAAGGAGTTAGAAAAAGGTGCTGACCACAGAGATTCGTAAAGCTTTTTTATCATATTTTAAAGAACACCACCATACAGTGGTTCCTAGAGCCTCGCTGGTACCCCAAAATGATCCGAGTCTTTTATTTGTTAATGCAGGTATGGTGCAGTTTAAGTCTTACTTTCTTGGAGAGCAGGCCCCGTACTCTCAAGCTGTGAGTATACAGCCATGCTTGAGGGTGGGTGGAAAACATAATGATTTAAAGAATGTAGGCCATACAGCTAGACATCATACGCTATTTGAAATGCTTGGTAATTTTAGTTTTGGTGAATACTTTAAAAAAGAAGCCATTACTTTTGCATGGTATTTCATCACCGAGCACCTTAAAATTCCGGTTTCTAAATTGTGTGTGACAGTGCATGATTCAGATCAAGAATCACGCTTGATTTGGGAAAATGAGATTGGTTTACCGAGGAATAAGGTGATTGATTGTGGTGATGAGGATAACTTTTGGTCGATGGGTGATACAGGACCATGTGGACCCTGTACAGAAATCTTCTATGATCATGGTCCTGAAGTGCCTGGTGGACCTCCTGGTTCCAAGGATGCCGATGGTGATCGTTTTGTCGAAATCTGGAATTTAGTATTTATGTCCTATGAGCGATTAGCCAATGGTGATCAGACACCTTTGCCGAATCCTTGTGTTGATACTGGGATGGGGCTTGAAAGAATTGCTGCAGTGTTACAAAGTGTGCATTCAAATTACGAAACAGACGTATTTCAGTTCTTAATGGATGCTGTTGCTCAATGTGAACCTTCAAAATCCTGTACTCAGGTCACTTTACAAGTGGTTGCAGATCACTTACGGTCTATTTTGTTTCTTATGACGGATGGCGTGATTCCAGGTAATGAAGGTAGATCATATGTATTACGCCGTATCATTAGACGTGCTTTAAGGTATTTGTATCAAGATGGCTTTAATTCACCATGCCTTTTCAAAATGTTACCTGCAGTGGCTGCGATTATGGGCGAGGACTATCCAGAACTAAAGTTACAACTTCATCATCATCAATCACAATGTGAGAAAGAAGAAATAAAATTTTTCAATACATTGGACCAAGGGATGTCATTACTTCATTCACATTTAGACCATCATTCTCATGTGGCTGGTGATGTCATCTTTAAATTGTATGATACGTACGGTTTTCCTGTGGACCTCACCGAAGATATTGTGAGTGATCACAATGGTACATTGGATCTTGAAGGTTACGAGCAATGTATGAAAGAGCAGAAAGAACGATCAAAACAACATCAAAAATTTAAAGATGTTCTCAATTATGATGTCAGTGGATTGATGAAAACACAGTTTTTGGGATATGAGGTGTTGGCGTCTAATGCTAAAGTGGTCCGTTTATATCAAAAAGGTGAGTCTATAGATCAATGTCAAGGCGAAGCCGAAATGATTGTTGATCGAACACCTTGTTATCCAGAGGGTGGTGGTCAGATTGGTGATTGTGCTGATTTATTTTTTGGTGATGAAAAAATTGGTGATGTTGTTGATACGAGAACATTAGGTGATCAAATCATTCACTATGTCCGGTTATTATCAGTGGTTCATGTCAATGATGATATACGTATTGTCGTCTCAGATGCACGTCACCAAACTGCTCCTCACCATTCTGCTACTCATTTATTGCATGCAACATTAAAAAATGTATTGGGAGAGCACGTATGTCAAAAAGGTTCGCTCGTTACATCTGAAAAATTACGATTTGATTACAGTCATGACCAAGCGTTAACAGCCATACAACAAGAGACCATAGAACAAACAGTGAATGATATGATTCGTCAAAGTATTCCTGTTCAGACTAAGATGATGAGTCTTGATGAGGCCAAAGCTGAGGGTGCAATCTGCTTGTTTGGCGAGAAGTATCCTGATCGTGTCAGAGTATTATCTATCGGTGATTTCTCAAAAGAGCTTTGTGGAGGCACTCATGTGAGCAATACTAATCAATTGATTGTGTTTAAGCTTTTGAGTGATAGTGCTTTATCTAGTGGTGTGAGACGTATAGAGGCCATAGCAGGTATTCCCGCTTTAAACTATTTAAATCAACAGTCAAAATATACCAGATCAATGAGCCGTCTTCTGAAGGTCGGCGAATCAAATATCGAGCAGAAGGTTTCACAGCTTATGGCTGAGAATAGAAAGCTTGAAAAGCAATTAAAGCAAAAACAAGCGCATATTCAGGTGACAATGCCATCTGAGTCAATTAATGGGTGTACCTGCTTTATTGCACAAGTTTCCTCTGAGGATGAAAGACCATTAGTTCAATATGTTGATCAAAATCGTGGTGCTCAAAAAATGGTCAGTTTCTTTTACGAGAAGGGTGATGAGACCGCAAGATTTGTAATTGGTGTTGGCAAAGATTTAGTCCAGCAGATCTCTGCAAAGGAGATTATGACGCTATTATCTAAGCATCTGAAGATCAAAGGTGGAGGTAAAGACCTATTAATACAGGGAGTGATCAGTGCGACGCCAGAGGACATTAAACATGGTGTGGTTGTGTTAAAACAGTGGATTAAGGAATTCCAGTTTTGAAAAGATCAGTAATGAAGTTTGGTGGATCGTCTCTTGCGAGTATTGAGAAAATTAATCATGTCGCTGGTCTTGTGATTCAACATGCGATTAATCACCAGGTTGTTGTGGTTGTCTCTGCAATGATGGGTGAAACAGACCGTCTAGTTGGGCTTGGGCATGCTGTTTTTGATCATGATGAGCCGAATAGAGAGTATGATCAGTTAATTAGTAATGGTGAGAATGTAACTGCAGCTTTAGTTGCATTGGCAATACAAAAAAGAGGTCATCAGGCCATCTCTTTTACAGGTTGGCAAGCTGGTATTCAAACGACTTCTGAGCCTCAAAATGCTCAAATTATTGCATGTGATACACAATGTATTCAACAAGCATTTGATGAAGGAAAAATTCCTATAGTAACAGGTTTTCAAGGTGTGGCTAATGGTACCGTTACCACATTATCAAGAGGTGGTTCTGATCTTACAGCCATTGCATTAGCTCATTCATTGAAAGCAGAATTATGTTGGATTTATACCGATGTCAAGGGGATCTATCCCGTGGATCCACGGATTATGCCAGAGGCAGCTGTTTTAAAGCAGCTAGATTTTCATACCCTATCTAAAATTGCAGCGAGAGGTACAAAAGTCGTTCAATCACAAGCAGCTGATTATGCGATGAAATATCAACAGCCAATTAGAGTATGTCACTCTGAGCGACCTGATTTAGGTACATTGGTGGGTACAGAGGATGTGGCTCATCCTCCAATTATATCTCACTTTTCTGATATTACCTTGTTGCAATGTAACAAAGATTCATTGCCTTCGACGTTTGATCATTTGGAAACAGTAGGTCTTTTTCAATCAGCCCATATGGGAATATGTCATGCCTTTAAGGCTTCTGCTAAAACATTGACTCAGATGATTCGAAAGACCCGGATACAAGAGCAGGTTGTGGTGATTGATGGACATTGGAGTCTCATTACAATTACTTATCATAAACAATTTCCACAGAAATCTTTCTTGGATGCATTGTTAAAAAAATCAATTAATAGCTATAGCTCCGCAGGTCATTTAGTCCTAAGCTTTATTGTCCCTAAATCACGAGTCGTAAGTCATATTAATCAGATTTATAATATTATTTCAAGATTTTATGAAGAGATGGCGCCCTCTTATTGTAAGCCTTAAGCTATTATAATTGTAATATAATTAAAATATGTACTATAATATATGTAACTCATGATTGTAGTATAAAAATCATGAATTGACACCTAATGATGAGTTGGATATTGTAGGTTGAAATTTACACATTGTAAGGATATCATACGAAGATTAGGAAGTTATTTATAAGGAGATTATTATGTTGATATTAACAAGAAGAGTTGGCGAAACATTAGTGATTAACGATGATGTCAAAATCACTGTTCTCGGTGTAAGAGGTCATCAAGTCAGAATCGGTGTAGATGCGCCAAAAAATGTTGCTGTTCACCGTTTAGAAATTTACCAGAAAATTAATCAAGACTCAGATACAGCGCACCTTAATGATGATACACAGTCAGATTCATCAGATCACTAATTGTTATATGATAACTTTATTAATTAGTGAAGGCTGAATGAAAGACCCTTTTTACCATAATGAAAAATTAAGATATGATTCTCCGATTCCTAGTCGTGAATTCATTATAGAGCTATTAAAAAAAAATAAGAAACCCATTAATTTTGAAACACTTACAAAACGGCTCAATTTAACCACTGAAAAGCATATCTGTGCAGTTAAGAAAAGAATTAAAGCAATGATACGAGATGGTCAAATATTTGAAAACAGAAAGGGTTGTCTAGTTATTACACAACAAATGGACTTATGTCATGGGATTGTTCAATTTAGCAAAGATAAGCAAGCATTATTATGGCTTGTTGATCAAAATAAAAAAGTGCCTATTATTGGGATTCAGTCTGCTGAATTGATGCAAGGCGATGAAATTATTGCTCGATATACATCTCACGAACAGGTTGTGGTTGTTGAAGTCGTTGCTCGCACAATGAAAAAGATAGTTGGTACAGTAGAGATCAACAAGGGGATCTACAGCCTAAAGCCACTTACAGTATGTTGTCAATTTGATCCAATTATCCAGCCTTCCAAAGTGAAAATATCTAAGGGACAACTCGTTAAGGCAAAGATTAAAGCAAATCCAAGATCAGGTAAACCTGCAATCGTTAAAGTGATTGAAGTGGTTAAATCAAAATCAAAATTATTAGATCAAATTAAGATCATTTGTGATGCTTTAGAGATACCAAATGATTATCCAGACAACCTAGTACCAAAACGTCAGCCGAAATATTCTAAGCGCGAAGATTGGCGACAGCTTGATTTTGTTACCATCGACGGTGATGATGCAAAAGATTTTGATGATGCCGTATATGTTGAAAAGCATCGTGACACTTATTCTGTATATGTTGCCATTGCAGATGTTGCGCATTATGTTAAACCAAATTCCCCCCTAGATAAGGAGGCTTATCTGCGTGGTACCTCAGTGTATTTTCCAGGTTATGTCATTCCCATGCTACCTGAACAGTTGTCCAATGACTGGTGCTCTTTAAAGCCAAATGAGGATCGCCTAGCACTTGCAGTTAAAATGATGATGAATAGAAAAGGTCAAATATTATCCTCTACCATTCATGAAGTGGTGATTTGTTCTAAACATCGACTGACTTATCAAAAAGTGCAAGATTATATTGAAATGAGAACACCTAATGAATTTTCTTCCATTCTAGACCCACTCATCGAGACATATCATTTGTTACAACAACAAAAACAAGACAGAGGTGCTTTAGCTTTCAATAGAAAGACAATAGTGCCATTGATTGATAAGCATAACGAAGTGAAATTTCGTGATGATTCACAAACAGATGCACACCGATTAATCGAAGTGTTGATGCTATCGGCTAATGAGGAAATTGCTAAGTTTTGTATCAAACATAAATTACCCGCATTATATCGTAACCACGGAAGCCCAGACGAACAAAAATGGCAACATATCGTCGATTTTCTAAAAGCATATGAGATTCATGCAAAGCCAAATCACATCCCGGACCCTAAAGAAATGAGTCAATTGCTTCAAAAGGTCCAAACACTTGATGCTTCTGAAATTATTGAGCAAATGCTCTTGCGATCATTACCTCAAGCATTATACGAAGATAAAAATAATGGTCATTTTGGCTTAAATTATAAAGAATATCTTCATTTTACCTCCCCCATTCGTCGGTATCCAGATCTGTTAGTTCATCGAGCGATTAAGGATTTTATAAATCATGCAAAATCGTCCTCAAATGATTTAAAGAAAGTCGCTCAGCATTGTTCTTATAGTGAACGTAGAGCTGAACAAGCAACAAGATGGGTTGATAGTTGGATTAAGTGTCAGTTTATGAGCCAAAAAATTGGAGCAGTGTACACTGGTCGTATTTCTAATGTGCTTAATTTTGGTTTATTTGTATACATAGAAGAACTTGGTATCGATGGCTTGATACATGTCTCAAACTTACCTCAAGATTATTACGACTATGAAGAGTCAACTCAACAGCTAAAAGGCCGATATACCCATTCTATTTATTCGTTGGGTGATCTAATTAAGATTAAGGTAGATCATGTTGATCTAGAATCAAGAAAAGTAGATTTTCAATTAGAACGTTGAAAAATAAATATTGCACCTTCAGTAGGCTGATTTTGTTCGTGTCGAATGACGGCTTGTGATTGATGAATGATATTAAAGGAACAAGCAATGGCCGTTTTCTTGATATATTCAATGTGATGTTTAAAGCGTCCCGATGGACTTAAACAAAATGATGAAATGTGATCTGCTATTTCAACGGTGCATATAAAGCATCCATTCGTTGTGAGACCATCGTATAAAAGTGCAAATAAACGTTTGATATCACCAAAGTAGGGTAGGACATCTGCGGCGTAAATTATATCAAATGGAGATTGATCAGGTAAATAAGTATAAATATTTTCGCAGATGAGTTGATCATAAATATTGAGTTTCTTCGCAACTTGTAGCATATTTTCAGAGCAATCAAGACCAATGAGCTGTTTAGACCAAGGCTTTAAGCGTTCTCCAGCCATCCCTGTACCACACCCAAAATCTAGTATGTTATCCCATTGATTGATTTTGGGTTCAAGATGTACCTCGATGATATTCTGTAAAACGTCATGTCCTTTGTACTTAAGTGCTTTAGTTAAGTGGTCATCATAACTTGCTGCATATTGATTAAATAGATTTTTAACATATTCTTCTGGACATTCATCATAACTGTCAGTTTTATTTTCTAATGCTGCTAGTAAAAAATTAATCTCTGCATGATTTGGTTGAAGCTGTTGAGCATGTTTGTAATATCTGATAGCTTCTTTTTGATTACCTTGTTTTAAATATAACGTCCCCATATTGAAAATGGTATTAAAATGATTGGGCTCAATAGATAACAATTGATTGAAGAAATTTTTTGCATCATCAAAACGAGCTAAATATTGGTAACAAACGCCAATGTTATATAATGCATCAACATGTTGATTATCTTTTGTAATAATTTGAAACCAATGTTGTAATGCCGATTCTAGATCACCATTATGAAAATGAATGACAGCAATATTGTGGCAATTTTCAGTATTAAAAGGTTCAAGCGTATACGCGACATCAAAATGTTCTAATGCAGTTTTTGTATCCTCAATGCCCAGGTAGGCACAACCAAGTTGATGTCGTATATCAAAGTGATCACAATTTTGATCAACCAAATCTGATAGTATATCAATCGCTTCATGGTATTCTTTTAAATGGATATGGCATTGTGCAAGATGATAATCAATATCTGGGTACTGACCATCTCTTTTTTTCACAATTTGATAATTGTTCTTAGCTGCTTTAAAAGATTTTTGACCTTGCTGGCAAAGTGCCATATTAAATATTGGATCTAGAGCATTTTCATTGACTTGATGAGCACGTTCAAAATAGGACAATGCGAGTGTGTGTTCACCTTGTTGATAGTACATACTACCCAAGTTATTTAATGCACTCGATAAGCTTGGACAAATCGCAAGCGCTTGATGATAAAAATCGAGTGCTTTTTCATATTCGCCAAGTCCTTTATATACATTACCAATATTGGATAATAACCCGTGATTTTTTGGTTCAAGAGCAAGTGCCTCTTTTAAATACTTTAGTGATAGCTCGAAGGACTTTTTTTGTCCATGTGCAATACCTAATAATTGTAATAATTCAAAATGGTGTGGTAGAGAATCTAACAGATCTAAGTATAATTGAATAGCTTGGTCGACCTCTCCAGCTTGATGGAGCTGAAAGGCATGTTGTATTGATTGATCCATAAAATGTATATTAACCTGAATTTTATTAACATAAAAGGTTGCTCCTTAAAATAAATTTCTGTATCCTTAGATCTTAAGTGAGCTATTCAGGGTACTTAGCTCAGCTGGTAGAGCGTCGCCCTTACAAGGCGAATGTCGGGGGTTCAAGTCCCTCAGTACCCACCACGTGGAGTGGTAGTTCAGTTGGTTAGAATACCGGCCTGTCACGCCGGGGGTCGCGGGTTCGAGTCCCGTCCACTCCGCCATTATAGAGTGTACTTATGAATAAAACTCTCAACTCAAAACAATATGTCCCAATTCTTGTAACCGGCTTTTTAGCCGTAGTGTTTATCGCCTCAATGGTATTAGACCTCAACTCACAGACGTTTCTAGTTAAAGGAAAAGTGGCTACGGTAGGTCGCGTACCGATCACAAAAGACCACCTAACTTACTCTTATCGCAAGCTAGCGCAGATTGTGATGACTCAAAACCCACAAATTACTCCAGAGTCATTTAATACGATCCTTGAAAAAGACTTATGGTCTTTTATACAAAGTCGCTATGCAATGACAAGTTTAATGAAACAATTTCATTATCGAGTGCCTAAAGAAGAAGTTAAAAATATTTTAAAAAGTACAGAGAGTTTTCTTGATGAGGATGGCGTGATCCAGGAATCAAAAATTAAGCATTATTTGTCTAAAATGAAATATGCTTTTAAAGATTTCTATGAAGACATCGAGCAGCAAATACTATACGATCAACTTTATCAAACATTAGCGGATAGTACCCAATGGACACAAGCTGAAAATGAGCAATTTTTAAAAATTGCTTCAAATCAAAAGTCTGTTATTTATCGCACCTTCAAAGTTAATCAATTCGATCCGATTAGTCAGCCAACTCATCAAGCAATACAAACATTTTATTCTGAGAATAAGACCCAGTTTGTCATCCCTGAACTATATCAGTTTGTCCATACAAAAATTAAACCAAAGATCAACTATAAACAAACAGTCAGCCAAAAAGCATTACGAGAATTTTACAATCAGCATTTAGATCAGTATCAAGTACCCCCTAAAGTTAAGTTAAGAAAATTACATGTATACCCGTCAAAAAGTCAAATGAATCAACATGACTTAACTGCTATTGCTTCTACGAACCAAGATATCAAGAATCATTTGCTTGAACAGATTGTTAGTGTGAATGGTCGTGGATTCAAGCTTGATACTACTCAAAATTGGTATACCGAGCATGATTTGCCTTATCAGATGTCGATTGAACAATTTAATAGTCATCAAAAACATACGATTGCTATTGCTCCAGAAGAAGTCATTATCTTTGAAAAGATCGATGAAGCGAGTGCCTTTCAACAAGATTTTAATCAAATTCAAAGTAAAGTACGACATGACTTTTTAGAAACACAAGAGATGGTGCTTTTTCAAGAACATTTTGACCATGACTTCGAACAATTACAATATGATGAGATCTCGATGTCTCAGTTTGCTAACGCATTTCATGCCTCAGTAACAAAAACTAGTTTTATTGATCAAAATGGATTTACACTCATTGATCCCTCGATGAAACCAAAGCTAGATCAGCTGTTTATGAAGGTCATACAATCGGATGAACCTATTGTAATACCAATGGGTCACAATGAAATGTTAATTGTTAAACTCAATGATAAAAAAAGTGAGCACTTACTTTCTTTTGATGAAGCTAAAGATAAGATTAGAAAGCAGCTGATAGCGTCGAGCCGATTCAATTCTGCAATGATGTCAGCAAAGATTGCAAAAGAAAAATTGGTTCGTAAACAACCCATGGGTGAACATTGGCAAAGAAAAGAGATCAATGTTTTAGATCCAATAGCCTCATTTGAGTGGTTACCTTTAGGATTGTCTTTGAGTAAAAATGAGGTGTTTGTATCTCCTACCAACGAGAATAAAGAAATCTTAGTGCTACAGGTAGTCAATGAACATCAAAAAACAATATCTCAACATTCGAGCAGTTTTATACATCTTGCTAAGACATGGAGCAATTACGATGCTGCAAAACTATTATCTAATCTTGTTCTTGAACAAAAGCTGACGCGTTATGACCAGCAGTGATCCAAAATATCAACATCGTAAAACAGGTGTGATTTTTGTTAATTTTGGTTCTCCAGAATCATTGGACTATTTTTCTATCCGTCGATTTTTAAAGCACTTACTACTAGATCGTCGTGTGGTATCCTTACCTAGACTGATATGGTTACCCATTTTATATGGATTCATTCTACCCTTTAGACCTTTAGGATTATTAAAATCATATAAAGCAATTTGGAAAGGGGAAACCTCACCACTGCTGCATTACCAAGCATCTTTAATTAACCAGCTCAAAGAGCGTTGTAAAGAAGACATCATTATTGAATCTGCAATGATATATTCAAATCCTTCACTAAAAACAGCATGGACATCCTTAAAAGCTCAGGGCGTAAGAGACGTCGTGCTATTTCCAATGTATCCTCAATATTGCTCTGCAACAACCGCCTCAGTATTTGATCAGTGGCAGAAGCTAATGGTCAATGAAAAATTTATGCCAGGATTACGTTTTATTCATAGTTATCATGATGATCCCCATTATATTAAACAAATAGCTGATTCAATCCGCGAACACTGGAAGAAAGTTGGCAAACCAGACCACATCATATTTTCTTATCATGGAATACCACAACGATTATTTAAACAAGGTGATCCCTATTTTTGCTATTGTTCTAAAACAACTCGATTAGTTGCAGAGTCTCTTTCTCTAAAATTAAGTGATTATACAATGTCTTTTCAATCAAGATTTGGTAAAGAAGCTTGGTTGAAACCATACTTATCAGAGGTCATTAAAGATAAAGCTTCTCAAAAATGTAAGATAATCGATGTAATTACCCCAGGATTTTCAATTGACTGTATTGAGACATTGTATGAGGTTGGGGTGGAGTACCAAGAGGAAGCTGCTGAAAAAGGTAGTGTTTTACGTGTTATTCCCTGCCTCAATGATCACATCTATTCTGTAGATATGTATCGATCTATTTTAAAAAAGTTAAAAATCATTTAATTTCTATTTTCAAAATCTTAATCCTTGACTATACTCTTGCTCAGTTAAGGGAATATTATGTTTAGTAGAACTTTGGAAAACACAATTAATGATGCATTTGAAAGAGCTCGAGAAAGGCGTCATAAATTTATTACAACCGAACATTTGTTATTGTCATTACTAGATGATCCAGATGCATTTGCGATTTTAAATGCCTGTAATGTGAATCTAGATGCAATTAGAACAGGTTTAAAAGTCTACATTCAGGAGAAAATTCCAAGAATTGAAGATGATCAATGTGAGGAATCAATGCCCACATTATCTTATCAACGTGTTTTACAACGATCTATTTTTCAGGTTCAGGCAGCTGGTAAATCAGAGGTAAATGGCGCAGATGTACTTTTAGCACTATTTGGTGAAGCAGAATCAGCAGCGGTATACTTTCTATCTCAAGAAAATATTACTAGGATGAGTTTACTCAATTTACAAAATTCATCAGAGAACGAAGAACAAGTAGATCACACTAAAGGCTTTAATGACAGTTTTTCTGAGGATTCAATGTTAGATTCAGCACCGAATGACCAATCACTTGAGCGTTATGCGATTAATGTCAATGAGCGTGTTCGCCTTGGTCGAATTGATCCATTAATTGGGAGAGATCATGAAGTTGAAAGAGTGGTTCAGGTATTACTTTGTCGAAGAAAGAATAATCCACTACTCGTAGGTGAAGCTGGTGTTGGGAAGACTGCAATTGCTGAGGGTTTAGCATATCGAATTTTTAACGGACAAGTTCCAGCTAAGCTTCAAAAATCGACTGTTTACTCATTAGATCTTGGTTCATTACTAGCTGGTACAAAATATCGTGGTGATTTTGAAAAACGCTTTAAAGTAGTGTTAAACGAATTTACTAATAATCCTAATGCAATTATCTTTATTGATGAAATTCATTCTATTATTGGTGCTGGAGCAGCTTCAGGAGGCGCTCTAGATGCTGCAAACTTATTGAAGCCATTTCTATCATCAGGTCAACTTAAATGTATTGGTGCAACAACTTATTCAGAGTATCGCAACATTTTCTCAAAAGATTCTGCATTGACTAGACGATTTCAAAAAATTGATGTCGTAGAGACAACGAAAGCACAAACTGAGGAAATCATTAATGGTTTATTAGATAAGTATGAGTGCCATCATTCGGTTAAATATGCTAAAGATGCAGTTCGTCATGCGGTTGAATTATCAGTCAGGTATTTACAAAATAAATTTCTACCTGATAAAGCAATTGATGTTGTTGATGAGGCAGGTGCTGAGGTTGCAAAACGAATTGTCAAAAATGACAAAAAAACTAAAACAGTGACTAAAAAAGACATAGAGCATGTCGTATCTAGAATGTCTCGAGTCCCTGTGTCACAGTTTAATTTGGATTCAAATAAAAATATGATGAAGCTATCTACACAAATTCATAATAATATATTTGGACAAAACGATGCGATTGAAGCAGTTTGTCGTGCAATCAAAATAAACACAGCAGGTTTGAGAGATTGTCAAAGACCAATTGGTTCTTTCCTCTTCACTGGACCAACAGGTGTTGGGAAAACAGAATTATGTGTTCAATTAGCAAATGCAATGGGTTTAGAGTTAATTAGGTTTGATATGTCTGAGTACATGGAAAAACATGCAGTGTCTCAACTCATTGGTGCACCTCCAGGTTATGTAGGGTATGAGCAAGGTGGTGCATTAACTGATGCTGTTATGAAACACCCATATTCTGTGGTTTTATTGGATGAAATCGAAAAAGCACACCAGGAAGTATACAATTTACTACTACAAGTAATGGATTATGGACATCTTACAGATAGTATGGGACGAGTCACAAACTTTAATCATGTCGTATTGGTGATGACCAGTAATGTCGGAGCAACCATTAGTGAAAAGAATCTAATTGGTTTTAGTCATGAACAACAGTTTCATGATCCCTTTTCAGAAATATCACGGTTTTTCTCACCAGAATTTAGAAATCGTCTAGATGCTGTCATTCATTTTAATCGTTTAGAGCATGAGAATTTATTACACATTGTTGATAAGCAATTGAATATCCTTTCATCTATCCTAGATGAGAAAAGTATTAAAATAAAATGTTCTAATAATGCTAAAAAATGGCTTGTTGAGAATGGTTATGATATTAAAATGGGAGCAAGACCCATTAAAAAATTAATTGATACGTCAATTAAGTCAAGATTAGCGGATTTAATGCTTAAAGGTAAAGCTAAAAAAGGCTCAGAAGTTTTAATTAAAACTAAAGGTAATGAGTTAGATATTTCATTGAACTAATCGCATTATTATTAGCAATAGCTAAATTTTTTTTGTATGATGTACTTTATGGTGTACATTATATGAGTAACCAAAAAACATATAAATATATCATTACTGCAATTGATGTATTAACAAATTTAGTTTATAAAAATTGTACTAGTTTCAGTAACTTATCTAAATATCTTAAGAGTACTAGATATGTCGTTGCCTATATGATTTACTCGTCTCTTTCGATGCTGATTGTAAAAAATGCCAAAAACTTTCTTCAGCTTAGTCGTAAAAAAGATGATACAGACAATTCAGCACCTGACGGATTGGTTTATGGATATACCGAGTATATGCAAATATTTTCCTGTTTCTTGCTTGCGATCATGGTTCTTTTTGTATTCTCAATTGATTTCAATCATGCCTTTAGAATTTCATATCGTTTTATTATTGAGCAAGTAGGGATATCTGGTCATTTAATTGGTTACTTTTGCATGTTGTATTCCACCATCTGTTCTTTTGGATCATTATTCGGTAACTTTTGTGATATTTATCAGTTAATGGATTCAACTCCTTTTTCAGATTTGATGACTAACATTAGATTTATACTTTCCTCAATCAAAGGCCTCGTAGAAAGTATTTATGCTTCATTAATCTTTGCATTACCCTATGTTAAAACGAACACAATGTTAGCAATATCTTCATTTATGTTAATATTTATTTTTCAATTGGCAAATGTCTTTTTTGATATTGTCATGCGAATTAATATTGGTAAATCATTAGGGNCATTATACCAAGGAAAAAATGCGCCAGATCATTATGTGAATGTATTTATGTATATTCAGTATTCAATAATATTTGTATTGGTGTTATGTAATATCATTCAATATCCAATTATCTATAGTGTTATTTTGAGTTCTTTTGGTGCGTATATCCCACAGTTTCTAGTCTCTGGAATTGCTGCAATAATTACTTCTATATTTACTGCTAGTACAGTGGTTTTAAAAGAAGATCAGTTCTCTAATGCTGCTAATGAGTATTATCGTTTTTTAATTCATTATGGCTTTATTGTCAATGAAGATCCAGGTAGTCCAGATAGTCCAAATAGTAGTTTTGAGTTAAAGTTTTCTCCAGATGATCCAGATGATCCAGATGCTCCAGCTAATGCTTACTGTCGCCATGGGACTGGTATTAGTGTTTTAGGATAGGAGGAGATTAATTTTTTTTCCGTAAAATTATTCTTCCTTTACTGAGGTCATATGTGGTTAATTCAACTGTCACTCGATCTCCATTAAGGATTTTGATATAGAACTTTCTCATTCGACCAGATATATAAGCAGTAATCTCATGCCCGTTATCCAATTTAACTTTGAATATAGTATTTTTTAAAACTTGAATGACTGTACCATCCATTTCTATAATATCGTCTTTGCTCATAATGCCTCGCTATGGGATATGTTTTAAGTAATCTCTTGATTTTGGTAATAAAGATTCTCTGTCTAATCCTAAAGAAACAGCAAGAGAGCCTGCAACATAGATAGACGAGTAGGTGCCAATAATAATACCGATGGTTAGTGATAGTGCAAAATTATGGAGTTGATCACCGCCAAAAAACAAGAGTGAAAGCACAACTAATAAGGTTAATCCGGAAGTCATAATTGTTCTAGATAAGGTTTGATTGATGGCTAAATTTACAGTTTCTTCTGGTGATAGTTTTTTGTTTCGAATAAAATTCTCTTTAACTCGATCATATACCACGATGGTATCATTTAGTGAATATCCTAATACGGTTAGGATGGCTGCAAGTGAATTGATATCAAACTCTAACCCAAATAAAGAAAAGCATCCAATAATCACGATAGGGTCATGTAAAAGTGCTAACATTGCACTGAATCCAAAGCGGTATTCAAATCTGACGATGATATATAACATTGTAGTCAATAACGCTATGAGTGTTGCAATCACCCCATTCATCAGTAAACTTTTTCCAATTTGAGGTCCTATATAAGCAATGCTTGAAAATTTTGATTGACCGAAGTGATCAATAAATACTTGACTGATCGCTGCTTGATCGGATTGAACGACTTGATTGCCAATACGGATGATAAAATCACCTTCTGAACCAATTTCTTGAACTTTGATATCTGCTCCAAACTGAGTTTGCGCCCAATTACGAATATCTTCAGGTGATTGTTGAATATGGTTTAATCTGATTTGTGTACCACCAGTGAAATCTAAACTTAAATTCATACCATTAACAAAAAATGAAATCACTGAAATAAGACAAATGATGCATGAGAAAGTCATCGCTTTAATTCTCAGTTGCATGAAATCTATTTGAGTTTCTTTTTTGAAAAAATTCATTTCAATCCTATGTTAATTGTTTCAAAACGTGTTACTAACCATTCAATGATTGCCCTTGTGATGTAAATGGAAGTCACCATCGAGGAGATAAGCCCAAGTATCAGGGTGATTGCAAAGCCCTTTATTGTTCCAGAGCCTAGACCAAATAAGATAAATGCAACAATGAGTGTCGTTACATTGGCATCGACAATCGTTGCAAAAGCCTTATTATATCCTGCATCAATACTATTGATTAAAGTGATACCACGTTTTAGTTCTTCTCTAATACGTTCATTGATCAGTACATTTGCATCAACAGCCATACCAACTGTTAGTACGATACCTGCAATACCAGGTAAAGTGAGTGTATTACCTAGTACAGATAACATGGCCATTAAAAATAATAAGTTGAGTAGCAATGCAAGATCGGCAACAAGACCAAAAGTGCGATAATACATCAACATAAATAGATTGACGAGTATAAACCCAATGGCTAATGAAAGCATACCTTTAAATATATTTTCCTGCCCCATACTGGGACCAATTAGAGTTTCTTCAACAATTTCAAATGGCGCTGTTAGTGCACCAGAGCGAAGCAGCAGAGCAAGCTTTTCAGCATATACCGCGCTTTCTAAATTATTAATCTCAAATGAGTTTCCAAGTGCTTGGTTGATCGTTGCAACGCTGATGACTTTAGTGTCTACCCGCCATCCTTTTTTCTGTGTTTGTTGATTGAATGACATTTTTTTCTCAGAGTAAACTACTGCTAGTTGCTCGCCAACATTTTCTGCTGTAGCTCTGTAAAAGCGTGTTTCTCCACCGCCACCGAGACGAATTTGTACAGCATGTCCATTATCACTGATATTACTAATAGCAAAAGTAATGGATGAGCCTGTCAAAATCGGGGTTTCTGATAATAAGACTTTTCGTTGATTATAATCATAAAATTTTGTACCAATTGGTCGGATATGACTGCCTCTTGATTCTGGTACAACTAGTTGGAAGCTGATAGTCGCATTCGATCCAAGAAGATCTTTTGCTTTTGCAGTATCTTGAATGCCCGGTAGGTCTACACTAATCATTGTGTCGCCTTGTTGCTGCACTAACGCCTCACTGACACCAAGTTCATTAACACGATTGTTTAGGATTTGGATTGTTTGATCAATGGTATATTGGATTAATTTATTTTGTGCTGATGGTGATAGTGCTAGTCGTATTTGATTGTCGTCTTGAGACACAATGGTGTAATCACTAAATTTTAAAATCAGATGATTGATGTTTGCTAATCCTCGATCTCCGTTTATGATAATTTGGTTGTTTTTATTTTTGATTCGGATGTTTTTAATATGGTCTTTTCTGATTTCAGTATGCATGTCTTTGATATCTGCATTCACTCGTAAGGTGATCGCTGGTACTGTGTCTACATTTAATAAAAAGTGCACTCCTCCTCTTAGATCCAGGCCAAGCTTCATAGGAACAGCGCCTAAATTCATCAACCATTGAGGTGTGTTATTGGCAAGGTTTAATGCTGTGATCCAATTAGGATGTGCTGATGTTAGTGTCTTTAATGATTGAAGCTGAGCTTCAGTATTGTCAAACTTAAGTAGCCAGGACTGTTCTTGCTCTTCAATTGAAACAGGACTGATATTGAGTTTGGAAAGATCTTCTTTAAGTGCTGTTAGGTTCATTTTATTTGGTGTATTAAGCTGTATGGCAGGTGATTCACCATAAAAATTTGGTAATGAATAGACAACAGCAACTAATGTAATGAATAGATAGCCATATAATTTAAAACGGTTCACTTTAATCATAGGAACTTTTAGTCAAGACTCTTCATAGTGCCATGTGGTAGGGTTGATTTGATTTTCTTCTTTTGAATCCAGATTTGATGGTCCTGACCGATATCAATTTTGACCCATTCAGATTTAATCTTGATGACTTTACCTAAGATGCCAAAATTTGTGACAATTTCGTCTTTGACTTTGATAGCAGATTGAATCTTTTTTTGTTCTTCTTCAGCTTGTTGTTGTGGTCTGATAAATAGAAAATAAAGAACACCAATAAATGCAATTGGGATGATATTCCATATCATTGCGTCCCCTAGTTGATCCCCACCAGCTGCTGATGCAAATGGCAATGTGATTGCAGTTAGTAAAATGAAAGATTTAAGCATGTAATATCAATTTCCCCAGCGTTTTAACTGATCTTCTATGAATTTATCTATATTACCTGCTTGTATGGCAGTTCGCAAATTTTTCATCAGCGTTTGATAAAAAGTGAGGTTATGTATGGTGTTGAGAGTTGCTCCAGTCATTTCTTTACATTTATCAAGATGGTGAAGATATGATTTTGAAAAATGTTTACACGTGTAACAAGTGCATTCCGGGTCTAACGGTGTAGTATCATTTTTATATTTTTGATTTCGAATTTTTACAATACCTTGACTTGTGAAAAGATGACCATTTCTTGCGTTTCTACTTGGTAGCACACAATCAAACATATCTATACCATGTTTGACCGCAAACATAATATCAGAAGGTGTTCCAACTCCCATGAGGTATCTTGGGTGGTCATTTGGCATTTTTGGTGCGAAAGCCTCAATCATGGCATACATCTTGTCTTTTGGCTCACCAACAGATAATCCACCAAGTGCAAATCCATCGCAAGGAAGATCAACGGTTCGTTCTAATGACTCCATTCTCAGTTTATGATCAAACCCACCTTGTATGATACCAAAAAGGTGTGAAGATGGTTTTTTACGAGCATCAACACATCTTTTTGCCCATCTCAGTGATCGCTCCATGGCTGATGCGACATCCTGTGGTGTTGATGGATATCCTACACACTCATCAAAAGCCATCATGATATCACTGCCAAAACCCTCTTGGAGTGCAATGGCGTGCTCGGGTGTGATTTGATACTGACTGCCGTTGATAGGGGATTTGAATGTCACGCCTTCTTCAGTCACTTTTCTAAATGCAGATAGGCTAAATACTTGAAACCCACCTGAATCTGTTAGAATTAATTTACCCCATCCATTAAATTGATGAAGGCCTCCATGTGATTCAATAATTTCAACTCCGGGTCTAAGCATTAGGTGATAGGTATTGCCTAAAATGATTTCAGCACCAGTATCTTCAATTTGTTGAGGTGTAAGCGATTTTACAGCGCCATAAGTCCCAACTGGCATGAAAGCTGGTAGCTGCATGGACTTTTGATTGATGGTCAGGGTGCCAGTACGAGCATGATGATCTGTGTGGCTAATATGAAGTTTTAAGGGCATTATTTCACTCTCATAAAATTAACATGGCATCGCCATAACTAAAGAAACGCATTTGATTGTCAATCGCTTTTTTATAACAGCGATGTGCATTTTCAGTGCCTATCATGGCACAAACGAGCATAAATAGTGTAGATTTTGGTAGATGGAAATTTGTCAGTAAACCATCAATGGCTTTAAATTGATAACCAGGATATATAAACAGATTAGTTTCGTCCTCTTTGGCTTGGTAACGATTGTTAAGATAGACTGATTCTAACGTTCTCGCAGAGGTCGTACCTACTGCGATGACTCTTTGGTTCGGTCGTTGAACATGGTTTAGTTGTTGAGCGGCTTCTTCTGAAACATGAAATCGTTCATGGTGCATCATGTGGATTTCTATGTCCTCACTTCTAACTGGATTAAAAGTGCCAAGGCCAACATGTAAAGTGATGAAAGATTTTTGGCAGTGCAGTTGTTCCATCATTTTTTTAGTAAAGTGAAGCCCTGCTGTTGGGGCTGCGCAAGAACCAGCGTGTTGTGCAAAAACAGTTTGATAATCTATTTTTTGATCTAATGGATTTTTAATGTACGGTGGGGTTGGTGTCCTACCATATTGGTTTAAATATTCAAGTAGTGGGGCTCCTAATGAAAAGGAGGCTTTAAACAGTTGATCTGTTAATTGGTGTGTGACAGAAACAGCACCATGTTCATTGAGATTTAAATCAAGCGGAAGTTTTAATTTGCTATTTGATCGAACCATGACAACAGCTTCGTCATCTGAAAGGATGCGCTCAATAAATATTTCAACCGCGCCACCGGTTTGTTTAGTTGCTTTAAGACGTGCGGGAATGACCTTGGTATTATTAAAAACAAGGTGATCAGTGGGTAAGAGGGTACGAGCAAGTTCATCAAAGTCAGTGATTATGATTTCTTTACTATGTTTTTTGTATACGAGTAGTCTCGAGTGTTTGCTTTTTTGGTGAGCAATTAGTTCTTTTGGTAAATGATAGTTGAATTCACTGATGTTCATTGATATGTATGCTATTATAAACTTATATTGTGTTCAAGTTCATTCATATTCAAAGAATGTGTTGAATTTAGCGCAAAGGGGTGTTAAGTTTTTATTGCTAGGCGCGTAGCTCAGTGGTAGAGCATCACCTTGACATGGTGGGGGTCGGTGGTTCAATCCCACTCGCGCCTAATTTAAAGGAGTAATTAAAATTTCAGACAAACGTAAAAATCGTACAAACGAACAAATCAATGTTCCATTTGTAAAATTCATCAATGAAAAAAATGAGTTATTATCGGATAAGTATCCAACAAAAAAAGCCTTAGAGTATTGTAAAAACATAAAACTTGATCTAGTGGAACTGGTGCCAAATGATACCCCACCAGTCTGTAAAGCCCTTGATTTTGGAAAGTATCGTTTTCAATCGGCAAAGAAGAAACAAATATCCAAAAAACAACATCTGAAAGAAATAAAACTTCGTCCAGGGATAGGAGACGAGGATTATAGAGTCAAGCTTAAAAAAGTGATTGCTTTTTTAGAAGCCGGACATAAAGTGAAGATTTCCTTACGTTTTCGAGGTAGAGAGGTCATGCATGCAGATCTAGGGTTGCAAATTGTAGAGAAGATAATTCTAGATGCACAAGATATTTCTAGTGTTGAGAAAAAACCCACTAAGGAAGGGAAGCAAGTCTTAGCGATATTAGCTCCAAAATAAAATCAGCGTTGACAATAGTGATTAAATATGCAAGTATTTATTTTTAAAGTAATTTTATTATGAGTAAAGCAAAGACACGAAAAGCAGCATCCAAGCGATTTAAATTAAAACCAAATGGTGATGTAAAATTTAGAGCAGCCAATAGAGGGCACATTCTAACTAAAAACACACCAAAAATTAAGCGTCAAAGACGTGGTATGAAGATCCTAGATGCATCTAATGTAAAATCTGCGTTACGCATGCTGAGAGAAATTTAATATGACCAAAGCAAGATCTGGTGTTGTTTCAAGAAAAGCACATAAAAAAGTTTTATCACAAGCTAAAGGGTATTACGGGGCAAGACGCAAAGTCTTTAGAGTTGCAAAACAAGCCGTCATTAAAGCAGGGCAATATGCCTACCGTGACCGTAGACAACGTAAAAGACAGTTCAGGGAATTATGGATCATTCGAATTAACGCAGCTGTTCGTCAATTTGGATTATCATACAGTCAATTTATACATTTATTGAATCAGGCCAATATTACAATTAACCGAAAATGTTTATCTAACATGGCAATTGAAGACAAGGAATCCTTTGCTAAGCTTGTCGAGAGTGTGACTAAGAAAGCTGCTTAAATGATGATTAATGCTCAAGATATTCATGACGGCATTAATATAATAAATCAAACACAAACTGAAGCTGACCTAGAAAGTGCTAGACTCCATTGGCTTGGAAAAAAAGGTCTATTAACAAATGCTTTTAAAGCACTGGGGGCGTTAGATAAAGATGAACGTGTCGAGAAAGCAAAATCACTTAATGAGTTTAAGGAAAAAATTCAAGCAGCGCTTGTACAATCGAAACTAAGAATTAGTCAGATCTTACTGAACGAGAAACTTAACCAACAACTTGATATGACTTTACCTGCACGCGATGCGATTAAGGGCAATACGCATCCTATCTCTCAGGTGATTAATCAGCTTCATCGTTTTTTTGAGTTGAGAGGGTTTACTTCGTATTCAGCTGAACATAATTTTGATGTTGAGGAAGAAAGTAATAACTTCTCCCTATTAAATATTCCAGAAAATCATCCTGCACGTTCAATGCAAGATACTTTTTTTATTGGTTCTCAGTTATTAAGAACGCACGTGAGTGCGTCTCAGCCACGAATTTTAAAACAACTCAATCCTCCGATTAAAGCAGTAGTCTTTGGTCGGGTCTATCGTAGTGATCAGCCAGATGTGACTCATGTTCCTGTTTTTCATCAGATGGAGTGTTTGTATATTGATAAAAAATGCCATTTTGGACATTTAAAAGATACAATTGATGCTTTTATCAGATATTTGTTTGGCCATTCAATGAAAACTAGATATCGTTCTTCTTACTTCCCGTTTACAGAGCCGTCTGTAGAAATTGATGTCTGGATGCCTGAAGAAAAACAGTGGTTAGAAATTCTTGGTGCGGGTATGGTGCATCCAAATGTCATTAAAAATTGTGGACATGATCCGGATTCTTTTAGGGGATTTGCGTTTGGAGTGGGTATTGAACGATTAGCAATGCTTTATTTTGGATTAAAGGATGTGAGACAGCTTTATGGTGCTGATGTTGAATTATTGTCTGGATGTGATTTATGGCAATAGTATTATCAGTATCATGGCTTTCTGAGTTGCTTGGACAATCTATTGATGATGTTACTGCCTTATCTGAGCGTTTGTCTATTCAGGGTCTGGAAACTGAGGTGATAGAATCTTCAACTGCAAACATGACTCATGTTGTGGTTGGTGAGGTTGTAAAAACGATACAACACCCAAATGCAGATCGATTACGAGTATGTGATGTAAATATTGGTGAAGCAACTTTATTAAGTATTGTATGCGGGTGTCCATCTGTAACGGCTGGAATGCGAGTGCCTGTTGCCTTAATTGGAGCTCAGCTCCCTGAGATTTTAATCAAGGAAAGTAAACTAAGAGGCGTTGTTTCGCAAGGGATGTTATGTACATCGATGGAGTTGGGTTTTTCCTCAAAAAAACAACCTTTACTATGTCTCCCAAATGATGCTCCTCTTGGTGTTAGTATTGTTGATTATCTAAAGTTAGATCAATATTGGTTATCCATTGATGTGACTCCTAATCGTGGTGATTGTTTGAGTGCAATTGGTGTGGCGAGAGAAGTGGCTGTTATACTTAGTCAACCGATAAAGTGGACTCATCATTTTAAACTACCGCTTGATGGCACAAAGACACGTCTAGAGGATCAAGCATGCACACAATATGCTCATGCTTGTATTCAGTCTGTGAACACACACGCAACTATTCCTTATTGGATTGAACAACGTTTATTTGCTTCAGGAATACATCGAGTCAATGCTGTTGTTGATATTCTCAATTACGTGATGCTATTACTTGGGCAACCTATGCATGCTTTTGATCTTGAACGTGTTCATGGACAAGTATATGTTAGAAAATCGAAGCAGGGTGAACAATTAGTGCTTTTAAATGATTCGACGATCCATTTAAATCAGGACTTAGTGATTGCTGATGATCGTGGACCGATTGCTCTTGCAGGCATTATGGGTGGGCTCAATAGCGCGATTACAGATAAAACAAGTTCAATTTTTATTGAGTCGGCTGTATTTGAAGGAAATCAAATTAGTCGTTCTAGCAAATATCATGGATTACAAACGGATGCATCGTATCGTTATGAGCGATCGATTGATCCTGGACAAGTATGCAACGCACTCGCTTATGCGGTTGAATTAATTTTAGATATTTGCGGTGGAAAATTAGTGAGTAGTGCCTCTATTGATCACACCATACCAACCGATGTCATTCACTTTGATACTTCGTTAGTCAAGCAGTATCTTGGCTATGATGCAGATCATAACATGGTATGTCAGTTATTAGAATCACTGCAATTTAATGTGCGACAACATTCAGAGAATAAGATTCATGTATCAGTGCCGACATTCCGAAATGACATTAAACAACCGATTGATCTGATTGAAGAAATTGGTCGTTTAATTGGCTATGAAAAGATACAAAATGTTCCGATAGTCATTACTCCAACTCATCAATCTGATGTTGTCATTCATCAGCAACAAATGATGAGTCGCTCATTAATTGCAAGAGGGTATCAAGAGATCATGAGCTATGGCTTGCTTTCAAAGTCTTATGCTCAACAATTTGAGAACAGCAATCAATTGGTCTGTTTAGATAATCCTTTATCTGAGGAATTTGAAGTATTGAGAACGAGCATAGTATCTTCGTTATTACTTCAAGCAGATTATTGTATTAATCATGGTGTAGACGCTGTTAAGTTCTTTGAATTTGGTAAATGTTTTCCAAAGTCACAGGTAGAGTACCGATCACTTGGTTTATTAGTGTATGGTTTAAAAGACCAATACAGTTTTGATCGTCGTAATGAGATCGATCACTTAGACTTGATGGGAGATATTAGTGTTACATTAGGTCAATTATTTCCTAATCAGACGATTGAATTTTCACAAGAGGACATTGCTCCACCTCAGTATTTTCATCCTAAACAATGTGCTCAAATACAAGTTGGTGGTCACATGCTTGGCTGGGTTGGTCACCTTCATCCCACATTATCACAGTCTTATGATGAACACTTGATTGTTGCTGAAATGAATGTTTCCACAATGAATAGCACAGACTTTGATCAGTTAAAGCCACAGGAAAGCTCATGTTATCAAGCATGTATTCGCGATCTATCTTTATTAGTCAAGTCAGAATTAACCAATGAAAAGATATTAGCTTGTATTCATACTACCAATGTAAATCATTTCAAAAAAGCATACCTCATTGATGTGTATCAAGACAGTGTATCTGGTAATATGTATTATACGTATCGTATAGTTTTTCAATCTCATTCTAAAACATTAAAAGAAAAAGAGATTGTTAAGTCTATTGATTTATTAATAAAGTCGCTTGAGGAAGTTGGTATTACATTGAGGGAGTCTATGAATGACAGTATTAGTTGAAGAACAGGTCGTGACCTTGACAAAAGCAGACATATCAGAGAGGTTATCTCAAATGTTATCATTGCCCAAGCCTGAATCCATAAAATTTGTGAATCGTTTTTATTCTTTAATTATTGAGATTTTATCAAATTCAGAGGAATTAAAGTTATCAGGTTTTGGCAGTTTTATTATTCATCAAAAAAACGAAAGACCAGGACGTAATCCTAAGAGTTTAGAGCCAAAAATTATTGCTGCTAGAAAAGTAGTCGTATTCAAGGCTGCATTAAAGCTAAAATCAAAACTACAAGACAAAGAAGATTAATCAATCGGGACGACTGGATTTGAACCAGCGACCTCTTGCGCCCCATGCAAGTACGCTACCAGGCTGCGCCACGCCCCGAATTTATTAAATTAACACAAACTAATGAGAATAACTAGCAGCAGCTACAGTGTAACGATTATCTTGAGTCTCATTCACTTTCACTAATTGGTAAGGAATGCCTAACTTACTGAGTTCTTTTTCTTCAGTATCTCTGTGACTCACAAGTATAATAATGGACTGATTATCAAGAAGTTGATTCAAAATGCCAATGTTGCCCTTAAGTGCTTCACCTGAAACACCAGATAATGTTTCATCGAGAATAAGTACATTTGGTAACGGTTGGTTGAGTT
>NZEV01000030.1 GCA_002690495.1 Legionellales bacterium | reverse complement strand
GTAAACCCTTCATCATTGATTTTATCAGCTGAAATGATGTTAAGACATTTAGGTTGGGATGAAGCAGCTGAAAAAGTCATTAATGCACTTGAAAAATGTATTTCGAATCAATTTGTTACTTATGACTTTGCCCGCATGATGGAAAATGCAACTCAATTATCTTGTTCAGAATTTGGAAACAAGATCATTGAATACATGGATGATTAAAAAAAAATCTAACATCCATCTTATTTCTATTGCGCCAATGATGGGATGGTCTACAGGTGCTATGGAAGAAGTAATGCGCGTTGTCTCCCCAAATGCAACATTCTTTTCACAAATGTTTCATATCAACGCCATTATTAATCGTCCTCAATTTATTTCTGAACAATATTCACCGAATACCGTTATACAAATTGGTGGATGTTGTCCTGATACGATACAACGCGCATGTAGAACAATTAAAGCTATGGGATTTTCCCATGTTAATATGAATTTTGGTTGTCCGAGTCCTAAAGTACAAAAAGGGGGATTTGGTGCCTATTTAATGAAAGAAAAAATATTGGCAAAACAATGTATTGAATCGATGTTGGCGGTATTCGAGCCACATCAAGTAAGTGTTAAGTGTCGTATTGGAGTTGATGAATATGATAGCGATGCATTTCTTCAAGATTTTATTCAACAATTCGACGAAATTGGCATTCAGCAATTTATCATTCATGCGAGAATCGCTAAACTCACAAAATTCAATCCTAAGCAAAACAGAAATATTCCTCCATTAAACTATCCACGTGTTTATCGTATGATTAATGCATTTCCAGATATTTCATTTATTGTAAATGGTGGCATCAAAACAATTGACGATGCTACTTCTATCTTGAGTCACGCTGATGGCATTATGATAGGTCGTCTTTGTTACGAGGATCTCTATCAATATCATTTATTATATGCCAGTGTGTATCAACAAGCACCACTAACAAGAGAAGCGTTGATACACAAACTCAAACCTAGTGTAAAACATTACCTCTATATTAATAGTATCTATAAGGGAGTTAAGTACGCATCGCAATGGAAGAGATTGCTCAGAGAAAAACATACATTGTCAGAACTGACTAAATTTACAAAAGAGCGTACTGATCGAGATTCAATATATGTTTAGTCTGAGAGAAGATTATTATATCTTTGCTTAAACTTATCAATAGCACCAGCAGATAATACTTTTCTTTTTCCTGTGTAAGCGCTGTGACAGTTCGAACACACCTCAATAAAGACTGAGTCTGTTTTTAGTTGCCCCATGACATAAAACATATTATTACAACCACGACAGGTTACTTTAGTTTTTGAAAGTACTGGATGAATATCTTTTTTCATATTAAATTGCTCTAAATAGAATATATTATCATCCTTTTTCAGAAAATCAAGGAGTTGTTTCTTTACTGTAAAATGACATAGAATAATCTAGATGGTTTGGGAGATTATCAATAGAGGTGAACAGTGGTTAGGGGGAGACCTGATACAACATATCTACAATAATAGAAACACTGACTTTAAAACACAAACCAACTTTAATTTAAATCAACTTCACCACTATCAAGATCTCAAAGACATAGATGCTGCATGCACCAGGATTGCACGTGCGATTGTTGAGAAAGAAAAAATCATTATCGTTGGCGATTACGATTCTGATGGTGCAACTAGCACAGCACTGATGATGTTAGCATTGGAGTTATTTGGCTCTTACAATCATTCCTACGTAGTTCCCAATAGGTTTGAATTTAACTATGGGCTATCACCTGAATTAATTCAAACAATGCTCGATGACAAGCCGAGTTTAATCATTACTGTTGATAATGGTATTTCAAGTCTTGAAGGTGTTGATTTTGCAAATAAACACCATATTGATGTGATTATTACGGATCATCACTTAGCACCATCCTCACTGCCAGATGCGCTCGCTATTGTGAACCCAAATCAACCCGATGATTTATTTCCTTCAAAAGCATTAGCTGGTGTAGGCGTTGCTTTTTATGTCATGCTGGCATTAAGGCAACACTTGTATGAAAAGAAAATCATCCGTGATTTACCTAATATGTCTCAGTTTTTAGACTTGGTTGCCCTTGGCACTATCGCTGATTTAGTACCGATGGATTATAATAATAGAATACTCGTCTTCAATGGTTTAAAAAGAATTAAAAGTGATCCTAGAGTAGGGGTGCAACAACTCATTGAGCAATCAAAATGTGACCTTGCTTACTTAACATCTGAAGATATTGGCTACCAAATCGCTCCTAAATTAAATGCTGCAGGCCGATTGAAAGATATCTCTGTAGGTATCCAATGTCTATTATCCCAAGATAAAAGCCAAGCATTCTCACTCGTCTCACAACTTTGCCAATTAAATAGTGAAAGAAAAAACCTTGATCAACATATGATTAAAGAAGCTGAGCAATTACTCCAAAATAACACTCATCATGAGCCAGCTATAGTTTTATATCAGCCAGATTGGCATCAAGGCGTCATTGGTATTCTCGCCTCTAAATTAAAAGAAAAAATGTATCAACCCGTTTTTATATTCGCAAGAACCAATGATAATGAATTAAAAGGGTCGGGGCGTTCTATCTCAGGCATCAATCTTAAAGAAGTGTTATCAATGATTCACGAAAAAGATGCTTCTATTATGAATGGATTTGGGGGGCATGCTATGGCTGCTGGTTTAAGTATACCCATTGAAAATATTGAACGATTTAAACAGGCACTATTTAGGGAGATCTCATCATATTCATCAGATTTATTTAAAAAAACCTATGCCTCTGATGGTGCGCTGTTTGATGCTGACTTATCAATACAAAATGCACTAGCAATTGAAGCCAATGGTCCTTGGGGACAAACCTTTGAAGAGCCTTTGTTTCATGGTCATTTTAAGATTGTTGATCAAACGCTCATTGGAGGGAAACACTTAAAATTGAATCTTCGCCATTTTAGGGGCACTAGGAAAATTCCTGCTATTATCTTCAATATTGACCCTGATGTATGGTCAGAGTATGAAACGATCGAGGCTATTTACCGTTTAAAAATCAACCGTTTTCGTAAACAACATTTATTTCAATTACAAATTATTGATGCAAAAAAAGTGACTGAAAATTTATGCATACAATAATGATTTTAATAACTATAATGACATAATATTATTTAGGATGGACCCTAATGTCATATCGATGGAAATTACTGACCGCGCTCATTGTACTATTGAGTATATTTATTTGTGTGATGATCTATATTCATAAACCGATCATTCAACAGACTAAACAACCATTAATCAAAAAAATTGCGATTGTCAGTACATTAAAACAAGGGACCTATCCAATTAGCTCCATTTTATATGGTGTTGTAGTCACCCCCCAAAATTATCAGATTAATTCTCATTTGAATACAGATGTTAAAACAGTTTTTGTTAAAGAGGGTGATTATGTGTATGAAAATCAACCTTTGATTGAACTTGATGAAAAAGGGATTAAAAAACAAATCGAGATCCTAAACAATCAAAAAGAAAACAATTCATTAAATATCAATCAAAAATCTAAGGAATTAAAAACCAGATTATCAATACTAAAAGCATTCAAAGAAAGAAAAGAGGCTCAAGAAAAAATATATCAAAGGAATCAAGTATTACATGAGAAAAAAATCATTAGTACAGAGTTATGGAATGATGTTGAAAAACAAAAACAAAAGATCGATTCAGAATATCTTCAAGAACAGATTCAGTCTCATAAAATACAAATTGAAATAAAAAAATTGAACAATGAAAACGATAGCCTACAACAAGATTTAGATGAGCTTGAGAGAGACTTAAAAGATACCTTCATTAAAGCACCCATTAATGGCTCTATTTCGAATATCACTGCAACAGAAGGCCATCGTATCAGACCCAACCTGACATTGATAGAAATTATCCCAAATGACAGCTATGAAGTACATGTTGTGATTCCGTCCATGTATCAATATTCAATCGATCAATTTAAAACAGTCACGGCGCAAACACAATCTTACGGTGGACACTCTGTACAACTTCAATTTGATCATTTTCTTCCAAGCAGTACAGCAAATCCATATGGTAGAACCGCGGCATTCAAACTGGCACCAATTGAATCACGGTACTTTCATATTAATCAGTCCATTGTTATGAATGTTTTTTTCCCGCCCATCCAAAATGCCTATGCCATTCCATCGGATAGTATTTATTACAATCAATATATCTATCTTATCAACCAAGATAATCAACTAGTCTTAAAAAAGGTCACTAAATCTGGTAGTTTTATTCAAGATGAAAAATATTTTAGTGTGATTCAATTTGATTCGAACCCCCAATATTTAGCATACTTAGTTTCAAAATTCCCAGACGCTGTAGACGGTATGGCGATTATTCCAAGGCAGCTTGATGATTAGATATTTAATCAAAAATAGGATTATTAGTCCTCTTTTAACATTTTTAACTTTGGTCTTTGGAATCTACGCCACTTCAATGCTGAACATTCAATTTATGCCTACTTTTGAACCAGATGTTTTGTCTGTGCAGATCCATTGGCCAGGTGCATCATCAAAAGAGCTTTATGAAACCGTGATAAAACCCATTCAAAATGAAATTAAACATATCCCTAACTTAATAACTATTGAAGGTCGAGCCAATACTGGCTATGCGTCCATTTCTGCAGAGTTTAAATCAGGTGTCAATCTTGATGATAAAATGGATGATCTAAAAACACATATTGAAAGTCTCTCACTGCCTAAAGACATTGAGGAAATTAAGTATATCAAACCTATTCTAAAAGAAGATATTATGGGGCTCATTCTTCATGGTCCTGCACTTCTTGACCAAATTAGATATTATGCTTTAGCTACTGAAGAGTCTCTTCTTAATCGACAAATTGATGATATTAGAATGCATGGATTATCTGATCAAACTCTAAATATCAATATAAGCCTAGATCATCTGACTGCTATGAGAATGAGCGTGGGGGATATTGCAAATCTAATTCACCAACAGTCGAACGACCAAACAATAGGTGAGTTGCTCACAAATCGCATCAATATTTATCTGAAATCATCTGGAGAAATCACTCAACCAAGTGATTTAAATGACATTACTATTAAACCCAAATATCAAGATAGTGTGATTCGTTTACGACAATTTGCGACTACAAGTTTAGATAATGACCCTGAATCCCCAATGCTCTATTATAATGGCAAACCTGCTGTTACATTACATGTGAACCGATTCAATAAAAATGGAGGCCATTTACTCAACCAAATTACAGAAGTTAAAGAGTGGCTAAAAACAAAAGCGACTATATTTCCTAAAATCATTCAAATCAAGACATATAGTGAACAATGGAAAATGATTTATGATCGAATCTCTATACTCATTAAAAATGGGCTCGCGGGCTTTATCTGTATCTTAATTTTACTCAATATATTCTTTTTTAGGCGTCTGGCCATCTGGGTCGCATTTGGTATTCCCATCTCTATATCAACTGCATTATTTATTCTTTATTTATCGGGTGGGTCGATTAATTTTCTATCTACATTTGCACTGATCATGTGCCTTGGTATTATCGTTGATGACACCATTGTCATTAGTGAGCAAGCTTTTTCTAATTTACAAAATAAGATGGCCCCTTTTTCTGCAGTACATCAAGCAGTCACATTTATGTTAAAACCAATCTTTGCCTCCTCACTCACGACCATCTGTGCCTTTATCCCATTATTAGTCATTGATGGATTGTTTGGTCAAATTCTATTTAGTATCCCGTTTGTTGTAATCTGTGTGATTTTAGGTTCTATCATTGAATGTTTTGTCATATTACCACACCACCTTTATCACAGTTTCTTAAAACAAGGGAATACGCCGATTACGCAAAAAAGAAGAAGGATTGATCAATTCATCCACTTAATTCAATTTCAATACTTAAAATCTTTTTTAAATCAATTACTCGACCATAAAATCTTCAGTCTGATTTCAGTCAGTGCCATCATCATTGTTCCTTTTTTTGCACTTTCGCAAGGGTTACCAAGATTTGAATTCTTTCCTTCGCCACCTCCAAATATTCTTTTAATAAAAACTTTATTTTATCCCGGCATATCTTCTGAGCTTTCTAAGCATTATCTCTTTGATGTTGATTCAAAGATCATGGCATTAAATAGTCAACTAGGATATCCCATCAAAGATACCATCATTGGTGTTTCTTCAAAGGACCCATATGCTCGTGGTAATAAGGGGGCTTATGATCCAAGATCAAGTTACATCTTATTAGACACTGTAGATATAGATAAAAGAAAGATTTCTAATGAAGCAATTTATGACGCCATTAGAGCTATCATCCCAACCTCCGATATCGTTGAGTCACAGCAAATCACAGCTATTGGTACTGGCCCACCCAATTCAGATTTACAAATTCTGTTACAAGGTCAGGATCCAACTCATCTAAAATTAGCTGCAAACGCATTAAAAACACAGCTCAAGAATTATTCTGGTGTAGATAACATCATGGATAATTTTCCATATGGCATGGAAGAGTATGTGATTAATATTAAGCCAGAAGCTCAATTTTTTGGATTTACCAATGAAGATATTTCAACGCAATTGAAATATATGGTCCGGGGAAAGAAAATTCAAGATTATGCCTCAATGAGAAAGAATGTTGATGTTGATGTTAGGTTAGACAAAAAAGAGATCTCCTACATAGAACAAATAGAGCAATTACCTATTATTACACCTCAAGGTCAGATTGTGTCATTAGGTACAGTTGCTGATATTCAGGTTGAACAAAGTTTTAATAACTATAACAGCTACAATGGCGCTTTAAGTGTATTAGTCAGCGCACAAGTCAATCGTGAAGTCAATAATTCCAGTATGCTCATCCAAGCACTTAAAAAAGATGTTTTTCCAAATATCGCAAATCAATATGGCATACAATTTAATCTGGATGAACAATCGAAGTATGGTAAAGAGGCCTTAGAAGAAATTAAGTTTGGAGTAGTCATTGGTCTATTTTTAATTTATGCCATTTTAGCTTGGTCAAGTAACTCCTTTGTGTGGCCTTTTATCATGATGCTAGTCATCCCCTTTGGTTTAGCAGGAGCAATTATCGGACATATTTTACTTGGTTATGATATGACGCTCATGTCGATTTTTGGTATGTTTGGACTAACTGGTATTGTGATTAATAATGCCATTATTCTGCAGCATCGATTTCAACAGATTGTTAAAGAGCATCCAAATCGTCCAAGAAAGGAACAAGTCATTGAAGCCACATGTCAGCGTTTTAGGTCAATCATATTAACAACTTTAACGACCATAGTGGGTCTAGTGCCATTAATTTTAGAGACATCGCTATCTGCACGATTTTTAATCCCTATGGCTATTTCTATTTCATTTGGATTATTGGTTGCAAATATATTGTTGATCTTAGTACTCCCAATATTAATGAATGTGCGTATTTATAAAAACAAAACTCAAAAAATTGACTATAGTTAAAGTAACTTAAAGGGAATTATGTTTAAATTTATATTATTTTTTATCTTTTCAATGTTCACTGTTTTTCACAACGCAAGTGCAAATGATCAATTAACACAAGAGGAAATAGAGCGATTCGCAAAAGTAATGGCTCAAATTAAATATTACTACATTGAAGACACAGATTTTAAAATTTTATTTCGTGATGCCATTAGGGGCATGATGCAAGGATTAGACCCACATTCAGATTATATTGATGAAGCTCAGTTAAAAAGCTTTGAAAGTCAATCTACAGGGAAATATGGCGGTTTAGGTATAGAGATCATCCCGGAACAAGGGGCGTTAAGGGTGGTCACACCATTTGATGATACACCGGCTCAAAGGGCAGGGATCAAAACTGGAGATCTTATCATCGGAATTAATGGCAAAATATTGAAAAATGTGAGTACAGATGAAGCGATCAATATGTTGCGTGGTAAACCAAATTCATCTGTTGAACTCACGATCTTTTCACCGGGTTCATCTGGACCAAGAAAAGTCATTTTAAAAAGAGAAATTATCAATATTAAAGCAGTTAAATCCAAAATCATAGATGGTGATATTGGTTATATTCGAATTAGCATCTTTAATCAAAAAACATACCAAGAAACGGTAAATGCAATTAATAAACTTAAAAAAAGCAGAAAAAAATTAAATGGCCTGGTCATTGATGTCAGAAATAATCCAGGTGGATTATTAGATTCTGTTTTTCAAATTTCTGATTTATTTCTAGATGCGAACAAACTAGGTACCAATAAAAAAATTGTATCCATTAAAGGAAGAGCAGAAGGGACAAACT
Organism: Legionellales bacterium; assembly: GCA_002690495.1. GTDB lineage: Bacteria > Pseudomonadota > Gammaproteobacteria > Comchoanobacterales > Comchoanobacteraceae. The sequence continues at coordinate 95,469 of NZEV01000030.1, read as the reverse complement.
TTACAGCAAATGCAACAGCTGGAGATAAAGTTAATAACATCCCTATTGTCATCTTAGTCAATAAAGGCTCTGCATCAGCATCAGAAATTCTAGCTGCAGCGCTTAGAGATCATAAACGTGCTATTATTGTTGGTACACAAACCTTTGGTAAAGGTTCAGTGCAAAGTGTCATACCTGTAGATAGTAAATCTATGATTAAAATTACCACAGCATTATATTACACGCCAAATAATGAGTCTATTCAAGCAAAAGGAGTCACACCAGATGTGATTGTTAATTTAACAACGATTCCAGAGTCTCCAAAGCAACAATCCGTCTATGATTTAATCTCAGAAAAAAGTTTCGTTGACCATTTGAAAAATGGGAACAAAAATCGACTTAAAAACCAAAATAAAGCCGAAAGTACTAATGTGACTGAGATTGCTTATACTGATTTCCAACTTTATCAAGCAATCAGAATCCTTCAGGGGGTTCAGATCATTAATGATCCAAGCTAATGGTACTATAGCCATGAAAACGATTGCTTTTAAAAGCCCTATACCTAGATGACTTAATGACTAATATAGGGATTATGATCATTTTTGAAAAACAACTTGATTGGCAAACCTTCAAGTCCAAGATGTTCTCTTAAACTATTTTCAAGATAACGTATATACGATTGAGGCAATTGATGGGTTTGTTTTCCATGAATTTTGAATGCCATGGGTACTTTAGAAATCTGATGAATATAACGTAATTTGATACGCCTATTATTAATAATAGGGGGTTGGTGATTCTCTACTAATCGAATAAGTAATACATTTAACTCATTTGTTGTCATCTCGAATGAAAGCTTCTCATACAGCTTTTTAGATTGGCTAAAGAAATATTTGACACCTGTTCTTTTTTTAGCACTGATTGAAAAAATATCAACATATTTAGGGATCTGGTATCTTAACTCATCAATAAATACTTTTGATTCTTTAATCAAATCCGTCTTATTTAATAAAATGAAATAGGGCTTACCTATTTCACTGATCTCTCCCATAAGCCTGCGGTCATGATGGGTTAATCCTTGCTCAACATCAATCATAAATGCAACGATATCAGTTTGTTGGATCGATCTCATGCTGCGGATAAACGTATAATAATTAATGTCCTTAGCATGCTTATCTTTTCTACTGAGTCCCGCCGTGTCAAGGAGATGAAATAGTTGTCCTTGGTATGTGAAATCAACCTCGATAGTATCCCTTGTGGTGCCAGAGAGTGTATCTGTGATCAGACGCTTTTCTTGTAACAATGCATTAATCCAAGAGGACTTTCCTACATTTGGTTTTCCAACGATAGCAATTTTAACACCTTGATTTAAATCCTCGATCGGCTCAGGAAGCATGTTGTGAGTATCAAGAAGTAAATCAGGTATTCCTTTTTTTGTACGACTTGAAACCTCATATTGTTTTTTAAAGCCAAGCTCATAAAATCCTACTGGCACATGATTCAACTTATCACACTTATTAAGCACAAGAAATATAGGTTTCTTTAACTTCATCAACTGATTTCTTAGCATATAATCTGTTTGATTTGGAGTGTCTTCCGAAGCATCTACTACAAACCAAATTAAATCTGCTTGCTCAATTGCAAGATATGTTTGTTCAGTGAGTTTGTTGGATAAAATGATTTCATCATCACCTAAGCCACCAGTATCGATTAAACCAAATGAATAGGTTGCATCTTGATATAAAGCAAAATGCCTATCACGTGTGGTTCCAGGGATATCTGATACAATGGCTTTATTTTTTCCTATGAGCGTATTAAACAAGGATGATTTGCCAACATTACTTGCTCCAACTATTGCGATTAATCCCATATTATTCCAGTTCGTTATCGTTTATTGTTTAAATATAACATATTACAAAGCAATGTGAAAATGTCACCACCATTGCAGTTATGATATTGCAAAGCACTCATCATGTTGTATATTAATGCATCTTTCTCAAGATGGTTTATTTGGCACTGGATGTGTCTTTTCTAGTTGTGAAATCTGAAATAATAACAGTTTCACCATAGGTTCACTTTGCGGATTTTGACTAAATGCTTGAATCGATTGCTCATAGGCTGCTTTGGCCTTTTCTGGCTGGTTTTGATCTTTAAGGGCATTACCCTCAAGAAATAATTTCATTGGATGTGCTTGATCATGCATCTTTGTTAAAATTGAGAGAACCGCTCTTGAATCATCCATGAGTGCTGCTTTTCTGGCTAAAAGGAGAGAACCTGCATCCTGTAATGCTTCAGGATTGGAAGATTGAACGACAAATTTAGCATATTGATCAACTGCTTGCCAATTCCCTTTTGAAAATGAGTCACTCATTAATATCAATCCTACCCAAGGTGCATAAGGGTCTCTTGGGCGTTCTTTGATAAACTGCTCAGCTAATTTAATTTTTTTGGATGCATCATCTTCTTTCATCAAAGCCCAGTAGAGCCGCGCTCCATTTTTATATTGACTTTCGAGAAAATGATCCCAGGTATAGCTGATGAACACAGACAATATGATAACAGCAATAGCCACCAGCATGTGTATTTTATAATTTTTATAAATATGTTTTAAACGGTTAACAACAATTTCTGCGTCATGTTCTGCTTGCATAAAATTCTTTCAATTGAGTTACAGGAATATCATCACAACCATTATCTGATATTAAATCAATCATTTCAATACTTTCTTTATTCACTATGCCTAACCATCTTGCCCCGTATTTTTGGGCACGCTTAATTTGCTTCTTCTTTTGACTACAATGATAATGAACAAAGTAGGGAATCGCTTGTTGAGTCAGTGTTTGCACTAATTTGGGTATCTGAGCAAGCATCGATGGCTCATTGGCAACCAGATAGACCACGTTACGCTGAGTGTTTTGTTGAGCAACCAGACTAGCTAAGCGTTCCATCCCTATCGATAAACCTGTTGCACCTACAGGTGAACCTCCTAATTGTTCTGATAAACCATCATATCGCCCGCCAGCGCAAATTGTCCCTTGTGCTCCTAGTTCATCTGTAATCCATTCATACACCAAACCAGAATAGTAATCTAATCCACGCACAAGGCGATGATTCACTTTAAAACTGATACCTCTATCTGTAAGATGGTCGCTGATTGTTTTAAAAGCCTCTTTTTCAGAAGGGGAGTAATAATCAGATAACTGAGGCGCGCTTTGGATTAATTTCAATATGTTTTCGTCTTTTGTATCTAGTAATCTTAGTATGTTATTTTCGTACCGATAACGATGTATTTCGTCAAAGGCATGTATATGTGGTTTAAAAAATTCTTTTAATGCATCTGTGTAAGCAGCCCGGCTTTCAGCTTTTGGCAAGTAATTTATTTCCAATCGAACAGATGAATCGATTGATAGTACTTTGAAAACTTCATGACAATAAAGCAATAATTCAATATCAGGATAAAATTCAGGATATCCAATTATTTCCAGTCCAAATTGATAAAATTGTCGCTGACGTCCCTTTTGCGGACGCTCTCGTCTAAACATGGGTCCAAAATACCATAAACGTTGAAATGGGGCATCACGCTGGCAATGATTCAGATAAGCCCGCATGCAACTTGCTGTTCCCTCCGGTCTTAAACTAATCCGCTCGTTCCCTTGATCTTCAAAAGCATACATTTCTTTTTGAACAATATCACTTTGTTGCCCAACACTACGAACAAACAATAATTCTTTTTCTAGGATAGGTAATTTAATTTCCCCAAAACCAAATGTCTTTGCTTTTGAAATCAGTATTTCTAATATGAAATCCCAGTGATCATTAATAGCTGGAAATTGATCAACAATTCCACGAATTGATTGGATTTGCGTCATAATTCAAATTGATCAAGTGTTTGATAATGGGCTTGAATGGGTTGAGGGGACTGACTTGGTTCACTAAAGATAAAATGCATCAATCCAACAGCAGCACTTAAGATCAATGTGGTGACTAAAACTTTACGCCAATTCACGATATCAAAGACACTCGGCAGTGTTTTCTTTTGGTAAGCTGCAAGATCAATCGGCTTTAATACGACATCTCGAACTAAATCATCATAGATTAGACCAATCTGATGACAATATACTTTTAAGCAGCTCAAATCATAAACATCAACATTTTGAAAATCTATTAAATCTTTTTCAAAATTCTGTAAACGCGCAACAGGTAGGGTTGTTCTTTGGGATATATCATGTAAGGTTAATCCCATTTTTTCTCTAGCCTCAATAAGTCTTTCACCAATCGTACAATGCTTATTCATTACAAATTCCAATCATTAAAATTTTAATATTGCCTAATTTTCATGAAAAAGGCAATCGTAGAAAATGATACCCCCTGATTTAACAGGATTTTTAATTACCTGGATGTGATGCAATTTGTTTACCAGTCAGAGTAGCTGTCTGAGCTAATTGACCACAAGCCGCTGCGATATCATCACCACGAGTTTGGCGAATTGTAACACAATAACCCTTGGATTTTAAATAATTTTGAAAAGTTTTAATATGAGCAGAATCAGTAGATGTATAAACACCACCTGAGATCGGATTACAGGGAATTAAATTAATTTTACAATTAAGACCTTTCAGCAATTGGGTTAATTCTGAGGCGGCTTTTAACGAATCATTTTTTCCTCTGATCATTGTATACTCAAAAGTAATTGAACGTTTTGATTGATTCACGTAATCGTGACATGCCTGTATTAGATCTTTGAGAGGATATTTTCGATTAATCGGTACAATCTCATCTCTTAACTGCTGATTGGGTGCATGTAAAGACACAGCAATTGATGCGCCTGTGAGGTCATATAATCGGTACATGGCAGGCACAATACCTACCGTGCTCACTGTCACCTTATACTTAGAAAGACCATATGCATGATCTTCTAGCATTAAATTTACCGCCTTGAAGACATGCTTTTCATTCATGAGTGGCTCACCCATTCCCATGAATACCACGTTACTCACGGGACGATGAATTTGATCGGTTTTCAATTCTGAAATCACCAACCAAAGTTGTGAAATAATTTCAGAGCATGATAAGTTCCTGGTAAATCCTTGTGCTCCAGTCGCACAAAACTGACAAGCTAAGGCACAACCAACCTGAGATGAAACACACAGCGTGCCTCTGCCATCATGAGGGATATATACGGTCTCAATATTGCCTTGTAATGTATTAAATATCCATTTTTTAGTACCGTCAACACTGTCATAACGATAACACTTATTTAAAAACCGTATCTCAAAATGTTCTTTAAGCCATGACTTAAACCGTTTATCAAGATTACTCATCTGGTCTATTTCAAGACAAAACTTTTGATGAATCCAATTAATTAGCTGAGTCGCACGATATTGAGGGAATCCAGCAGCTATTACTATTTCTTTAAGGGTTGGTAAATCATAGTCAAGTAAATTTTTCTTTACAGACATAGATCCTCATTATCAAATAAATATTCAATCTCAAATTGAGCAGTATCTTCAGCATCAGAGCCATGTACACAATTATGATCTATTGAAAATGCATATTTCCCACGTATTGTATTTGGTTCTGCATCTTTGGGATTTGTTGCGCCCATTAAGCCACGATAAGACTGAATGACATTCTCACCAGCCAATACCATAGTAATGACGGGACCAGACGACATAAATTCCACTAAATCATTATAAAAGGGTCTGTCTTGGTGTACGATATAAAATCCTTTGGCTTCCTCAACAGTAAGATGCCTCATTTTCATCGCAACAATTTGAATGTCACGATCTAAAATCATGCTAATAATATCACCAGACAAATTACGAGCAACAGCATCAGGTTTAATAATGGCTAAAGACTTTTCCATAAATATTCTCCAAATTTTTGTATTCTTAATTACTGTAACACAATTTGGGGATCATCATCAATTTCATCTAAGCATTTCAATGAGATAAGAAGATCAATCAAAATCTTTGATCATCTATGGATGACATGATTTTCTTTCGGACCTAATAAATTTTCTACTGAAGGTTCCTCTTGAGAATCTGGGAAGAAATGCTGACCTCCAAATACATGTAAGTATGCTCGTGCTTGTGAGACATCTGAGTGAATCAACTTTGAACCAAGAAAACAACTTGAAATAACAAGCATTAGGCTTTTTGTCAATCGATCTACTGTAGGATCTTCATAAATATTCATCTGTAATGCAGCACCGCAAATTAAAAAACCATAACAGATACCTGGTAACTCATTGACTGCATACAAATTGAAAGGGGAGTATCTGCTTGGATCCTGATTATAACGTTCATAAAGATTCGCATCATCACAAATATTTTCAACAACAAAAGGAAGCGCAGCAAGCGCTATAACCATAATTGATCTGATCATATTGCAGTGTTTGTTATCTTTAGAAGTCAAAAAGATTCTATTAGCGATCGCCATGAATAATGGGGCACCTATGTACAATGAAATTTTATTCAGTTGTCTATGATTTAATAAATATGCCAACACTGTAAAACAGATACAACAGGTGATTTCTATTTTGAATGGAGCTGTTTTAACACTTTCCAAAAGATTTCTCTCAAGGTATTGCAATGATTGATTAGCAGATGATAAGCACCCTTTAATATCTAGTTTATTTACAAGAGGCCATAAATATAAATACGATTGTCTATTCAAATATAATAGAGTCTGAAGTAGCATCATTGATAGGAATGAACCTCCAAAATTACTGAGTGAATTCTGACTATACATTGATAAGTACATCAGGAATAGGCCCTGAGAAATTAAATCTGAATGAATTCTAATATTGATATTGAGTGAATCCATTACAGGAGTGAGTACTACCGGAAGATGAAAAAGCACTAATGAAGGTATTAAAACTTGCTCGTAAGTGCCACTGAGTGAGTCATACTCCATTGTGTGAGCAGCTTGATGCCCGTAAAAAATAGCTAAGGGGACAATTAAACTATATTTAAATCGATTATCCAACATAATTCCGTATGCTTCTTTTTGAAGTAACTCAATTTCGTTTTTCAGAACTTGTATCTCTTCCCATGCAGCTGAATAATTCTTTCTGGATTCATCCAACTCACTCTTCAGGGTTGATATGGTATCATCTGATGGTGTACTTCGTGGAGGGGTAAATAAATACTGTAGCATAGATGCCTGTGCATATTTACCACTATTGTTGTTACCAGCTGATGACTGCGCATCGTTTGTGTGTTCCATAATTAACCACCCTAAAATTTTTATACTATACACATTTTAGAGTAGAATGAAAATAATTATTCTATCAATATGCTTATTTTTTACGTTATAAATACATTTTATTGAATTGAAATATTTTGATGATACGAGTCATCGGATGAGTGTGCATGAAATTGAAAAAAAGCATTATATAAGAATAAAACCGGTAAAAGGGTAATGCTACTCAATGCTAAACCTGTGATAAGCACAACAAAAGTGTCCATTGAAAGTATCTGATATAAGTATGTCCAATATACTGTTGTTAACATGCTATTAAAGATGTACTGTAGGTATCTAATGAATGAAGATTCTATAGGATAGTATTCATATTGAAAAAAACTCACTGTACCTACTATTAGCCCTGGTAGAGTAAATATTTCATAAAATCGAAGAGCATCTTCTAGGATGTTAGTTGTAAGCACCTGATCTGCTAAAAAAAATTGAAAAGGAAAAAAAGCTGAATGAATTAATGATGTTTTTGCTAAACGATTCAACTTATTTTGATCTTCTGTTGTTATATTAATCATTGGCATAAATTAAATATAACAAATTTCAGATTTAATAACATAACATATTGTCATTTTCTATTACAGGATTTAAAATTTTGGATTCTGTCAATGGCAACAATCGTTTTCGTATCTGATCATATGCTCTATCTAGGGCATGGCTCTGTTTGGATGATAGATTTTGTGGAGAGTAGGCAATGATACTCTCAAGTTGCTGTAATTCACATAAACTGATCGGATAATCTAATATTGAGATACCAATGACTAACCGGTAGGCTTGCTTTTGGTTCAGACCTTCAAAGGTGGTGAATATTTTTCTTTTTAAAAGCTCCCGTATTAAACCATTAAGATCTGACCAAGTCGCATTGACTAAACCTAGACCATAAAAAATATTGACATAAATCTTTTTATCTAATTCAGTTTGATGCGTCACAAATTGTGTCACTAATGAGGGTTCGAGAAATTCACATAGATCCTTCCAATCAACGTTAATTGCACCTAAACCAAGGAGTAGGTTTTGCAAATCAATGACATCAAATAATGAAGACAATCCTGCTGCATACCATAGTAGATTGCATTTGAAGGAAAGACTCATTAGATCCCACTTTATATTTAGTATTTGTGACATTAAAATCAGATCGGCAAATTGAGATGGGCCATAAAATGATAAATGCGATTCTAAAACACTCAATAATTTAAGCGTGAATTGACTATTAATCGCTCTTCTAAATTTGAAACAGCGTAATACGAACAGTAAATTAAATAGGTCTTCATGATTAAGATGGGGCAAAAATTGCCAAATGACATTAAAAGTAGGCCCTTTAATCAGTTTCAACTGATCAGGATGCATGGTCCAATCACTAATACACTTTAATAGTTTTGATAGATGGCTATGGGTAAAAAATGGGGCTAATGATATGAGTTGGCTTAACATCACAGATTGTTGAGAAGGTGAAAACTCATGCCAAAAAAAACCCATTTGATTAAGACCAAATAAACCTTCCATAAAAAAATGTGCTGTCATCTCAGCTCTACTTTGACGAGTAAAACGCTCAATTAAAGATAAACGTGTTTTTTTTGTGAGTATGTTCTTAGTAATGCCTGATGGTCGTGCATTTTTCAAAAAAAAGTTCGTCTGTGATTGATTAAAAAAAGAGCTCATGTAGTCTAGTAAATCAATATATGCTTCTTGTTTCTGGCGAGAGTAGCTTCTCCAATGCTGATGAGGCAATGATTGTAGAAATTCCAATAAATCATTCTCATCTCGAAGCCTAGCTTGAATCATCGTCATGATACGCTATCAGCCATTATAGTTAAAGTGACATTAAACATCATTTAAACTCGTTTAATGAATTGTTGTAATTGACTTTTAATCAATAACCACTCAGGGTCTTCACGAAAGGACTCAGGTGCGCTAATCTCATTAAGATCACGTGATTCATCAATATATTTGAATAAGGTTTGTAACATTTGATGTACCTTTAAATGTGCCTTTGCACGATAGTAAAAATGTGTACCATCATCATATAATACAATCAATTGTGTCGCCTGACGTATTTTAATGGTCACTTGTTTTTTCACCTGATGATCCTCAGGTAAAAGATATCGAAACTGATCAATCTTATTAATATTCATCTGGAAGTAGTTTAGTGAGTTTAAAATACGCTTTATTGAGTGCTTGAGCAAATGTCTTCACCATGGTTTTAGACTGCATATGGTGAAAAGAAATCCTTAATGAGCAATCAATCTGGTCTAAAGTTCTACCCATTGCTTTTAAAACATGAGAAGGCTGATGACTTTGGCTATTGCATGCAGAACCTGTAGAAAATATATACTGTGGTAATGCAGCCTGCATTAAATCATTAAATACATCTTTACAATACAGATTGATAATATGCGGAATACATTGATCTGTCTTTGTGGTTAAACAAATTGCTGGATCAAGTTGAGATAAAAATATATTTTTCAATGTTTGAACATACTCAATATCGTTGTTTTCAGCAATCTGTATGGCTTTACACATCCCCATAAATAATGCCATCGGAAATGTACCTGGCCTTTTTCCAACGCCTTTACCATGTATTAGAGGAGCAAAATGCCGGAGTGGTTGCTGCGCATGATACAATAAGCCTATACCAATGGGGCCTTGTGCTTTATGTGTACAAAATGAAATATAATCGGCTTCCCAGGAACCATACATCGCTGGCACTTTACCGATACTCTGTGAAGCATCGATATGTACAAGTATGCCTTGTGATTTTAATAGCTCAATGAGTGATTGAACTGGTTGGACAACGCCAGTTTCATTATTAATATGATGAAAACTTGCCAGTAAAGTATCCGGTCGCACTGCTGATTTAACTGCATCAAGGTCAATTAAACCATCTTGATCCACATCGATGTAAGTCACTTGGTGACCCTGGGACTCTAAATATTTAAAAATACGTAGTGAAACACTATGTTCTGCTTTAGATGTCATCAGATGTACCTTTTTATGATGACTGTAAAAATGAACAGCACCAATGATACATTGATTGATTGATTCTGTAGCACCAGAGGTTACAACCAGCCCACGATGATCTAATTGGAGTCGTTGACCAATGTCCTCAAGTGCGGACATCATGGTAGACCTTAAATGATTTGCATCATGATGACTAGATGCAATATTCACTGAATCCTTAATAAAATACTGCTGCATCTCAGTCATCACATCTGGGTGTAGTGGGGAACCGCTTGCGTAATCAAAAAAAATACTCATTGTTTTCTATCAATTGCTGTTAGCACACCTCTGAGAAACGAGACTTCAACTTCAGTCCACAATTGTCGACTCAAAAGCCGGTTGACTCTTTGGATAGTGTGCTCAGGTTGTTCCTTACGAATAACGCCTAATGATGATAGAGTGCTGATACAATGTGCTTTTAAATCATTCACTGCCTGATTTGTCGCTAGTTGTTCATTCTGAGTCAGTGCATGATCTGAAATGGCCTTAGAAGCCACTGCCCACTCGTAGGTAATAATTTGGACACTCGCGGCAAGGTTTAATGAGGGAAAAGCTTTGGAGGAGGGGATCGCCATTTGTAAATGACAATAATCTAAATCATGATTTGATAAACCATTTTGTTCATTGCCAAAAATAAAGCCACATTGAATAGATGGGTCGTATTCATTAAAAAAAGATCTTGGTGAACAGGATTTAAGTGGTAACGATCGCTTACGGTAGGACAGGGCAACAGCACACTCTAAATCAGAAGTGGCCGCCTTTAGATCTGAAAAAATTGTCGCTTGAGAAAGAATATGTTCTGCGCCAGATGAACGTCTCATTGCTTGTTCATCGTTGTAATGACATTTTGGATTCACTAAACGAAGATCAGACAACCCCATGTTACACATCGCTCGAGCAACACTACCAATATTACCACTATGAGATGTTTCTACTAGGATGATGATAGGATTGCGCCACTCATTTATTTTGTTCTTCATAAGTACATGTTAAATGATTTAACGTGAATTTGTCTAATACAAATCAAAAATGATTGATCATTATGATATTGGACTTAATAACGCTGGTGGAGGAACGGCGGTAGTATCAGACTCTTGAGTCTGATTAGAACCTGTACTCATAAATTTACTGACTTCCTCTTCTAATGCTGCAGCAATTTGTATCAAACTTGAATTATTGACTTCAATTGATTGCTCTAGGTTCTTCAAAGAGTCAAATTGAGTATCGTAGTTCATTTCAGGGAATTTTTCTTTCAATTCATTGAATTGTCGCAAAGTATCATTAACGATTTCTGATGCTTTAGCAATCGTAGAAAATTCTTTACGTAATAACACAATTAATACTTCCTTAGGGTGGTTGAATATCTCTGATTGTGCAGGGATGCATGGATTTTTTTTCAATTGATCAATAATTTCTCTCTTGGAAGTACTAATTTCTTTTGACCAATATTCTAAAGTATTGTATTCCTCTTCCTGATTAAATATAGATTTAACGACCTTTTGTAATTCATCGTGATAACTTTTTACTTTTTCAATGTAATTTCTAACTACCGAAGCTCGTGTTTTGGTCAAATTCTGCGCATTCAGTTCTATAGGATCGATAATGCTTTTTTGAGCATCAAGCTGAGTTTGATAATGACTTAAACTTTCAACCATAGATTGATCTGTATTACCAGCATATAAAGAATTCAATTCAGCGATATATGCTGAAAGCTCAGATCGATTTTGTAGCAATACAGAAGAAATTTCTTTCGATGCAAAAACGGAACAACAATATGCTGACACTTCCGCTAAACCTGGGTATGTCAGTTCTGACTCAAGAAACATTTCGTAGTCACGTGTTGAAATTCTAGAGCGAGAAATCAAAACATATAACATGTAGGGGTAGGATTGTGAGTTAATGTTTAATGGCATAATTAAGACCTCTTTATTATTCCGGTAATTTTTCTTACCGGAATAAATAACATATACTAATATTATAGTATAATATGCATATAAATAGCTGATTTAAATGTACAATATCCTAAAAGATTCTAAGACATTAGCGCTTCAAGGAAAAAATACTCACATCATCTTCAACAAATGCTTAAACTGCGTTACTCTAATTAGCAGCATTCACAAGATAAATTAATTAATCTCAATAGTTACAGTCAACAATCAATAGACTTATTGGTATGTATTACAAAGCGCTACTTAAAATAAAATATTTTAAGCAAACAGACTCAGTTGATTAATACAAAATACCCAATAAAAATAGACCATCCTAAAGTGATTTATTCATATGTATTGCAAAATGCATATATAGTGGTCAAAAAATCAAACCAAAATACATTCATACCGCTTTAAAAATGCGATTTAATCAAAAAATAGCCAGAAATAGTATCTAAACCCTCATTAAAACCAACTCCATTGAAAATATAATCACCTAGTGTAGTTTGACCAATTATACCTCCCCTACTTTTATTCGTAGAAAATGTTTGATCACTGAGGTAGAATGAGCACATGATTTTATTTCTAACGCTAACTAAAGCCATTCTCTTTTTTTAATATGCAATCAGACCAGACGCCCCTCATAACATTTCGTGATTTAAAAATAGATTTTAATAATCAATTTCGTTATTTAAAAATAGATTTTAATAATCACAAACTTAACCATGAAGACATTCAGCGTCTTAAGCAGAAGGAATATAATTTAAGTAAACAAATAATTAATGAAGCCCGGCAACATCGACTAAATGAGATTTTCAACTATCGTATTGGAATCTATCTATCTGCACACAAATATATTAACGAATGGATGAATGATAAAGTTAATTTCATTCAGTCTTTAGTTCATTTAGCAATGATTGCTACGCTGAATTTCATCTATTATGCACATATTGTATTTGCATTTATTGAAGTCACATTAAATAGCGTCATTGTCCTTTTAAATCTAAAGTTACTATGGACCCTCAATACTTATGAAATTAAAAACCCAACATCAATAAATACAATTAAACTAGATAAGAACATTACTGATGAAAAAATTAAAGAAGCATTCAACGCAAAGACTAATTCTGCTCAGCAATTTCGCTCTGATGATTGGTATGCTATGGGATGGTTATATCTTGAAATTATCAAAGAGACTCTACACTCTGTTTTAATTAATCTTTTGTATCAAAATTTTTATACTGCTTATGTATACCTTAGCGTAAACACAAGTACCACATTATTCCAAAAAAATTCGTCCATATCAACTTTCTTCGAAAGCAGTTATTTTGGATATGATTCAATCAGTAAAAACAATATCATTCAAGATCATTATTTCTCAAATATGTTCCATCATGAAATAAAAACATATGAATTTCTAGAGGAGCAACTGAAAACACAAAATCTAAGTAAATAAGGAGCTTATTTTGTTTAGACATTTATATCAAAGTATCGTGAAGCGCCCTACTCTTCCAAGAATGGTGATCGGAAGACAACACTTTTTCACTTCACAAGTTTCAAGCACTCAACAACAATTATTAGGTCACGACAACCGTAATTTCATTGATTATTCAAGTAGAAAAACGATTGATGAGCATGGTAATACTCCATTAATGTGGTATTGTTTTCATGGTGAGAAACACCATATTTCAGATTTACTTGGTCTCAATACTAATTTATTTAATGACAAGGAATATAATGCCTTGATGATTGCGACCATACGTAACCACATTGATGTTGTACAGTCTTTATTAAATGATGAAACAATTGATCTAAATATACAAAATAAATCAGGAACCAATGCACTCATGCTTGCCTGCGAACACAAACGGTTATCAATTATAGAATTATTAGTCAAACATGATGCCTTAATCAATCATCAAAATCATATCGGATTTACAGCATTAATGATCGCTGTTATCAGTGGAAACACATCGAGTATCCGACTTATTTTAAACTCAGGTGCAGATATTAATCTATCAAGTCATTATGGCTTCACACCCTTAATGAAGGCCTGTCATTGCGGAAATATTGAAATTGTCAGATTACTACTCTCTTTTAATCCAAATCTAGATCAACAAAACAATCAGGGACAGACTGCATTAATGATTGCGGCATATTTAGAGGAAGATGATATTACAGAGCAATTACTTAACGCTGGAGCAAATCCAGATATACAAGATGTTAATGGGTCAACTGCATTAATAAAAGGTTCGACTGGTAAAAATCCCCTCGTGATTAAACATCTCATTCATGCCCGAGCAAATCTTGATATGATCGATCATGTTGGGTGTAACGCACTTGATTATGCACTAAAAATAAATCAATCTGATGAAATAATCACATTACTCCATGAAGCTCAAAATCTATCTGATAAGATTAGATCCCGTTAAATTGAGAGAGGTACTTGTGTACTATTGTGAGAGGAGTCAATCAATTGTTGTTCTTCACGTGTGAAGAAATGATAGGTGTGCTTAGCACATTGATTAATAGCGAAAAACGGCTGATAAAGCATCGATAATATTAAGGTAATGAGTTGTTTCAATATTTCATATATGAATTGGACTACTAATGTGAGGATTGACATGACCAGATAGAAAGTATTCACTATCACTGAACCGTAAAACTCATACCATAATAACTCTTTGATGACAAAGTCAATGCGAGGCAGAATGAACTCTCCATGATAAAAATAACAAAGATCATAAAATATTGGAAATAAGAGATAGCCAAAAATGACCTTAAAAGCGATAGATAGATTTTCAAGCTCTTGGTTGAGATCTACGATACGACCTGTTGAATACATCAATTGCTTATAGAAGCCTTTAAAGGCTTGTGAATCATTAAAATAGTAAGGAACATTATCAAAGAATTGATTCAAGATCTGCGCATTTGGACTTTCCTGGACATATTCACCAATCGCAATACCATCAGCATCACTTTCTTTTAATCCTGGATATAAATAAGTTCTCAACAATTCATTTCTTACAGACTCATCAAGCTTAAAAAGTTGATCTACTAACATATGATATTCTTCTTTTGTAAAGTATCCATCTAAAAGCCTACTATGAATTGGATATAAAACCATACTATGAAACAATACCATCATAGTAAATCCATCACGATTTAAGGCGCTATGATCACCTAAATCAGAATCTGGATTAATAAATATTTCTTTTTGTAAATTTGAATGATAGCTATTTGGCTCTGTTAAATAAGTACTAATCTGCTTCCACTGGAGAGCCCATACAGATTCTTTATTTAAATCTGCTCTGCATTTATTTTGATTCTCTTCAATATATTGTGTGTATGGGTCTCTAGGTCTCACAAGACTTTTAGACAACTGACCACTTGCTTGATGACAAGCAAAAATTGATCGAGCGATCTCAATTAATTTCATAAGGGCTTGTTGTTTAGACTCATTAGTATGATCATCAATAGCATCATAATCTATTAATGCAGAAGAAAGATGAGGCAACAAATCATCTACGAAGGTAAAGCTTTCTATCTCGTTTAAATTTTGTTCAAAAAGACGTATTGTTTCTTCCTGGTGATTAGTTTCAGAGACCAAGTCTCTAATTAATTGACTGTTTTCAGGATTTTGTAATCTATTTTTCAAATCTTCCAAAAGGTACTCCCTATTGGTTAATCTTTCCAAACGGGTTTGATAATTTTCATTTTTTTGCTTAAGAGTCCTTAAATTTTCAATATTAAATTCCATTTTATTGAAATATTCACGATGAGACCCTATTTCGAATTCATCGATCAGAGCATCAGTGAGATTATTATTAGTTTTTAAGTCTATAACTGTAGAATACCTCAATGCATCTCTATCATTCATTTTTTCATTTTTTGATAAATAATATGTCATTTTCACATGGTCATAGATGTATCTAACGACTTTTAAAGTTTGATTTTTAGCGTCAGTACCCAATGTTGAAATGAGAGATGAGAATACGTTCAATGCTTTTAAAATCACGGGCATTGGCATCACGACTAAAAATAATAAAGCACCTTGATTTAAAAAATTCAAGTACAACAAATTAAATTGAGAAGATGTCATAGATGGAATTGTAAAAAGAATACCTGAGGAGACAATGAGGGAAAATATCACCGTAGGTACTAATCCTAGAGGAATAATATTTTGAAATAAGAAATAAATAACAAAGAACATCAAACCATGTGGTAAAAATATCCTAAAACAATCTAATAGATATGAAATACCTAAATTTCGACTCAAGGATTGATAAGCATCATAAAAACCATCCATATTAATTTTTTCATCCACAATCGCAAAAAAAGGATAAATTACTTGAGAAGAAGTAATGACTATATAAACAACGATCTGGAGAATGGTGCTATTTGTCATGATCCCTAAAAAAAGTAACACATATGAGATATTTAACAAGGTATTATGTATCAACGTTTTTAGCGTACGCTCTGTTTTATTATTAAACATATCAGCATTAAAAATTGAGACACAATACAAAGAAAATAAAAGTAATGTGAGGTTTATGGATAGAATTCCCATCATCATATATGGCACGATAAAAAGGGAAATAATGTTAAGAACCTGATTAAAAGAAGACATTTCGTCTCCTTCATAAAGTTCGATTACAGACTTCACTGAAAGACAGACAAATACAAAATTGAGTATAGATTCAAAGAATATCAACATGTTTTCAGCTTAATATTATGATTACTATGTAAGGGTGATTCTATATCCAAAATATTATTTCTCCATGATGGGTTAAATTTTAATTTTCCTTCTGATGGTAAGCCATATACTTTAAGTGCACTAAAATCATCAAATATCATACAAGTTAACGAGATATGTTCAGGAACTAAAATATCGGTATTATGATTAATATGTCTCAATATGTCTTCCCTATCATCAATGAATACAAAATCAATTGAATTTTCCTGATAAGATTCATAAATATGGTGCATTTGTGCGTAGATGAGATCAAGCTTATACTCATGTACAACCTGCACTAATTGAATAAATGACTCAGGTAATGAGTACTTTGGTTCCTCCTTGTCATGACACCAAGTATTTTGCAGTCTAAAATTATCAAACTTAAATTGATGTTGTTGTGCACTCATTTTTATTTTATTGACAGACCCATTTTGATTATGAAATTGATTAAATTGATCTAAATAGTGTGTTTGTCTTGCACTACCATTAAGTATTAAGACGTCATTATAATGTTTACTCACCGATTTAATCCAATTGATAATCACCATCTCCCCCTCTTGGGTATCAAAAGTACCGTCATAATCAATACTAACCACCAACAATTTTTTATTGTTTTTAGAAAATAGTGAGTGCCTCAGGTAGAACGAATACGTCATAGGAGGGACAATTGTCAATAAGCCTAGTAAGATCAGGCTATTATATCCTGATGAGTAAACCAAACTAAGGGAATACTCATATAAAGTTTTAAATATTAGTTTATTCATTAATTATTTTTATTTGCCAAAAAAACATCTTTGTACTATAACACATACGCGTAAAGGAATCCATATGGAATTTAAACTGAGAACATTATTGATTGGTATTGCACTTTTAAAAGTGGGTGAATCAGGTCAACTAAGTAATTGTACAAGTCAATCGTGCCCTATTCTTGCTGATCTAGAAAACGCGTTTTCACAACAACCAATTCAATCATTACAACAACGTATTCATCAAACAACAATACCGCGTATAACTAAGTTAGCATTAATTTATCAGCTATCCTCAAATTTAAGTTCAATAGATACAAGAGATTTCAGTTCACTTTCAACAGCAGCTTCAGATCGTAAAACATTAGAAAAAGAGATATCAGTTATAAAACGTACACAGCTAGCTAGAGATATGGTCGGTTTAGCTGCTTTGTATCAATCTACCCAAGCTTTACAAAATGATTTAACAGAAATATCTGAAGATTATTCACTTCAAGATGATATTGATGCATCTATCAACAGTGATAGAACAACTTTGAAGGATTATTTTTGGGATACTGTCTATGCACTAGATCACTTTTACTGGAATGGTTGGTATTGGGAGTGGGATCCTGAAATGTCTGAAGTAGATGAGTATCTTAATGATTTTTCAGAAAGCCTGCAGAGTGCTATTAAAGATGGTGTGAAAAAATATTTAGGAGATGCAGAGGGAAGCCTTAATGGTCAATTTGCTAAAGAGAGTTTCTTATTTCTAAATTCCATTAAAAACTTAAAAACATTAAATGAAAAATTTAATGCATATTCTAATTCTGATAACAAATTAATAACAAAAGTATCCTCTATTGAGTCTGGTATTGATACACTTAAAAAAGGAATTGCTGCAGTAAATATTATATCTCAGAAACTCAAATCAAAGCTCACAACACTAGAAAGTGAAGCAATCAAAGCACTAAAAAAAGAAAATGAAAAGGACGAAACAGTCATTACTACGCTAGAGAATATTATTAATCAAATGTTAACAGTTATTACTCAAGATATTCAAACTGCTGATGAAGATTTAGTGGAATTTGAGAATGATAAAATTCAGATCAGATATCAAAAAATCACCGATATTGACACTCTCATCACCGATCTTAAGNAACAACGTGAAAAAATACGTGCTACNAANGATGAAGANACNACAAGTGATAAAATCNANATCAGAAATCAAAAAATCACNGATATTGACACTCTCATCACNGATCTTAAGCAACAACGTGAAAAAATACGTGCTACTAAGGATGAAGAGNCNACAAGTGATAAAATCCAGATCAGAAATCAAAAAATCACCGATATTGACACTCTCATCACCGATCTTAANCAACAACGTGAANNNATACGTGCTACTAAGGATGAAGAGACGACAAGTGATAAAATCCAGATCAGAAATCAAAAAAACACCGATATCGATACTCTCATCACCGATCTTAAGCAACAACGTGAAAAAATACGTGCTACTAAGGATGATATAGTTACTACTGAATTAAATAAAAAGAGTGAAAAAGCAAAAAGTAAACTGATTTATCATATCAATAATATGAACCAGTTGATCAATATATCTAATCAATTAGATTTATTTGCAGACAACTTAATTGAATATATCAAAAAACAAGCAACTAAGAGTGTTTCAGCTAGTACTGAAAATGAAGTCAATAGTGAGGAGAACGATCAAAATAATGATTTTGATGAGCTCAATAATTCAGAGGAGATTGAGGACAAAAAAACTGATAAAAAATCAGAAACACAACAACCCACCAATAACATCAGTGAGTTAAAATCGTTAATCTCTCATTTTTCTCAGGCTTATGATGTTAAAAAATCTACTCATTTAAGGCAACATCATGAATCATTCGCGTTTATTCAAGGATTATTTGATCAACTTTTAGAAAATATTGAATCGAAACCTCATACTGATTCGTTTAAGCAGATGACATTAGTCAGTAATAGTTCTAATACAACAAATGATTCAGAGATCAGCATAGATGAGATAGAGCAACTCTACACACAACTGATTAATGAATTAGTGCTGTCTACATCGAAACTTTTTGTAGTAATCAATCGTGATGTTGATTTATTAATGAAAATGACATTTTATGCCTCACAAAATACATTGAGTAACAATGAATATAATGATTTATCAAAAACTGTGTTAGCTATCGATAAAAATCTATCGAGCTTTTACGAAAAATACCAAAATGAATATCATCAAGCGATAAAAATTCTTAACCAGCAAGATCTATCACCTAAAAATGAGCAGAATTTAAAAGTACTTCGATTGAACTACGAAAATAACATAAAAATGTATCAACACTATAAAATAGTGAGCAAAAATTGTGAAACTGCAATTAAAAATTCTCATGAAATAAAAAATAGAATTAAAAAATATACTCAGAAAAGCATGCAAAGCGACGCATTTCAAAAGTCTGAAAGTAATCAAAGATTTATTGCAGCACAATTACAGACAAATTCTAAATCTAAATTCAGTACATCCTTGACTACTGAACTATCTTCAGGATCAACAACAAATAATAATACAGGCTATCAATCCATCAATGGCAATATTACCTATTTAATATCTAAAAAACTTCAAGCTGAAACAGCCTATATGTATAGTAATAATTATTTAAATTATACAAGCGGATTACAATCTATTACTTATACTAATGAGATCGATTCATCAGTTAATATTAACCTAGATAATGATAATATCATTGAAATTGGGCCCTCTATTGCTTATAACGAAATAAAAACCAACATAAATGGTGTTGGTATAGGAACAAGAAAATATAATCAATATAGTATTAACACCTCTTTTACACATAACAATTATATTGTTGATAAGGACAAAAGTAAGAAAAAACAATACCTGATTGCACCCTATGTTTCATTAAATAGTGTTTATTTAAGATATAGTGGTACAACACTTGACTCAACACAAATTTCTCCAGAAAATATACTCCAACTAAATGCAGCTATTGGCATCAATGGATTAATGAGCTTTGCGTATCATAATAAATATATTATTTCTCCATCTGTGACATTAGACTATTCAAGGATGTTAAATAATTCAACTGACGTAACATATCAATTTTCTAATGGTAATTCAGAAACCATTAGTGGCAGCACCTCATATTCTAATACAATTACAGGAAATGCGTCATTGGAGCTTCAATATAAGCGATATGCGATGAGTCTGACATTGAAAAGAATTGGATATGATGATGGTTATTCAGACAGCATTAGCATTAACTTGAACTCTAATTTCTAAAAAGAGCGATTCCGTATCCAAAAAATGAATGGCATCAATGAATGAAGTTTTTTTTGTAATAATTAGCTAGGACTCTTGATACTGCTACAGCAAGGATTGCAGGGGGTAAGAATGACACACCAAATAACTCAGTCACAAGAATAATCGTCGCGATCGGTAAATCAACAATACAGATCAGTGAAGAGGCAATACCAACCAACAAAAATAATTGATATAAATCTGGTGTCATAAAATAAAAAGCGGCATGAGACAGTAATATATACAATGAAGATGATGCACACACACCCACGAATACAGCAGGTATGAGTAATCCAGCACTACCACCTGATACGATTGTGAATCCCGTCAATATTATTTTACTAACAAGAATGGTGAGTAAAATAGTCCAATCACTTAATGTCGAAAATGGAACGCCTTGTAATAGCTCTATAATCGTTTCCTCTCCAACTCCTAGGACATGCTGAGGTTCAATATCACAAAAATACCACAAGCTAGCAGAAATCATGACACACATACATGCCCCAATAGTTGCATGGGTATATACAGGTAGTAAGGACATTAATGATTTAATACGGTTGAATATAATAATTAAACCTAAACCACTTGGTACACTGACAACTATTGAGACAATTATCACATAAATATATTCAACTAACGTAAACTTTAGGCTATGGTGTTGTATAATAAATAATGGTTCAACATGCATAATATGATTCGATAATATAAATGCAATTAATGAACTAGCCATTGAGTACATGAGTGTACGATAAATGAATCGACCTCCAAACACTAATTCTGAAGCAAATATGCAACCCGTTAGTGGGGCATGAAGCAATGTGGTGACTGCTGTTGAAATACCGCACATTTGAAGCACCCTTAGCCAAGAAACATTTTGAATACCTAAATGTTTAGATACACCTGTGGCCATTGCCTCACCAATTGGTATTGCTGGACCCTCTAATCCTCCACTACCTCCTGCACCAATAGTCAATATTGTAATGAGCCATCGCCTGAATCCGCGCATAAACGTAGGACGAGTATAAACGGTGTGAATGATTTGTTCTGAATTTTGATCTGTTTCATAAGTTTGATGAAAAAAACGAATTGATTCACTAGCACCGTCTCCAAATGCGTCCTTGAAGGCACTGATTTGATATAAGTAAGATCTAAATACTGCTACAACAATAATAATACATGCAAAAGCAGCATAAGAATATAAATTGGCATGATCTACTAGATAGCTGAAAATTAATTCATTAGAAGATAAAATGAGCTTTGACAATAAAGTGACCATGACCCAAACCAATAATGTTAAAACAATTAATGCGATCATTATTCTATACTGATCTTTAAAGTCTATCGTTTGATCAGTTCGATCTTTAAATGCCGCTCTGAGTTTATCTTCTTGCTTAATATTCGCCATTGTACTAGTGAAGGTTACAGTTTTGGGGATGATCTAAATATTGTTGGCATAGATTAAATATTTTGCCATTAGCATCGATTTCATCGAATGATTTTTTAAGTGGTAAAGAATATTTTTTTCCAAATTTTTCTGAGATAAGAATAGACATAGATTCAAAACCGATGACAAGGTTGGAAATAGATAATTGATTGCGATCGATGATCTCATGCTTAAGTAAATCAGTCACGATGAGTTTTGATACAGCAGCATAATAGATCTCATGATTGAATATCGCTTTCTGAAGTGACTGATAATCGTTATAAGGAATAGGAATGGCTGAAATTGTTTTTAATGCTTCAAATTGTGATGGTTCATAGACTACGTAGCCAACACGTTGTTGATGTAAATCTCGATAATCTGAAAGATCGGAATCATTAAAGTGAGTCAGTGTTATTACGCTTGATGTAATCACAGAGGTTACTATGGTAATCAGAAATAAAGAAATAATCATCCAGATTCCCATAATGATTCGACCTGTATTTGTGACTGGATCATATACTAAATCCCTTAAAAAGCACGCAGTCACCATGAAAAAAGAATAACTTAATCGCTCAATAAAGGAGGAATCTTTCATGTGAGGATGAACTTTGTTTTCAAAATAATACAATAAAATAGAAAATAGGATAATTAGAAATATACTGAATAATAATATATCCTGCACTAAATCATTCCAAATGATTTTAATAATCTCATTAAACGACAATATCTTGCTGAAACTTAAAATGACAATTTCATCTAGAAAAAATGGTATTGAGTACTGAGATACTTTAATACTTGATGTAAAATCACCTAGTAAGATATCAATTTTATTTTTTTCTAAATCTGATTTAGCTTGGATGTGATCACTATAAATGATATATTTTTTTTGGTAATGATCAAGAAATTCTGCATCAAGTAGCTCATTCGTAAGATCAACACTAAGACCAGAGACTGTCTGAATGCTGTGATCATAAGTCTGATCATTACCATCACCTTGAGTTTTATTATTTTGTATATAGACGAGTGGTTCTGATTTATCGCAAATACCAATTCTAACTAATGGGTCTTGACTATGTGTTGGAATCTGAACTTGATTGGACGAGTATACAATAGATAGCATACTCATAATGAAAATGCGTAATAAAGTCATGTATATTATTAGATAATAAATCATTCATTTAATCAATAGTAATGACTCATTCATTAGATCATTAACTTTGGATTAATAGAGGTTCTATTGTGCTTATGATATTGATGGAAGATTATTGTTCAGGAATTCCTGGAGTTTTTTTCGGCAGCTCTACAGCATTAAGATCATTTATAGATTTAATACCATCGTATGATCCATCGTTAATCACCTTTATTGCTTTATTTAATATCTCTTTTTCAGGGCCATCATATAGAATTAAGTCTCTTATCTTTTGTAAGAGACCTTTAGCCCTTTCTTCTTGTTCAGGAGATCCCTTCAAATTGTTTAATATAGTCATTGCAAGATTATCTATTGAATAATTATTATCACTTACATTATATTGCTTAAGTGCCTTTTTGCTTTCGAGCATGGGACACGGATCTTCTAGTATAACTTTTTGTGCCTTTTGAATTATTGAATTGTCTTTTTCATATAATAACTTTGATAAGATCCCGCAAAAGTTCTTTTTGACAATCCACCTTACAGCTTGATTTAGTTCTTTATTTTTATCTTGTGGTTTATCTGAATCTAAAAAGTGCATTATATTTATTAACATCAATGAAATATTTATAGTCTGTTCATCATTCTGACTAGTCGGTTCATCATTCTGACGCAATAAACTCTGAATACATTTATCTATAGCCAAAATCACAGTGGGTCCACACCAAAAGGAAAAACCTATAATCGTAAGGTTCAATCCAACTTTAACATCATGTGGAGTTACACCGCAACCACCATTGGCAGTTGCAATAGACATACCAACAGATGCAATAATAACGCCTGCAACAAGAAAGAGCGCAATCGACGGCGTTGACTCAAAGTTGTCAAGAGTATTACGAGCTAAACCTAGGCCAGAAGTATTGTGGTTTTTCGCAGTTAATAACTTCAAATTATTCTCTTCAGTTGTATATTCTTTTAAAAATTCATCAATATTTAATGATTCTAAACTTTTTGGAAATTTTTCATTTAAAGAAGTTATAACGTATTTTTTTAATTCTTCTAATTTTTCAGTACTTACCTTTCCAAATTGTGTATAAAGAAGGTCTTCCTCTTTAGGTATTTGGCTAAGCAATTCTTTTTGAAAAGCCAATAATTCTCCGATAACTATCTTTTCCTCCGGCATGATTATTCTCCTTATTTATATTCATTATAGTTCTTTTTTTGCGCTTTATCATTCACAATCAAATCATCATAAATCCATATTGCAATCTTTTTAATCCTAATAAGCTGTATTTAGCGGTTGATATTGATGGAAGATTATGTATTGGTAAATCCTGAAGTATCTTCCAGCTCTACAGCTTTAAGATCATCTATAGATTTAATATCACCGTATGATCCATCGTTAATCACCTTTATTGCTTTATTGAATATCTCTTTATCTGCATCTGGAAGTATCTTTGCCAAACTATCTAACATTTGCATACTGAAATCTTTAACGGATTGTAAATCTACTTTAGATGATGATTCAACCAATCCCAAAGGAACAGTTTGATTAGGATTAGAATGTTCTGCTTCTGTTTGCACTTTATTGATAAAAAACATTGCAACATCATCGGCACTTTTCAAAGATAAATCGTTTAAACTATCCATAAAATTATCAACGCGTTCAAGATAGAAAGGGGCTGCCACCATTGCAAAACATTCTAGACCAGCCCCTAATATCCCCCAAGACATTTCTGGAGTTATGTTAAAATGAAGAGGGTTTGCCAACATAGCGGCACCAATTACAATCATAACTGCACCAGCAAACCCCAAACCTAAAAGGGCATCATCACTCTTTCCTGTGATCATGGAGGGGAGCACCCCTGGAATAAATAGGCATGTATGTACTGATAAGTCAATAGCATCTAAAACCTTATCAAATATTTCCGAATTAGTAGGATTAAATAGGCCTTCTTGGATCATCTCATTAAGTATATTGTTACTGAATTGTTTAAGTTTTTCATTATCAACATGTACTTTGTTTTTATCCACAACATAATTCCAAAGATTCATGAACGATGCTTCAGATTTTTGCTGCTCCATTGTTTTAACTATTTTATCTATAATACCCCGAATGTTGTCTGGTGTAATGTCTTTAATTATCTTTGATGGCATTATTATTTCCTCACCTTAATATTAATTATAGTATGATTTAAGTCTTTTATATCATAAACCCATCTTGCAATCTTATTCATCATAATTGGCTGTATTTAGAGGTTGATATTGATGTAATATCACAATCACATTCATGCTCTAGGTACTGACCCTCCAAGCACTACATTATCAAGCACTACATTATTAAGATCATCTTTAGATTCTATATCTTTGTATGAATCATCTTTAATCACCTGTTCTGCTTTTTGGAATATTCCTTTATCAATCTCAGCAGGAAGTGAGTTTTTAATAGAGCTAATAGTATTTAATAATAATTCTTTAGGAGAACTAGTAATACTTTCAGCTTTAGCTTGAGCTTGAGCTAATCCTTTCGTATTAGGGTCTTTTGACGTTTTCAAAATATTTATTAACATCATTGGAACATCATTCATAGAATCAATGTCATCAATCTTCCAATCATTTAAAAGTTGAGCAACATTCTGCTTAATTAAATGTTCTTCTTTGTGGTAATCTAAGAAATTATTCATACCTTTACCAAGCTCCGCTAGTCCTGGAATAATTAAAAATGAAGACCCTATAACACAACCACTCGCTAATAATTTTGTACCATAGTTGATCGTATCAGGATTCCCTCCATTATAATTAATGATTGCTATACCAATAGTTGCAATGACTGCACCTGCAACCCCTAAAAGAAAATAAGCAGAAATATGACCATGATCATCTTCATCTTTAAGAGCAAGGGAGGGAAGTTGTAATAAACCACCTAAAAATTTTGGAGCATCATGATATGTTAGTTGTTCAGGAGTTTTCAAATTTAATTGCTTAAATATTGATTCAAAATCTTCATTGAATGTGCTTATTATTAATTTATAGGCATTTTCTCTATCCTCATCTGAACTAACATTCTGCAAAGTTTGAAGGATTTTATCATTTAATTTTCCCATTATGTTTAAAATAACCTCTATGGCAACTCTGGCATTTTCTGGCATTATTATTCTCCTTATTTATATTAATTATAGTACTTTTGCAGGACTTTTTTATCATTTAAACATGGATCATACACATTGATTACTTCTTCCGATCTTTTTTTATCCGAATAGGCTATATTTGTAGACTGATATTGATGATATCATAATCAACTAGTTTGACTAGGTGCCGATGGATTTAGCACTATAGCATTAAGATCCTCTTTAGATTGAATATTTTCGTATGATCCATCTTCAATCACCTTGATGGCTTTTTCGAATACTACTTTATCATCTTCAGGGAGTATTTCTTTCAAACTTTCTAACATACTTTTATAGTTATTTTTAAGAGATGAGATCTCTTGGTTAGGTGAATTGTTTATTAACCCTAGAATTCCTCCAGAAGGACCTTGTTTACTAGAAATTTCTGTCACTTTACTTTGTAATTCTTTTATGAAGATCATTGCACAATCATCTGCACAATTTATTTTATGAGATAACCTTAATCCATCCAATGCCGTATTAGCCAAAACTTTTAACAAAAGAGTTGTACCAATTCCAATTAACGTCCAAGCAAAATCACTCACAATTGGATCAACCATAGAAGTGTGTGTCAACTTCCACGCAGCAAAAGAAATA
This sequence comes from Legionellales bacterium, assembly GCA_002690495.1. Taxonomy (GTDB): domain Bacteria; phylum Pseudomonadota; class Gammaproteobacteria; order Comchoanobacterales; family Comchoanobacteraceae. Next base: position 68,186 of record NZEV01000030.1, on the reverse strand, counting down.
AAAAGAACGCCGAAAAATACACTTCCAGCATTAACAATCCCTGGATTTTCATGATTGGAAATTGGAGGATTGGTTAAAAAAAAGGTTTTTAAGTTATAAAGGTGCTTTTCAGTACCCTCATTAAATTTTCTTGGTAATTTTGGGTCATTGGATAAAACCAGAAATATTTTATCTACTATTTCTCTATATCCCTGTTCACTTTTAACTGTTGTTAATTGTTGTAAAATCGGCTCCAACTTTTTTTTTAGATAAGCAACTAATGCTTCAGTTTGTTGATCTTTATTGAGGGATGGCATTATTATTCTCCTTATTTAAATGATTAGGGTAAAACCAACACTTTTTATCATTTAGAACTCATCACATATTCAAAAGCATTTTTTAACAGTGCTACCTATCGGTCCAAGTGTCACATTTCCGCCTTGACCTAATTGACTAATATTCTCTGTTGCAGATTTTATAGTCGCTTTGTAAGATGCTTTCTCATCATCCGACAGATTTGTATTTATATCCACTTTTTTTTCAAGCACATCTAATATCAATTTTATGAATGATTTATTGGGTTTACTAGAAAATAAATGAGTATTCTGACCATCTTTAGGCATGATATTAATGATTTCTAGGCCTTGATTAAACACTTTTTTAAAATTATTAGCATCTAAATTATTGACATCTTTTAAGAGTTCATTTAACTGTGTAATCATTTCTTGGTTAGATGTATTACCAAAAGATTTTTTCCAACCAACATATGAAATGTTCTTAATTCCCCAAATAACGGCATACAAGGCAGCTCCCGATAAATATAAACAACTCGTAGCAATCGAGTATAATCTCGTTTCGTAGTCAAGATTAAGCTCAACTATCCCAGGAATACCATCAAAATACTTAACTATCATAGGAATACCACCAGAAGCCATTAGTGCTATACCTAACCAAAGTGAATTCATTATCCATGGTACTGCATTAATATCAATATCGCTACCTAATTTACCCTCGTAAGCTAGTAAAACAAAAGCTAAAAGGACAGCTCCACATACGAATTCCATAGGCAGACCTATACTATCTCTATGTTCTTTACATATGTAAAAAATAAAACTCGGTAAAAAATATTCTATTTTTTTAGGTGAATCAAATTCTAGACTTTCACTCTCTTCAATATCCTTTTTAATATCAAATATTACTCTCTTTACAAGTTTTTTAAATTCTTCTGTGTTATCTAAGATATTTTGTGTATTTGTTATCATAATACGAATACGTATTTTATTAAGTATTCGTGCTAAAATCTTCTGATCATTAGTATTACTTGGCATTGTAATCACCTTTTATTCTTATAATTCAATTATAGTACATTTTATAATTTGTATACCTCACCATGTTTTATATCAGCCATCTTAATCACATCAATAAGAGATCAATGAAATATTCAGCGGTATTTTACAATCAGAATTAATTTGCATCGCGATCTAGTCACGTATATATTATTGATGTGGATAACAATTACCTTTCCCAAAATGTGGATAACAATTTCCTTTTCAAAGAAGAAACCGATTCTCCTCAGTTACCAGAAAAAACTTGGTATCTTAGAGATGATGAAATTAAGTCATTAAAGAAAAACATTAATGATAAAAATGCAATCGAGCGTCTAATCATTAGATGCGCTGCCTTATCTATTGCTTCATACAGTATAGGAGTTGGTACTTTTATTTGTTTACAACTTCACGTTCCCCTAGTTGCATTACCCATATACATCTTCTTGAATGCATATTGTTATCACCTATTTAATAAAAATATTGAGTTAGATGCTGTATCATGTATTCCTTACACAATGTGTTTTTTGTTGTTCTATGGGGAAATATTACAATTATTAATCCAGTTTTTTTTAAATGCTAACATGGTCCTTCCTGCAGTTTTTGTGCTCACGAGTGCTATTCTATCACTGTGTATGAAGCTGCTGCCAACGTCTGAGGATTCGATCATACCTTTCATCATTATTAATCCCCTTTGTCAATTCACCATTTCCACTTCAGCACTTTGCCTTTATTTTAGTTATTTTAACCCTCTAATGTATCTTACTGTGTGCTCAGTCAGTATACTGCTCTCGATGTGTTTATTTTTTTCAGCCTTTAAATACAACTATTTTTTAGAGCCTAAAGAAAATAACGAAGTCAATTATACTCAAAAACAAGCTATTAATTCATACACCGAAATCTTTAATATTCCCAAATATGCAGTCAAGAGTTTGTTTGATGAAGAATCTAGAGATCAACTCAAACAAGAATTCAAAGGGATTCAATCTTGTGCATACAGCACTGACCTTAGCTTTACGAAGCTAAACGCATGATTGCATGCTGTGTTGTTTCTGATGCTTTGTCATTCAAATGAGATAATAAATAAGCCACTTGATCTGAGCGACCAGAATAAATCACTAAATGAGTAATATCCTCATGATCTCCAGGATAAGGAATAAAAGATAAATGATGGCGTTTCATATAAGCAGACGGATAACTACATCGACTCACTGCCTCCACAATAGATTGGGAAGCTGCTGTCACTGCTTGCATGACTAGGTCATCTGATATAATTAGTGTTTGATCTTGTTTCAAATGATGAAGATATCCAAGCCACCATGGTGAGAGACTCACTGGATTTTCAGGGTCTTGAGAATGAAGAAACCTAACATGACTTGTCATTACCAAATCAACGCCATGATTCAATACAGGCTTCACAACCTCCTCAATGGTTTGATTGATCGCCTCTTTGGAACGATGATCTACCCCTACACCAACATGAGTGTCTGCAGCATGACCATGATCAGGGAAATGTTTAACCACTCTCACCCCGTCTATACCATTCAGTTTTTCCATAACCAAAGTTCTAATCGTCGTTGAGTCAGCGCCAAAACTGCGTCCATATCGCCATATAATCCTCCCATCATCATGACTGGTGTCACTTGGGCTATGATGATAAGGATTAGAATCCCAGACAGTCGCTAAAGGAATGATACCTAAAGGCTTTAGTCCTTCAGAGATTGTTTTTCCAGCACGGTATGCACTTTGTTTGCCAAGGCGGCTATCATGGCGATATAGCTCAGCAATTGTGTACTGTGTTGGGGCAGTACGTATGGCTTGTAAAGGCTTTCTTGTCCCTTTATCGTACGCACGCCAAATGCCCACTGATGGGTGTTTCGTATTCATTGGATCATAGCCCTCATGATCNATAAAAATTAAAAGATGCTGATTGATATTTCNTATTGATTGTGTGAGTTGTTGAAGCTGATGAAAGTCTTGAATGTTTCTTGAAAATAATAATACNCCTCCAATTAATTTGTTTTTCAAGAATTGAGTTTCTGTTTTTGATAATTGTGTTGATTCAATAGAAATAATTAAACGACTATAAAAGTCCTCATGATCATTCGATTGACCAGAAAATACAACTGTCATTACTAAACACAATAAAAGTTTAAACATTACTCGCTCGCACTCACCCCCCCATCATAAAGCAATCATCTGTATTTGCAATTTAAAAATAATCATGAAAAACTATTTCAAGAGGGTTTTTATGGATCGGAATAACAAACAGCGCTGTGATTTACTATTGGATTCACTCGCATTAGATCCTGATACAAAAGCACAATGCCGTACACTGATTCACTTGATCGATCCTGAGTTTAACCAACGATTATATCGTTACACCAATGATGAATTTTCAACGGTGGGTAAAGAGACCAGAACCATTATTGAGCAACTATTAATTCCAATAAAACCGAAAAAGCATCCATCCTATATCGGTTTTTTTGGAAATGTACACACACAAAAAAGAACTTTTATGAATGGATTTGAAATGCCACAAAGTGTTGTTATCAGTCTAGATAACGAACTTGCTCATCAATTATCGTTATTCAGAACTAAACTGTCTGTCTGTGATCATCATCAAGCATTCAATGATTGTAATGCTGTACTTCAAACAATTTTTAAGCATGGTATTGACAATGTCAATGATCACAAAACGCCCTATTATTCACAATGTCGAACCAAATGAAATGCTCCAGTTTACACAAATGAGTCGGGTACTGAATCATAAACATTATATTCAATCTTGCCACTTTTGTTTTGATGTGATTGTTAAAGAGCAACCAATATTATCTGAAGACACGATTTCACTAATACATATTATTAACACATTTCAATTAGCCATTTGTCATCAATTCTCCCTTTATCTAGTCTTTCAACAATCCTCTCAAATCATGAAATTATGTGTAAAAAATAGACAAACACCAAGCTTAGTTGTACTAGATATTGAACGATTCAATTTTTTTGATCAACAGATCAATACATTGTGTAATAATGAAAGTTGTGAGGCTTTCAAACAAAAGCTCTTCCCTTTTTCAAAGGAGAAAATATGAAGATATTACAATCATGGATCCTCTTTCCCTTAATTATTGTAATCGCACTGTTAGGCTACTTAGTCTATGATTCAAAAGCACCGACTCATCATCACGTACATGCACTCACATCGATCAATAAAGATGCTTTTGGAGTTCCCTCGATTAAAGCTTCTAATACACATGATGCCTATTATACACTTGGCTATCTACACGCGACTGATCGTTTATGGCAGATGCAGATGTTTAAAAGAACTAGTTATGGTGAGCTCTCTGAACTGTTTGGTGAAAAAACACAACGTATTGATACATTAATGCGTCATTTTCAATTTAAAAACATTGCAGCAGCCTCATTTAAAATGCAAACCCCAAGAGTACAAGCTCACCTAAATGCCTACGCTCATGGTGTCAATACTCGAATTGATGAAGTCAATAAGATGTTGTATCCAGGCTTAGAATTCATGCTGTTCCCCCACCAAATTCCAAAATGGGAGCCCTATGATGCTATTGGAATACTCAAATTAATGTCTTTTGATTTAACAAATAAAGCCTTCCAAGAAATTCAAAGTCTCATGATGGTAAAAAATCTCAATACAGATCAAATTCATGATCTTATTAGCCACTATGAAGGAATTGACCCACATGATATTGCATTACAATTCTCATCCGATGAAATTAATAAGGATCATGGTGCATCAAATGTATGGGCTATTGATCCAACACGATCATCAAATCAAATCAGCCTGGGTGCTGCTGACCCCCATCTAAGATTATCAGCGCCTATCATATGGTATTTAGTCGGTATAGATATTGATCATCAATCTATCGTTGGGGCAACGATCCCTGGCATCCCTGCCGTCCTCATTGGCAGAAACAATCATTTGGGCTGGGGGATGACGAACCTTGGTGCTGATGATCAAGACTTGCTTTATATTGATAAAAAACACCCTATACCTGCCGAGAAGGTCAACAATGTTGAAGCAATAATCAGCATCAAAGGTAAAAAGCCAGTGACATTGAAATTTAAATACACACCTGCTGGCCCAATTATCTCACCTAGGAGCTTAGGTATTGATATGTTTACTCCTGATACAGAATTTTTATTACAATGGACTGCATTAGACCCACATGATCAATCATTAGAATCTATGTATCAGGTCATGTACTCAAATCAAATTAAAGATGCGCAAAAAAAGCTCAACCTCATTATTTCACCATATCAAAATTTAATGATCATAGATCAAAATCAACTCTCATTAAGCACTGTCGGATTATTACCCAAAAGAAAGCAAAACCATGATACCCAAGGTGTATTTCCAGCTGCTTACGCTGATCGAAATCTCTGGGATGGACTCATCGCATTTAAAGAAAATCCAGTCATTACCAACTCACCAAATAATCATTTTATTGCAAACACGAACAATCAAGTGACCAACAAACCATATCCTAACAACATCACCTTCATTTGGAGTGATTATTATCGAATTGAACGGATTCACCAACTACTGAAAAACCCTCGTCTTTTTGATATTCATGATATGCAAAATATGCAACTTGACATCACCTCTGTCAAAGCTGATCACATTTACAAACAACTGATTTCATCACTATCAGAGGAATATAAAACCACTTACAAGGAAATAGTACAATCATTAATTCAGTGGCATGGACAAATGGATAAAACTCGATTCGAACCACTATTCTATCATCTGTGGTTAAGACATCTTGAACAAAAACTATATCAACCATGGTTGCACACTCAATGGCAATCTGTTTCAAAAATCAGCCCAACATTAACAGAACGTATTCTTAATCATCAGGTTCAATCTCCATTATGGTCACAACACTTATCTGACTATATCAATCTTGCTTTCATTGACACAGTAAGAGACCTACAATTAAAATACGCCAATATCTTGCAAGCACAATGGGGTGATGAACACCAAATCATCCAAAAAAATATTGTAATAGATGCCATCCCAATATTAAGAAATTTCTCTCAATTAAAATCACCTATTGATGGTGATGGAGATACCTTATACAGAACAACGTTTATGAATCAAAAAAAACACCCTTTTTATTCAGATCGATCAAGTGGACTAAGGATGCTCTTTGACATGAATCAACCCGAAGTTAAAGTCATGATTTCAACAGGACAAAGTGGAGATCTTTTTTCAAATCATTATGCAGATTGCTTCTCCCTTTGGCTGAATGGAGAGTATATTTCATTACCATTAAAACAAGCGCAAAATAATATCATAGAGACCATCACACTCTCCCCTAATCCAGCTCAATGATTGAATACTGAATCTGTCCATTAACTTGAGAAGCATAGAGCATCGAATAGGATGGCACCTGTAACCAAGATGTTGTATTTTTTGTAAGAGGCTCTGATGAGACTATGAGCGATTGTATAGGCCCTTTAGACATTTGATAATCATCTTGATATGGTTGAAACTCATGACCCAGTGTATACCACATACTCTGATAAGAGGCTTGGGGCTCACCCTGATTTGGATGAATACGCCCGTAATCAAATACATACCGTGTTGTTATCACATGATCACGATGTGAAATGAATAAATTCATTGCTGAAGGAATGGTAATGTTGTTTTTTCTTCTCACACGCTTAATGATATCGATCACTGATTTAATGGCTTCTGTTGCTATGTACTCATCAACTAAGTCATTTGATGATTTTAATTGGGACATTAATAACGCAAATAAATACTCTGAATCTGTCGTGCCATGAATTCTTCGTAGATACTGATCTTTAATATACTTCAAAAGATCTTTTTTTATATTCTCAAACCCATAAATAAATCCATTATGAGCAAATGAAATCGTCTGATCTTGTGAAATAAATGGATGAATATTTGCTTCACTGACAATTGATTCTGTTGTCAATTCAACTCCGCGAATATGTGCTAAAAATGACGTGGATTGAAATACACGACAAATACTTTCTAGATTACGATCAAAAAATGGTAAATCTAATGACTTGTAAACCAATAGTTCGCTGCTATCGTTAGTCCATCCAGACAATCCAAAACCAGCCAAATTTAACACTTGACCATATCGATGAAATAAGGTTTGTTTCACAATAGAAATGCTTGGCTTAATGACGATGTCTTCTAATTTTGTCTTCCGACCTAAGTACACTAAAACACGACACATATTACTGCCTTTTTAATATAGTGTGCTCAGTAATCAATCTAGTGAGTACTTGAAGTAATGAATTAATGACGATGATCACCGATTGAATTTGACGATGAGAATAGAATCTTTTAAACCACCCAGCTGTGATCAGATCATGATCAACGATCAATATGTTTGCATAATCTCTCACTCTAAAATCAATCTCAAACAAATCACTATTCCAGATCAATGGGTGAAATAACAATCCATGTGGTAAGGGATCTAAAAACACCTCTTGTTGTTTGATGCTAATTCTCATTTGAATTGAGCCCTCTAAGATCATTAGTAGTTTGTTCTTGTCATTAAAGTTAAAAACACCAGACCTTTTAATTTCAAATTGTTCACTATGACCACAAAGGTATTGAATACTTTTTTCTGACCACAGATCAAAAGCAAGTTGATGAACTAATCGATCTCTCATTTTGTAATTTCTTTTTTTCTTAAAAGTGCTCAAATCATCAATAGGACTCATTGTATTTGCTGTATGATGTGGAAAATATATGCTATTTTGATTAATAATTAAACGGACTCTATCTAAGAGATTAAATATTAAATAATTCATTAAAAGATCAAAATATTTTAGATCTTGGATTTGTAGGACATGGAAATAGTCTTGATGTAAAAATTTGCTTTCAACATCCTCCTCAGCAAAAACATCATATAAACAGTATTTTGAGACACTAAAACATTGTTGGCCAATAATGTGCCCTTGTGGAATGTTTAGAACCTTTGTTTGATAATCAGCTTGTTGATATCCATATAAACCAACTGCCCCTTTCTCGATGAACATCAAACCATCTATGAGATTATCCTTCTGATACATGAGTGTCCCTTTACGATAACATTTATTGCTCCATAGTGATCGATGTTCTGGATCTTCAGTGATTGCTATAATTTGATCTTCATTTAATTTCTGTAACAAAAGCTTCCTCTATGATTTTTCTTTTTAAACCATACAATGAATGGAGTTCATTTTTAATTTTTTTTTGGTGTATCGCATCATTACCTACTTCAATCATATGAAATAAATGGTCAAGATGAGAGAAACAACCCAATTTTTTGGCTGATGGTGTGATAAAATCAACCAACTCAATCATCATCTCATTTAACGTGTATAATTTTTTCTGATCCGCTATTCGATGCACATAAACCTTAGGTGGGTGAATGGATGCATACCAATGGTTATGGTAAACAAATGGATTATTAGATGTGAAAAATGATAAGTGTTGGGGTGGTGATGATAACAGCGTATCAAATAATGATACATATAATGCTAATAACGATAGACAGTCTTGTATTGAACGGATACTGTCACAGACCCGTAACTCTAATGTATTGTATGGAGTGGCTCTTAAAGTGCCATAAATTGGATATGGCGCACCACGAACTTGCTCACAATCACCACTTACAATATCGAGTAACATAGGTACTTTTCTATATTCAATAAATCGATTAGAGTGATACGCATTATCTGAATAGTGAAAAAATGGAGATGAAGCGGATAAATTTAAAAATATCGGTGACAATTCACCGATCACATTAATAAACGCTGAATAATCATGACACTGGTCACTTGCAACATGAAACTGAGTTGATAAAAATTGCATACAAGAGGTATAAATACACATTGAGTAATAGTAATTTAGATAATAATCTTTTGGTGTACACCATGCATTACTCACATCAAAATCAGGCATAGAACCATTGATAAAAAGATCCAAATTGAAATTCTTCAATAGGTTTCTTAATGCTTGACGGTTTTGGATCAACTCTTCTGCAAGGCAGTTAAAGTCACGATGAACCTTTGTTTTTAATTCAATTTGACAATCATATATTTCACTAGAAATATTTAAATCAGATGCCTTCAGTGCTTTTTTCAATGATTTAGATCTATAGGCAATGTGTTTTAGGGTATCTGCATCCACAATAAATGCTTCTTCTTCAACTCCAAATGTGAAACTCACTTTATTCTCCTTATATGAAAATTATAGACTGAATAATTTTTCACGTCTTTTTTACTCTTTTGCGTAGTTATGTTATATTCCTAATTGACTAAAAAAGGAACATCATGGATATCATTAAAAATGTAATTGATGAAGCACCTTATATTAAGGATGCTCAAATAGAACGTTCAAAAGACATGGTCGTAATAAGTCGACCAGTACTACCTGTATCAGGTCTTCGGGTTTCAAATGTTAAATTGTTCTTTCATCAAGATGTAAAAGATAATTACATGCTGCTCTTTGCACTTGACGAAGATGATAATGAATTTCAAATCACCATTACATTTGATCAAACTTATGGATTTGATCGTGTGCTCTACGAAAGACCACTCATGGAATTTGACATCGTTCATTTTAAAGCCTATCTTGGTTACGCCAGTTTATTTCAATCTGTAGAACTCAATTATTTACTGATCATTGTTAATTATGCATTAGATATTCAATCACAATCATTTTCGACTGAATCACTGTTTCTGCTTCAAACTGCATATAAGAAACTGCAATCCATATATAAAGATGAATTTAGATTTCAAGAAATGTTTGTTAAGTTACAAACTATTTTCAAACAGAAATTAACTGACAAAAAAATTGAACGTATTGACACGATGATCCAGGAGCTCCAAACTAGGTTTAGTAAACTCATCCAAAAAAATACAAAAATGGATAGTATTGCTAGCACATTCACCAATGATGAAATTTTATCATTAACTTTTCCATTACTTGAAGACATCAGTAAAATTGAAGATTTAATCTATATCACTTACCAACTCATACGAATCAGAAAAGTCTACAAAAATGAAAATAAATACGCCAGTCTATCGAGTTTAAGTCGACGTCAATATTTAGAAGACATATTCATTCTAGCGATTAAAGATAAAAACAAAGACATCTTTATGAAATTATTACCCATCGTATCTCCCAAACTCACAATGCATCACTTAGAATTTATTTATAAAGAAATACTTTTTATCGAAGATGATGACCAATTTTCACAGTATGAATTTTTCATAGAATCATTAGTTGAAAACGTGCTTATATTTAGAGCACTCCTCTATATGGCCACAACACATGTTTTTGGGTATCATGATGAAAAAGAGTATCATTATTCCTACATTGGGTGGTGTATTGCTTTAGAAAAATTTGATCGTCTCACTTTCATGTTTAAATTAGGGGTGCCTATGAATTTCCATGTACTTCGTGTTTATTCTAATGAAAGTAAGAAAGTGTATAGGATTCCATTCCTAAACTATCTGATTATGAATAGTGATATCACTTTCCTTAAAACTTTTTTAAAAACTATTAATCCTTTTCTTGAGCCTATTGATCTTGAATCAGATCAAATTTATTATGAAAGGTTTGCTAAACCAATTACAATTCCAGGTTATATCATCAAGGATGAAGCATCGTTATTAGGAGTGGTATTCTCATCTCCAATCGTCTTATTAATGAAAAAATATTATGTTGAAGGGATAGAAATTGCAACAACCATCACGCCACAAATGTATCTACTGATCGAGGCTTTAAACCAAGCATTATTTATGATTTGTCGACAAGAACACCCTCTTTCGGATAAGACTCAGATCTATCTGCATCAAACAACAAAGGCAAAAATCATATATAATTCAGATGATACACCTGATCTTTCGAATAATCTAACAGATAGTACGGCTCAAACAGTCTCTATATTTATCCATCAATTAATACGAGAAGAAGCAGAAAATGAAGTAGATTATAGCTATCATCGTTATTCGACATGTTTAAAATTACTGTGTCATATCATCAATGAAATCGAATTTACATCTCATCTAGTAGATTTGGCACAAAAATATTTTATGAAAATCATCAATGAACTGGGTGAACATACAAATGTTGTATTTAATCTGTCCTTGATGATGAGTATATTAATTAAAGAAACCAGATCCGATGAGGATATGGCACAACTCCAATCCCAGAATGAGATTGTCAGTAGTAAATCAGGAATTCGTTTTTTTGGTATAGAATATCTTCAACCAACGACAGATAATGTACCCTCCACGCTGTCAAAATAAAATGAATTTTGTTAATTTGTAATGAGGAGATATTTATTATGAACAATCATTCCAAAATTAGCGCAGTGATTATTACATATAACGAAGCAGATAGAATTAGAAAGTGTCTTGATTCCATCCGTTGGGTTGATGAGATCATCATTGTAGATTCATTCAGTACAGATGATACAGTCAAAATTTGCCAAGAATACACCAGTTCAATATTTACCAAAAAATTTGAGGGATTTGGGACGCAAAAACAATATGCATGCGCACAAGCTTCACACCCATGGATCCTCACTATCGATGCTGATGAAATGTTATCTGAACCACTGATCAAAAAAATTAAAAAAATCATCCAAATCAATGACAAGCAATATAACGGTTATTTTATTCATAGAAAAATCAAATTCTTGGGTAAGGTGCTTAATTTTACATTTGGAAAGGAGTATGTGCTTCGATTATTTAGAAAAGCACACGGTGATTTCAATTCACTTAAATTACATGAATATGTAGAACTAGAAGGCCATGTTGGTTATTTATCAGAATATATGGTGCATGAATCATTTCGTGATATTAATCATATTATCGATAAAACAAATAGTTATACCTCGATGCATGCTGAAAATCATCCAATTAAGCGTTGTGTAATTTCACAAGCTGTCATTCATAGTATTTTTACTTTTATTCGTCATTATATCTTTTATGCAGGAATACTTGATGGTCGACAAGGGTTTATTATGTCTGCCTCAATGGCGCAAGGCTGCTTTTATAAATATCTAAAAGGGTTTTATCAACACCATCCCTCTAAATAAAAAAAGAGCTATATATCACCATTGATGATGAGAGAAACAGCATCACTGTACCAATCACATCTATCGTTGATGGCTTGATTTGAGTGAACGCAATCTTTGTGCAAAAATAAGCAATAACAGGTGATGTAATAGATATTACAATAATGGGTACCCATAAGATGCGACTATGGGAAATAAGCGCATTAATTTGATAAACAATCACACCCATTGCAGACACTAAAAATGTATTTAAAGCTGCAGCACCAAGTGCCACTTTGACAGAAATTTGTTTGTATCGTAACCAAGGAACTAGGAAGATAGCACCGCCTATCCCTAATAATGCGCCCATTGTGGAGCTTATACACATGGATAATTTTAATGAACGAATTTGATATTGACTTTGACGGCCAAAAAAAGCAATACGAAAAAATCCACCTATCGTCAATAAACTTATCAAAATGATTTTGAGCACGATATCAGGTAAGGCAATAGCTAGAAAAACAGCACCGACGATCAGTGGGATCTGTAATAACCAGGATTGATAAATGATCTCAAGCATGAATTCTTTCTGTGATTTAAAGTGCTGAACTACCGAGCCAGCAATACTAATTAACATTAAATGTAAACTAGTCGATATTGCTTCATGAATAGAAATAGTAGGATCAATCAACAATAAAGCAGGAACTGCCACAATACCACCACCTATACTTAAAAAGCCTGATAAAGCACCAAGAATACAGCCTAATAAAATAAGTTCTAGAATAGTCATATATGTAGTCCAAATGAAGAACCTGATCCGAAGAATAATGCATGGTCCTCTGGGTGTAAGGATTGAGATTTAAAATTGTGTCTTGATGAAATTAATATAAGGTCATCTGTGATTACAAAAAAGAAGAAATAAACGAACAATAAGGGAGTGATTAATTGATTTAAACGTTTAAATAAGCGAATAGCTGGATCTATAGCTAAAAAAATATTTTGAATAAATGTGTCAGACGCAACCATCAATAAATTGAACTTATATGGATCACCGTATTTTAAAATTAAATGTAACATATCAACCCTTTAACGTATAACATACTCTAAGGCTATATCACACATATATTTTCAATGATCCTACTCAAAGAGTCAACAAAGAAAATTTTATACACTAGGTAACGCATGAATTTTTGATCTATCCTGAATTGCTTTATCAACCTCTTCAACTTTGAGATCAAATTTGTCTTTAGATTGTTTAATTTCCTCTGTCGTCAATGGTGAGAAATAATTCATGATTTCAAAGCTTAAAATACATGCAGCTTGACTCGAAAAAATCGTCACATAATCGATGAACTGAGATACATGATAGCCTGTTGTGATGGTACATAATAGGTCTAACAAAAAACATCCAAAGTCCCAGCCAGCATGAAATCCTGAGGTATACTCAATATCTTTTGACCTAAATGCAATATAGCACCAAGTCAGTCCCATTGAAAATTGTATCCAAACACTCAGCAATCCATGACCTGGAAGTTGCATAATCCACACATGCATCAATCCAAAAAGAGCGCTTGATGCAAGCGCAGTACATACAACCAGAAAATAATACAATAAATTGTTCTCTTTAGGAAAATGTTCTATGACATTCAAAAACATGATTTTCCTGGATAAGAATTCCTCAGAAAAACCAACACAAACTGAATGAAAGAAAATGCCCATCATACCGATGATTAACGTTGGATGTGAAAGGTAACAATAGAGCAATGATAAAAAAGTTGATGGTCCTATCCAAAGGATGACATCAAAGGAAAGCACACAAATAGATCCTAAGGCTATTGCAAGAAAATACCTCCACGAAACCGAACCCGGAAAACGGAAATAATCTTTTTGAAATAAACTTAGTAAATAACTAAGACCTGATTCACACATAACGAAAATGACACTGACGCCAAAAATATAATCTAGTGCAAAATTGAATGGTAAATGACTGATACTTAATATAATTAAAATTGGGAGGGTGATAATAAATACAGGTGGGACATATTGTTTAATCAGTTGTTTATGTTTTTTTAGTTGCTCATCTTGCAATAACGACTTTGCCAAAAAATTTTCTGTCAAAAAGTCTGCAAAAACAAAATCAATCATCACCACAAGTGGAACAACTATGTATAAATTTAACAAAGTGTATCTCATTAATAGATATAATGTTAGATTCGTGATACCAAACGCAGTAAGATATTTATATATATATTTAGGATGAAAATCATAATCATTTAATAATGATAACATCAGCAGTGGCTCGAAAATCCGAATCGGTAATGTAAGTAAATTACTGTGAAATATTCCGACGGTAGACAGCGCAATCAAAGCAAATATAATGATATTATCTTGATGGGAGTAATAGAAATTTTTGATTGTTTCAAGCACACTTTGCTCCTGTTATTTTAAGAAATACTCTTTAAATCTAAATGAAAAAAAGATACATATCAAGTATATTATTGAACCAATTATTTCATATCCTATAAAATGATATTGCACCTTTTTCACAAAGGGATTATGATAAATAAGTGTATATAGTAAATATAAATCCAGTTGCATTCAATATTGGTCAATTCTCAGTACGTTGGTATGGTCTAGCCTATATTGCTGCTATGGCACTAGGATGGCTATATTTACATAAATCGAAATATAATACATTTACCAGTAAACAAATCAATGACCTAGTCACATGGATCATGCTAGGTATTTTAATTGGTGGTCGGTTGGGTTACTGTTTATTTTATAATCTACCCTATTGTTTTACTCATCCTGAAGAAGTCTTGATGATTTGGCATGGTGGTATGTCATTTCATGGCGGTGCTATTGGGGTCATGATTGCAGCATGGCATTTTTCCTTAAAACATGGGATTCCCTTTTTAGAAATCACTGACAATATTATTCCATGTTTGCCACTTGGCTTGTTTCTTGGACGCATTGCTAATTTCATTAATGGTGAACTGGTTGGTCGACCCTGTAATATGGATTGGTGTGTAATCTTCGAACATTATGATTTTATACCTAGGTATCCTAGTCAACTTTTTGAGGCTGTAGGTGAAGGTATTATTCTTTGGATGATGGTGATCATTATCAAAAGAAGAACACATGTCCAAGGTCAATTAAGTGCCGCTTTTTTAATTACGTATGGTGTAATTAGAGCCTATATCGAACAATTCAGAGAGCCTGACCCACAAATTGGTTTGTTATTTTTTGACGCAACCATGGGACAAATTCTTTCTGTCAGCATGGTCCTCATTGGACTCATTCTCTATGCAAGAACTGTCTATCCTAGAGTCCCTCCTCATGGACTATGATAGATCGATTTGATTGATTAAATAATCAAAAAGTACTTTCACCTCATTCGATTTCAAAGCTGAAATAAAAAATGCATTTGGATACATTAATGAAAGTTCATCAATATACATCTTTGATACCCGATCACATTGATTAAAAACAAGTTTCACTCTCTTACAAAGCTCTGGATCAAGTTGCTGGAGATAATCATTAACTGTCTTGATGTGACTTTTCCAAAGTGGATTTGAGATATCAACGATGTGTAATAATTGATTTGACAATTTAATTTCGCTAATTGTTGAGAGAAATGCTTGCATTAGAGTCTCTGGTAAGTTCGAAATAAAGCCAACAGTATCAGTCACAATCAATTTATTATCCCTATATTGAATGCGTGCAGAGATTGGATCTAAAGTCGCAAATAATCGATCATCATGATAAGTCTGCTTTTTAGTGAGCATTTCAAATAAAGTGGATTTACCTGCATTTGAGTAACCCACCAAATTAACCTTATAAACATGTTCTCTAGATCGTTGATTTAATTGTCTATGTGTATTAAAACGAGCTAACTTAATTTTAATTCTCTTGATATTATCATTGAGTATTCTCTTATCTAGTTCGAGCTGAGTTTCTCCTGGCCCACCTCGAATACCAATTCCACCTCGCTGTCTTTCAAGATGTGTCCATCCTCTCACCAAACGAGTTGAAAGATAGGCTAAATGAGCAAGTTCAACCTGTAACTTTCCTTCATAAGAACGTGCCCTTGATTGAAACAACATCAAAATCAATTGCGTTCTATCAATAATGCTTAAACATAAAGAACGCTCTAACTCACTTTGGTGTCTAGCACTAATGTCTGTATTGATTAAAATTCTTCGTATATCATGGATTTTCACGAAATCAAAGAGCCAATCATAAAATCCCTTTGCAAAATATCTTTTAGAATTTTGGACACGAATCACTGAACGACAGGAACAAAATACAGCAAATTCTTGTGAATTAATTAATTCGTAAAATTCAAAAGGATCATGAGTAATATTACTATGATCCTGAACATGAATGACTAATATTTTAGTCAATTAATAATTTTCTACTGGTTCAAAATCATCCTGAAAATCTTGAACATTTTCAGTTGAGTCTGTTTCTCCATCATTCCAAACGACATTACGTGTTGGTACAACAGTTGCAATGGCATGCTTAAAAACCAATTGCTTAGTGTTATTATTACTTTTAAGAAGAACAGCATACTGATCAAAAGCAGCAACATGACCGTTTAGTTTGATCCCGTTAGTGAGGTAAATCGCAACAGGCACTCTCTGTCTTCTTAGAGCATTTAAAAGTGGATCTTGTAATGATTGAGTTGATGTTTGAGTGTTCAGCATATTTTATCTCCAATAATTTATTGTAAAATGTGTATTCCTAAGAATAATTTTAACAAAGTTATTTTACTAATTCTAGTATTGAATCTACATATTCATGACTTTTTTTAAGAAAGTGTGAATTGAACTCGATCGATTGGTGAGGTGTAAAATGTTTCATCCAGGTGATCTGTCTTTTGGCAAATTGGCACGTTGAAAAATAGACTAATTCCTCTAAACGATCAAATTGTGATGCCTGTAATGCCCTCACAACCTCTCGATATCCAATGCTTTTAAACGCTGGATGATTTAAATCATTAGGATATTTTTTCAATAGATGACTGACCTCATCAATTAAACCTCTTTGAAATAAAGATTGAGTGCGTTTTTGAATTTGTTGTCTTAATAAGTCACGATCAGGACACTCAATGGACACTAATGAATAATTAGAATTCATGATAGGCGTTTTTGATGAATGAAATGAGGATAATGGCTTTTGATAAACTTTGTAAACTAACAACCCTCTAATCGTTCTTTGAGTATCATTCGGATGAATCTTTCTGGACCATTGTGAATCAATCTGCTGTAGCGCTTTATACCGAAGTGATTGTGGTTGTGATTCTAAATCTTGTAGAACATCTTGATATTTTTCCAAACAGACATATGGACCTTCGTTTGTACGACCATATACTAAGCCTTTTAAATACAACATCGTACCACCAACAACGATTGGCAAAATAGATGTTGATTGATATGTTTTTAGTATTGACTCAACTGATTGTACATAATCAAAAACCGTGATTGTTTCAGGCAATGCTAAATGGTCGATAAAATAATGTTTATATTTTTTTAGATAATATTGACTTGGTTTTGCAGAACCAATATTAAAATGTTTGTAATGTAAAACAGAATCCATACTGATAATAACAGCAGGCACTTTTTTCGCAATTTTTAATGCAAGATGAGTCTTACCTACCGCAGTTGGACCATAGAGGATAATCGGACGCATTAAGATTCTACATATTGGTAGAGTACTTCATCCTTTTTTTTCATCAGATAATCACTTCTTGCTTTCTCTTCAAGGATAGAAGTATCGTTTTCTAATAAGTAAATTTTATCCTCTAATTTTTTGATCGCCATCCTTTTGGCATCATTTTGATTGTGTAACGCCTTAATTTTGACACTGAGACCAGGTAAATCCCGATTATCTAAATAGAATAACATCCCTTGGATAATTAAGACGATAATAAAGAAAACTAATGTCACAGCATATGCTAATCTAAAATTATTCATTCAATAGTAACCCATGTTTCTTTTCAAGCCAAAGTAATCGATTATATTTAGCTAAACGCTCTGAGCGACAAGGTGCACCAGATTTAATATACTTTGCCGAAGTTGCAACAGCTAAATCAGAAATAAATGTATCTTCAGTATCTCCCGATCGATGAGAAATAAACACAGTACATTGATGTGCTTTTGCATACTCAATGGTTTCTAAAGTATCTGAAATCGTTCCAACTTGATTGGGTTTAATTAAAATTGCATTTGCTAACTGGTGGTGCAGCGCTTTTTTTAACCTTGGTAATTGAGTCACAATCAGATCATCTCCAACTAACATACAATCATGATGCACCCTACGATATAAATTTGCCCAACTGTTCTCATCCGTATCTGCAAATGGGTCTTCTATAGAGATAATTGGATAATTTTTTGTTAGCCCCTCAAGATAGGCCACCCAGGCGTCCGTTGAATAATGTTTCTCTAATAAGTAAGCCTCATCTTGATAAAACTCTGAGGCAGCAACATCCAGTGCAATACTCACTTCCTTTTCAGGTGCATATCCACTGCGTTGAATCGTTTCGATTAATAAATCTAAAGCAGATTCGTTTGATAACAGATTTGGCGCAAAACCACCCTCATCACCAACATTCGTACTGAGATTTTTATCTCTTAGAATCTGTTTAAGATGATGATAAATTTCGCTACCAGCTCTCATTGCATCTGAAAACTTCTCGAACCCATGAGGAACAATCATAAATTCCTGAATGTAAAGGGGATTATCAGCATGCACACCTCCATTGATCACATTTAATATCGGAATGGGTAACTGATAATGAGTTGTAGATTCACTACGACTCAAAGATAAAAATAGGTCCTCTCTTTGAGCATTTGCCATTGCCTTAGCAAGAGATTTAGAGAGAGACAAAATAGCATTGGCGCCAATTTGGCTCATTTTCAAACACGAATCACTGGATTTAATTAAACGATCAAATTCTGCCTGATTAGCAAATGATTGACCAATAATTAAATCTTTTAACTGTGTTTGAATATTATTGATTGCCTTGTGTACTCCTTTACCATGATGGACCTCAGGAATATCATCTCGTAGCTCTGCAACTTCAAACTGTCCTGTTGATGCACCTGATGGGACAAATGCATATCCTATATCACCACTATCTAATGTCAGTTCAGTTGCTATAGTTGGATAACCCCTTGAATCATAGACTTGATGACTCATCACATCTTTTATCTTAAACATACTAAATTACCTCAAATTGATTATATGTTTGATGTAATAAAACCAATTGCTTTAATAATGGCTCAAGCTTATGAAGTGGTAGTGAGTTGGGGCCATCGCTTAATGCTTTTTCAGGGTTAGGATGAGTCTCTATAAAGACACCCCCTGCTCCAGCAATAATACCAGCACGAGCAATAACAGGAATATATTGAGGTGTTCCAGAAGAGTGATCACCACCAAGGCCTGGTAATTGAATCGAATGTGATGCATCTATGATCACCTCAACACCGAGCTCATCTTTCATGATCTGAATACCTCGCATGTCTACCACTAAGTTTTGATAACCAAAACATGTGCCGCGCTCAATGATGAATATTTGATCTGGATTCACATTTGAAACTTTATTAATGACATTGCTCATTTCCTTTGGAGATAAAAACTGTCCTTTTTTGATACTCAAAGACCGATGTGTTTTAGCTGCTGCTAAAAGTAAGTCGGTTTGACGACACAATAATGCTGGTATTTGAATAATATCTACACAATCCGCAATGATATCTGCCTGCTCAGGTACGTGAATGTCAGTAGTAGTTTTTAATCCAAATTGTGCTTTGATTTTTTTAAAAATACGTATACCTTCATCAAATCCAACACCTCGAAAACCATTAATTGAACTTCTATTTGCCTTATCAAAAGAAGCTTTGAATATAATATCAAGGTTTAATTTATCGGAAATCTCTTTGATTGCTTCAGCAATTTGAAGCGTGATCGTTTCATTTTCAATGACACATGGTCCAGTAATGACTTTCAACATACTACTTACCCCCTAAAGATAATCCTTTCTGCATAAAAGATAAAAATAATGGATGAGGTGCTCGCAAAGTGGATGATAATTCAGGATGAAATTGACATCCAATAAACCATGGGTGATTATCTAATTCAACAATCTCGACCAAATCACTTTCTGTCGCAGACACACCTACAATCTTTAGGTGTTGATCCTCTAATCGATCTGCATAATTAAAATTAAATTCATATCGATGTCGATGTCTTTCCTCAAACGAAGCATCTTGATAGATTTTAAAAGTGAGTGTATCGGATTTGACTTTAATTGTAGAAGCCCCTAAACGCATTGTGCCACCAAGATCATCAGTCACTTTCTTTTGTCCTGATTTGTCTTGCCATTCTTCTAGTAACGAAAATATTGGTGTATCGGTATCATTATCAAATTCCGTACTAGTAGCATGCTTATAACCGAGTACGTTTCTAAAATATTCAATCACTATCAATTGCATACCAAGACAAATGCCAATAGTCGGAATCCCTTGTTCCCTAGCAAATTGAATCGCAGCAAGTTTCCCTTTAATACCCCTAGTGCCAAAGCCACCTGGAATCACCATACCATGTAAACTAGAAAGACTTTTCAGCTGATCTTGAGTTAATGATTCAGAATCATACGAATACAATTTTAAACGACAATCATGACTGATCGCAGCATGCGCTAACGCCTCATGAAGTGATTTATATGCATCATGATAGGAAGTATACTTACCAATGATACCAATTCTAATCTCTTTTGATGCTTGATCATATTTTTTGATCAATTGACTCCAATCCTTGAGATCTACTTTGATCGGTTTGAGATCCAACTGATGTGAAATGCGTTCATGAATCTTTTGATCAAATAAAACCTGAGGTACTTTATATATAAAATCAACGTCTGGGACACTGATCACTTGGTCTAATGCAACATTTGTAAAAAGAGAAATCTTTTGTCTATGTTCGAGGGATAATGGTGTTTCACAACGACACATTAACATATCAGGTTGAATACCAATTGATAACAATTCCTTAACTGAATGTTGCGTCGGTTTAGTCTTAACCTCTTGATTAGAGGATATAATTGGAACACTCGTCATATGAATATACATCGTATTCGAGTCACCTAATTTTAACCGCACTTGTCGAATTGCCTCAAGAAACGGTAATGACTCAATATCACCAACAGTCCCCCCAATCTCACATATGATAAAATCACCAGGCACATCGAATATTCGATCTTGTATATGATTTGTTAAATGAGGAATCACTTGTACAGTCTGACCTAAATACTGTCCTGCTCGTTCTTTTTTAGTCACTTCATTATACATCAGTCCACTGGTTAAATTATTCTTCCTAGACATTTTAATATGAGTAAACCGCTCATAATGACCAAGATCTAGATCAGTTTCAGCACCATCATTAGTAACAAAAACCTCACCATGTTCAAATGGGTTCATAGTGCCTGGATCAATATTTAAATATGGGTCCAGTTTTAGAAAGTTGATCTTTAATCCTGCTGATTCAAGTAAATTGCCAATAGAGGCACTAGCGACTCCTTTGCCTAGTGATGAAACGACGCCTCCCGTGATAAAGATATATTTTTTCATATTCGAACACTATCCATAAAATGGTTTAAGTTTATTATAAATCGCACTTTGGATTCAATAAATTTGTTTCAGCCTCACCGATCTTGGATACCTTAAGGTGAGATAATTGATAATTATCATTAACTAGATCAACAGTCATATTAAGCCTTAATGTTTGTGTGGTAACCGTGTGTCTGTTGTTAAAAATAGCATTGATTTTCAAAGATACATCACAAGCATTATGATTTGGCACTATCTCTTCAACCCCTAAAATTGAGTTTGATATATCAAGAGACTTACTCATTATTGCTGCAGGATACTTTGCATCATTTAAATCTTTCATATAGGTAGACCACAACGGTGGTGAAAACTTTTCTTTAGCAGCTGACATTTGTTCGTTATAGTTTTGATTATTTAATGCGTAAAGATTCTGAACTAATGATTTACTCCACTCTGACAACTTATCAAAGTCACAAGCATAAACATAACTCATTAGAATACATATCATCTGTAATATAAATTTCATAGTAGCTCCTCTATAGACCATGAAGGATTTACAAAATGGGACCGAATATTGGCGCCCTGTCTATATAAAAGATACCCTAAATAGGCAATCATTGCACCATTATCTGTACATAAAGAACGATCAGGAATATGTAATTGTGCATTGTACTTTGCAACACAGGTTGTTAATTGAGTTCGTATATATCGATTAGCAGCTACACCACCAGCAAATACCACATGCTTTAGCTCTGTTAGCTTTAATGCATTTGATAGTTTTTTCTCGAGTACATCAGAAACAGCGGTAATCAATTCAAGCGATAAGTCTTCGACAGGTGGATGATCGTCTTGCCAAGATTTGACTAATGCTGTTTTTAAACCACTAAAGCTCATATTCAATGATTTGTCGTGAATCATTGGCCGGGGTAACTGTTTTTTCATTGCATGTCCGGTCTGCGACAACTGATCTAAAATAGGACCCCCTGGGTATCCTAAACCCATGACACGAGCACTTTTATCCAACGCCTCACCAACAGCATCATCTATCGTACTGCCAAGTATACGACATGAATAATTTTCAGCTACTTGAATGAAATATGTATGGCCACCTGAAACTAGCAATCCGAGATAAGGCTTCTCTATTGTTTCATTATTTAACATCGCTATTTCTAAATGAGCAAGATGATGATGAACACCTATAATAGGTATCGATTTTGCTTGACTGAGACCATATGCAACTCCTGCGCCAACCATTAAAGAACCGACTAAACCTGGACCAGCTGTATAACTTATTAAATCAATCTGATCTAAGCTCAGATGAGACTCTTTGAATACATGATCAATTAAAGCAATAATATTATTTTGGTGATCTCTAGAAGCGAGTTCAGGAACAACACCTCCAAAAGGCTTGTGCGTATCTAACTGACTGACTAGCTTATTCGCTAATAGTCCACGTTCGGAATCATACAATGCAATACCCGTGTCATCACAGGATGTTTCAATACCTAATGTAATCATAAATCTATCATAAACAATTTTTTTCTTTATATACAAAGATAATGCTCAATTTGATAGATTACAATGGTTTATTCTTGTATATTAAGCATATGAGTAGAGAATTTTTAGAATTTGAAAAAGATTTAGCCAATATCCACAAGGACATTCGCAAACTCAAAGAAATTAAAAATGCAGATGATCAAACGATTGAGCAACTCAACCAACTACAAAAACAATACCGCGAGAAGCAATCAAAGATATATCAATCCCTTTCGCCCTGGGAAACTTTACAAGTTGCACGTCATCCGAATAGACCACATGGCATTGATTTTGTGCATCACTTATTTCATGACATCGATGAACTTCATGGTGATAGACAATCAAAAGATTGTGGCGCGGTCGTCTGTGGCATAGCTCGACTTGAACATCAACCTATTGTTTTTATTGCTCAAGAAAAAGGACGTGAGCTAAAAGATAAAATTAATAGAAACTGGGGAATGATGAGCCCTGAAGGATTTAGAAAGACAAATAGAATGCTAGACCTTGCCGAAAAATTTCAATTGCCTGTTATTAGTATCATTGATACACCAGGTGCATACCCTGGTATAGAGGCAGAATCAAGCAACCAAAGTGCTGCCATTGCACTTAACCTTTCAAAAATGTCTTCCCTCAAAACACCGATTATTGTCATGATTACTGGAGAAGGATGTTCTGGTGGCGCGCTTGGTGTTGGCATTGGTGATTATATTATGATGCTACAATATGCCACATTCTCAGTGATTTCTCCTGAAGGGTGTGCATCAATCCTTTGGAGAGACGCAAAGAAAGGACCGATAGCATCAGAAAAAATGTGTATTACTGCAGATGCGCTACTCCAAAGAAAAATAATAGATGAAGTCATTGTAGAACCCATAGGCGGTGCACATGAAAACTGGCAACAAACATTTGATACATGTCAATTAAAAATAAAAGAACAATTAACACACCTATCTAAAATAAAAATGGACAAACTGCTTGAAAATAGGTACAAAAAAATCATGCTGGATTAACGAATGCTTAATCCAATCGAAAATAGTATTCTTCAATCAATTCAACCTCATTGTGCCATTCGAGTCGCATTTAGTGGCGGAATTGATTCGACAGCCCTTTTACTCGCATGCTTATCACTAAAGCAACAAAAATATATTCATTATTTTGATGTCATACACATCAACCACCAACAACCACATAGCCAAATGATGGCAAAACACTGTCAAAAACTATGTGATCACTATCATTTAGACCTCACCATTCACAACATTGATACTAAAGACACATCGAATGAAGGTGTATTCAGAACACTCAGATATCAATGCTTTCAAAAACAAACGCCACTGTTCACACAAATCCTCTTAGGTCATCATATGGATGATCAAGCTGAAACATTTCTACTAAAAGCACTTCGTGGCGGGCATAACGAGAGTATGGCCTCAATGAGAAATCAAACACAACTATACCATCGAATCTATATTCGACCCTTTTTAAAAATCAGAAAACATGACTTAACTCAATACATTCAATCAAAATCAGCACATTGGTTTGAGGATCCAACCAATCAATCAATAGACCCATGCAGAAACTATTTAAGACATACGATCTTACCCGCTTTGGTCAAAAAATGGCCTGATGCGATTCACTCCCTCAGTCAGTCTGCAGCACATGCCCATCAACAATTTGAATCACAAAAAAAAGAAGCAGCACTATTCCAAATGAATCAATGGTTAAAAAAACACAGCATATACCTTACGCTCAAACAACTTGAAACAGTCTTACATCAATTTTCATCAGCATCACCAGATACATCACCGTTGTTTCAATATAAAGATCGACAGATTGTGAGATTCAAAAATAAAATGTTTATCATTCAACCTCAAGCCCTTTTATGGGAACCAATTCAACTCTCACCATCTCAAAATGAATATCGATTATTTGAAAATATTAAGATTAAGCTCATCCCCTCAAATCAAGGTATTCCAAAAGAACATTTAGAATACATCTCATTAAGACCAAAACGTCTTTTGGGAAATAATCAATTATCCTTAGGGATATCACATCAAAAAATTAAGAAATACTTCCAACAGCTGCAAATACCTACATGGGTTAGATCTCACTATCCTCTTATCTTCCATGATTTAACATTTATTGGCCTGATCGATCATAATAAACAAGCGAAAAGACATGGTGATCACTGTTTTACTTTGACAATGGAACCGTCATATCACTCATGGCTTTATTCAATACCACAAATGGATTTAAGTTATTTGGTTGATTCGATAACACCCTAGCAGAAATATCTTTCCAGTTTGAAGAACAAACGGAGTCATACCATTCGTCAAAATGCTTATTGGATTGATAGGATGAGATGACAACATCAAGAAAGTTGTTTTCAATATCAAATTTTAATGAAATTTTTGAAACATGGTCAATTGGTCCGGATAATAAACAGTTATCTAATTGATCAATAATTTCATTCATTTTTAATTGTTCTCTGATGAAATAAAAATGTTTTACAAACTTCGGTTGAGGTGCACCAGTCCTTTCAATACCCTCAATAATGTTTAATACATGCCAATAATATGCAACCCCAGCTATTTTCTTAGCGCTATCCACATTAACACCATTAACTACAAATTCCTTACATTTTGATTCATAAATGGCATGAGAGCTCTCATATCGACAACTATAATCAAAAACGCTTCGAACCTTCTTAATAAGGCTATTCAGTTCTTCATGATCTAATGTCAATTTATAATTTTTGAATAGTAAAAAACGCACTAATCTTCGAAGCAACCTTCTTAAATAATCCAATGTAGTGACAATATGCTCACCCTTAATTTGGGAGCGAATATCATCCAGATAACCAATTTGCTTTTCGTAATCAATTAATTTTCTCGCAATTAAATACGCACGTATAATTTCTTCAAATGAGCGATGTGATTCATGAGATAATTGATGTACAAATGTCACACCCACTTCTCTTACAAAGTAGTTAGCAATTTGAGTTGCAATAATCTGGTCCCTCAGATAATGCGTATCAATTTCTGTCTTGAATTTCTTTTTCAACACCGCTGGGAAAGCGCCATAGAGGAAGTCTTCGACAATGGCCGCTTGAGTAATTTGAGATTTTGAAAGCTTATCCTTAATCCATAATATGGTATTGGAGAATAAGATTGCTAGCTCTGGCCGAGTAAAAAAGTTTCTATTGAGTAACTGAGAATCATTAGAAATACCAGATAATTTGCGATCAACAATATGATTACTTTCAAGCCAGTGAAGGTAATTTGTATACAACACCATATTTTTAGGAAGCTGATACTGAGCCAAACTTAATGCATCATTAGCCATTGAATTTCTCGATAGAATAGAATGAATCACATCATTTTTAATTTTTATCAAGATCGCATTTCGGTCCTCAAAAGTAATTTTCTGTTTTAATATTGCATCATTGAGTAAAATCTTAGTATTGACCTCAACGTCTGAACAATCTACGCCACCAGAGTTATCAATAAAATCAGCATTCACTAGCCCACCTAATGATGCAAACTCTACCCTGGCTGATTGTGTCAACCCGAGATTACCACCTTCTGTAATGATTTTCACCCTCAAATCACATGCATTCACACGCAACCCATCATTAAACTTATCAGCAACTTGTGCATGCGTTTGATCTGAAGCTTTGACATAGGTACCAATACCACCATTCCATAAAAGATCAACTGGCGCCTTTAATATCCCCTGAATTAACTTACTTGGTGTTAATGCATCCTCTTTAATATCAAGTACTTTTTGAATCTCAGGAGATAACTTAATCGTCTTTAATGATCTTGAGAAAACACCACCACCCTTTGAAATCAACTTTGGATTGTAATCAAACCATCTTGACCTAGGCATATCAAATAATCTTTGTCGCTCTAGCCTACTTTTTTGCGTATTTGGATTCGGGTCAAGGAAAATAGCCTCATGATTAAATGCAGCCACCAATTTAATTTGGTCAGATAACAACATACCATTGCCAAAAACATCACCAGACATGTCACCAATACCAATGACAGTGAATGGTTTCTCCATATCAATATTCAATGTTTTAAAATGCCAAACCACTGACTCCCAAGCACCTTTAGCTGTGATACCTAATTCTTTATGGTCATAACCATGACGCCCACCAGAGGCAAAAGCATCATCAAGCCAAAACTGATACTCTTTTGAGATCGAATTGGCGTGATCAGAAAAAGTAGCTGTTCCCTTATCAGCTGCAACGACAAAATACGGATCATTATCATCATAACATTTCACATGCTTCGGTTTAATGATCTTTCCGTTTTTAACGTTATCACAGATTGACAATAATGAAGTGATAAATCGATGATAAGCATCAATACCATATTTTTGGTTTTGATCATAATCACTTGAAGATTTTTTAACAACGAATCCACCTTTTGCACCTGCTGGAACAATGATGGCATTTTTTACTTTCTGAGCGACCATAAGATCTAGGACTTCTGTTCTAAAATCATCAATTCTGTTCGACCATCTTAAACCACCTCTGGCAACTTTACCGGATCTCAAATGAATTCCCTCAAAGTCAGAAGCATATACAAATGCTTCAAACTCAGGTCTCGGTAAACTGATATTTGGGATTAGGCGAGATTTCAGCTTAATACAGATTCCAGATGGTGAAGCTGTAAAATAATTTGTCCGTACTGTTGCACTTACCATGCCTAAAAATTGTCTTAAAACGCGATCTTCATCAATGTTTTCAACCTGATCAATTTCATTTAAAACCAACCTAATCATATCAGATATCTCAGCGGTTGAAACATCCATTTGAGGATTAAACATGGCATTAAATAGCTCAATAATTTGTGAAACAACATCCGGGTGACGCAATAGACATTGCTGAACATAAACATCACTCAAACCAAAGTTTAGTTGATGTAAAAATTTACAATAGACTCTGATGATTTGTGCATCTAGGTAGGTTAAATTCGCTGTAGAAACAAGCGAATTGAGAATATCGTTTTCAACTTCTTCGTTGTAGAGTGCTTTCAAACATGGGATGATGTTTGTCTTCAAAAGATTAAAGTCGATCTCACCAGAAAACAGAGGATCTACGACAATATCATTAATCAATACATCTACACGATCATTGATCATTAATTTGTACGATCTTTCATTAATAACGTTAAAGTTCATATTCTCTAACATGGGTAATATACGAGACAGTGTGAGTTTATTCTGGTTATATTGTAAAATTTTCACATGGAAACCTGATTCAGAAATAATCTGACTTCTATAAATTAAGAAATGAATTGGATTGTTATCATTTAGCTGATAAATCAGTTCACTATCTAATACAGCGACTTTAGGTGAATAGTACGCACGATAACTAGCTTCAAAGCAACTGAAAAGCTCTTGGAAAATTCTTGATCCATCCTTGTAGCCATGTTTTTTGATGAGTGCTTTTTGGTACAAATCTTCCCATGACTCAGCCAGTATTTGGATATCCTCTGATAACTCGTTTTGGTCAACAATGCAAAGATCAGTGTCATCACGCCCAATCACAAAATGAATATTCATCAAGTTCGAATCTTTAAACGTTGGAATACCACTTACATAGCGCCCCATAAACTTTTGACATAGTAGCGCCTTAATGCGATG
The DNA here is from genome assembly GCA_002690495.1 of Legionellales bacterium. Lineage (GTDB taxonomy): Bacteria > Pseudomonadota > Gammaproteobacteria > Comchoanobacterales > Comchoanobacteraceae. Next base: position 39,005 of record NZEV01000030.1, on the reverse strand, counting down.
AAAAACATTAGTATTGTAATTGCTCCTTGGAATGTAGACATGGCAGTACACAAAGTTATTATTTAAACCATATCGAATAAACACTCTGAATAAGTGCCTATCTTGTAACTCATATATGCCAATCGCCAGCTGATATAGCTCTTCAACACTTGCTTGAAAGAGCTCTTCTCGTGGTAATGAACGAAGAATAAACAATAATTTTTTTCGAGCAAACCTAGAACTATTCAAATTAGATGAAATGACAACTTCTTTGATCTTTTGTCTCAAAAGAGGGATACGCAACGGATCACTATCATATGCATCTGATGTAAATAATCCTACGAATCTTTTTTCACCAATACAATGTCCTTCTAAATCTAGTGTTTTAAAAATGATGAGATCAGTTTGTACATCTCTGTGAATGGTTGATAAAGAATTAGTTTTAGATATTGATATTAATTGGTCTTCAGGAATTGATCGACTGATTGGTTTATAAAAGTTCGATTCTCTCAGCTTAAGGACACCAAGTTCTGAATCATCAATCAGCTCTAATCGACCATTGACTTTTCGATACTCTCTAAACCCAATAAAAGTAAAATATTCTTTAAGCCATATGACAAAATCAACGACTTCTTGAATATTAGCATATTTTTCATCACTTGATTGTTGGTAAAGTTCAGTAATCATTGAAAGATGCTTTTTCATATGATCCCAATCTGATACCGCATAATTGATTTCTCTAAGCAAAGAAGTCACTTTAGTTTTCAATGTTGCAATAGGTGTAGATGAATGCGTTTTTAACATCTGAAAAAACAAAATTGCATATGGTGTAGAAATTTGTTTATCCTGATAAGACACATTTACTAATTCTTTTGTGTCTGGATTTCTTTCTACATACACACTTGCTGCATTTACAACGCCAATGATTTGATAATGATTACGACTCATTAACATTTTACATGAGTCCACTAAAAATGGTGTATCTTTAACGACCAACGAGAAATTCACAAAGGTGCCATTTGCACAGGTGCCATCCTTGATACTAAACATATGAGAACGTTCATTAATCTCACATAGCAGGTTGAATTGATCAATACATATCTCAGACCAGTCATCTATCATAATATCTGACATATCCTCAATGGGAGACTTTAAAAGGAATGTATTTAAAAAGTGCTGAAAAGGCTTCAACTGTGAATTAGATAGTCGCTCACTTACGTTTTTGTAAATGCTTTGGATGAGTTTTTTGCGTGGCATGTTGTGCTCCATACAATAAATGTAGCTTTGATTAGCAGATTCTTCAAGTTATACTGACTATAATAGTAGATATATATAGGAGAAATGATGAAAATCTTGTTTGTTGAAGATGATTACCAGTTAGGAGATGCTTCATCGACATTTCTAAAACAGGAAGGACATATTGTGGAATGGGTCACTGATGGGGCAAAAGCCATCCATGCTCTTCAATTTGAAATCATCGATCTTGTGCTTTTAGATCTAGGCTTGCCTAAAGAAAGTGGATTTGATGTGTTGAAGTTTATTAAACACAAAAAGCTTGATTGTCTTGTTATGATACTGACTGCAACAGAGGAAGTAGAAAATAAAATTATTGCTCTTGATCTAGGTGCTGATGATTACGTTACCAAACCGTACAACCTTGACGAGTTATCAGCTAGAATTAGAGCATTAACTAGAAGAAAAAACCAACAAATTGACACCTCTCTTTCATTTGGGAATGTGAAGCTCGATCCTGCTTCAAGAAAAGTATTTGTTAGGTAAGAGGAAATAAAGTTATCAAGAAGAGAATATGCCCTTCTACAACGTCTGATCGAAAGCCAAGGGAAAGCCATCAGTAAAGAAATATTGACACAGGTGCTTTATAACTGGGATCAAGAGATTGACAGTAATACCATCGAGGTCCACATATATCACTTGCGAAAAAAATTTAGTGGGGAATTGAATATAAGAACAATTCGTGGTATTGGCTATATTCTAGAAAAGATCTAATGTATTCAATAAGACAATTTTTATTGATCAACTTACTCATTGGTGTCACCATCATCATTGGGTTTTCAATTATGGCAAATATTGCTAATGAGCACGGTGACTTCAGCCTACAACTTGATGCCCAACTTGCAATGTCTGCGTATACAATTGAATCTTTTTTAAATGAGAAATCAGATCAAAGCACACTCCAACAAATACAGGACAAAATTAATGATATTGAGCTTTTCAAACAAGAAGCTGGGGTCACTGATAATAATATTCTGAATTCATTTTTAAGAAGTGTCCATTTTCAAATATGGAATAAAAGTAACAAACTGATTTTAAAATCTTACCATTTTCCAAAATTTGAAGCTGCCCCATACCATTTAGGTTTTGATCAAGTTGTCCATAACGGAAAGTCCTGGAGAACACTGACCATTAAAACTAAAAGTGGTTTTATCGTGAGAGTAATGCAGTTGAATAGTTTTCGAATGATGGTGGAAAGGCAACTCACGAATGATTCTATTGTCATTTTATTAATTATGTACCCTGCTTTAGGTGTTTTAATTTGGATTATTGTCGGTCGAGGATTACAACCTGTCAACCGTATTGCAAAATCAGTTAAAAGAAGAAAAAGTACTCAACTCAAGCCGATAAAAATTGAACCATTACCCGATGAAGTCAAACCATTAATTGATGCATTAAATGGGCTCTTTGAGCACCTTAACGATACTCTCATGAGAGAAAAACTATTTGCGTCTAATGCCGCTCATGAATTAAAAACACCCATAGCAGCATTAAAAGCACGAGTTCAATTAACCAAAAAGCAAAAAGATCACCATCTAAAGGAAAATATTGAGAAAATTCTAGAAATAAGTGATCGTTGTGAGCATATCATCCAACAATTACTCTATTTATCAAGAACAATGCCAGAATCAGCGAAAAGCATTCCTGAATTAGTGCCTATGAATCAAGTCTGTGATCAAATCCTTGATGAACTCAAATCAGAAATTAAAGAAAAGTCAATTAAAGTCGTCAAAAAATATGATAAAGACCCCTATATCAAAGCACAACCTACACACATACATATGATGTTTAGAAATATTATCGATAACGCCATTAGATACAGTTTTCCCAAAGGCACTATACACATTCGTATCGTGACCGAAAGTAATCGGCAAATTATCCGAATATCTGATAAAGGACAAGGATTATCAGATAAAGACAAAGAGAAAGTATTTGAACGTTTCTACAGAGTTCTGGGCACACAGGAAACAGGCTCAGGCCTTGGACTTTCCATTGTCCATCAAATCGCTAAAATTTACAAAGCAAATATATCTCTTGAGAATAACCAACAAGGGCCAGGATTAACCGTTGAAGTGACCTTTTTTGATGAAATTTAAAAAGTTACTAACGTTAATTGTGGATAACAATGTGGATAAACACGTTAATCAACTTCCTACTGCCTTTTTATCACTCGCTCAAGACGGTTATGTATATATTTTATTCATTTTTATTTATGCTTTATTAACTACTTAGGTTTTTTTATTAGTATTCAAGAACAAATCACATATCACCAATTCGAGACACTGGACTTTCATCACTCCTCATTCGATGAAATTTCAACCTATCCACTTCAAAAATGGATCGATATCAATCATCAAAGTGGTAAAACATTCAACTTTTCAAACTTTTTATATCATTTCAGTCATCACCACCAGCACCGATTTATCAACTTTCATCAGAGTCACCGATTATATCTTAACTTTATAAAGTCACTCCAAAACCACCCCAGCACCTCAACAGAATTTTTAAGTCAATATAAAGGAAAACCTTTACCCTATGAATTGCATCACCGACTGTATCCAAACGAGTTAAATCATATTCAAAAAGTCGGTACTGGCTGGAACTCTCTGAATACCCACCCATACCAGGGAAGCAAAAAAACCTATATTCACTTCTCATCAATCTCTACCCTCATGCATCATCTTCAAGAATGGGTTCATATTCAGCCTGGTAGACAATTAATCGTTACTCCAAACAATGACATTCATATCCAAGATCTATTAACTCAGAATTTACACATTGGGTATCATTTTCGCCTACCTGCCTTAGAGGCCCCTATTCTTTATCATTTTCTTCAATATGTTCATTCAGAACCCATTTTCAATGACTCAAAAACATACTCATTGAAAGCGTTTAAAACTAAGTTAATCGATCTTTTTGATCAGTTTCACGCAAGATCTAAAGTCACATTAAGTCAGGCGATGGTATTTCAACAAAGTAAAAAGCTCATACAAGAATATTATTTCCCTCATGGCGTACTTTTTAAGGAACACTACAATCAGCTCAAAAACTGGCTTAAAATCAATGCACTTTCAGTATATCATCAGCCTCACAATGTTATGATCTCAGATATGAACACTGCACAGCCTGAACAATATGATCATTGTTATGTACTTCATCCAAGCAACATGCCCAATAGATTTATTCACTCTATAATGCATCACCCGAATATATCCTTCTCAGGTGTGCAACCTTTAGAATTCAATCATCATTTCGAGTCAATAGATGATCAAGCATCTATAGAATATCATGTGACACAAACTCACACGCCAAAAATCAAAAAAGAAATTCGCCATCACTCAATCACAAGCCTGAAGCATCATAACCTGTGTCCAATCATTCATTTATGTCAACATCACCTTAAAATTCGTAAAGAACATACTCACTCTATTATGCTTGATCGAGGGATCATTATTCACAATGTCTTAGAGGCTTTATGGCAACAACTTGAAAAACAATCACAATTGATCTTACTCTCATCAAAACAACGCTCTAATATGATTGATCATCTTCTTGAAACAATGATTAGCTCGTATATAAAAAAAAGCGAGTGGGAATATGCGCATTGGTCTGATGAAAAATGTTTTATTCAATCACTGATTGAGCGATGGTTAGATTTTGAAGCAACAAGATCAAAATTTGAGGTCAAATGCCTTGAGAAAAAAGTTGATTATCAAATTGGTGACCAAATCATTACAGGTAGAGTCGATAGAATTGACTACGTATATGAACATGACAGTCATTTGCTCATCGATTATAAATTACAAAACACACCTACCATAAAAGAGCTCATTAATGGCTATCCGGATCCACAACTAGCCATCTACGCACTAGCTTCACCAGTACCCTTGTATGGTATGGCTTATGGTTTAATCAAAGATGCACGTTTTAAAGGCATCGCATTTTCAGATAATCATGAGCAATTAAGTGTAATTCAAAAGCCAGATTGGCATGAATCAATTCAAATTAGTCTGTCTAAAATCAATCAGCCACCCACTGGGAAACCTTATCATAAAAATCAATGTACTCATTGTGATTGGCGGAGTATTTGTCGCTATCAGGAGACAATCTGTGAAGATACATGATGAACAAGCCAGGATCAATGCTGTACGTCCAGAAAAATCCTTTATCGTTCAAGCACCAGCAGGCTCAGGGAAAACAACCCTACTCATTAATAGGCTCATTAATTGTCTTCTGACCGTTAATGACCCCAAACACGTTCTCGCACTCACCTTCACTAATAAAGCTGCAGATGAAATCAATCATCGACTCAAAGCAACGATTCATTTATCTGAAGAGGATCTTCAAGATCACCCAAACAAAGAAAAAATTTCTCAACTCAAAACACATATTGCATCACTTAATTGGGCAATAACAGATGATGGTGTATTCAATCGATGTAAAACTTATGATGCATTTATCCTTGAGCTTGCTGACTTGACGGAAAAAATCACTATTTTTCCTAGATATATTTATGAACTTACAGTTGATAATGTACTTTACGGGGATGATTATAATGCATTTGCATCGTCCCTTGGCGTCATCAAACAATACATTCAAAATAATCACGAGAAATTAAGAGAGCTACTGATTTATCTTCTCGAGTCAAGGGAGCAATGGCTTAATACGTTACTTCAAAAACATTTCGATGCGGATCAGGCCTACAGACTCTATTTAAGACATTTAATAGCATATTGTCATGAACACTTCTCAAATAGCTTCTCTATATGTGCTTATTTATTCCAATATCACCCAAATGCAAATGGTGACTTTGACACAGAAAAACTCTCACATTGGAGAATGATTGCTGAGCTTTTTCTGACTAAAACAGGTCAATGGAGAACGAGATTAACAAAAGACCAAGGATTTACTGCAGAGCAAAGAGATTTAAAAAAAGCCGTTTTGGAGCAACTATCACAATTACCTGAACATTTAGCCGAATTTATTTTTGATATACAAGCATTGCCCGAGCACCTCAGTGAAAAGTCGCTACAAATGTCTAATGCGATGTTTGAGCTATTACCCAAACTTTGCGCTGCATTAAATTTAACCATACAAGATACACAATTGTGTGATTATACTCACGTAACCCTTCAATGCCTCGAAAAACTTCAAGAAGACCATTTGATTGGAATGAGATGCGATCAGATTCATCATTTATTAGTTGATGAGTATCAAGACACCTCATCCATTCAGGATCTTTTTATCAAAAATATGATTCAACATTGGAATTTCAGTCAGCAAAAATCATTATTTATTGTTGGTGATCCAATGCAGTCTATTTATCGATTTAGACAAGCCGATGTTAGATCCTTTATTCGTGCTCAAACGGAAGGAATTGGTCCTTTTAAATTTGAAAACCTTTACCTAACCACCAACTTCAGATCATCCTCAACAGTCATTGATCACGTCAATCAATTGTTTCCTCACATTATGCCCAAAAAAGTTGACCTTATTCATGGAGCGATCCCATATAGTCTTTGCAATGCGGCAAAGCATGATGATGGCTTTGTTCAATGGATTGATACAGACTCATACGTTTGTATTAATGACTGGATTCGAGGACTAGATGGTACCGTTGCGATTCTTGGGCGATCGAGAAGTCAGCTCCATCATGTGATTCAAAATCTTGAGATTCCTTATCAAGATGTAGGCCTTAAGAAATTGATTGAAATGCCAATCATACAAGACCTTGTCAGCCTGACACTAGAAATTTATTCCCCAGATGCTCTTTCAACAATTGCCGTTGCAAGTATGCCATACTTTGAAATGAGCTGGATCGACATTGAAAATCAAACATTTTCAATATCATATCAACAATTTCAAAGCATCCTAAATGCAATGAGAGAAAATCAACTCCACGCATCACCATCTGAATTGATTATTAACTTAGCAAATGAAATACTCCCTAACTGGAACCAATATGATGCATGTTATGAGTTCATTACTTGTATTAACCAGCTTCACCTTGATCATATACCTCTATCAAGATTAAATATAACAACATTTTTTTCTTCAAAATATGCCAGTTCACAAAATACCAGTAGTAAAACATTCATTCTTACCATCCACCAAGCAAAAGGGCTAGAGTTTGACTATGTCATTATTCCAGATATTCATAAATCGACAGTCACACATAAAGATCAATTACTCTATTGTCATAAATATAATCTAGAGGCTCCAGAAATTATTGGCAATATTCATGACCCAGATTTAAAACTTGATGGGCTCAATCGGCTTATTAGAAAAGAAGTCAAAAAATCATATGATTTTGAACTTCAAAGATTATTTTATGTTGCTGTGACAAGAGCTAAAAAAGGACTCATTTATGTTGGTTCTCAGTCACATAATGCCAATACATTTTCACAGTATCTTTCTCAGATTCAATTTCCCATCTCCCCAAAGGTGACTAATATTAATGCACAAAAAGCAAAAGCGTCTATTCAACAATCCACTCAATTAAAACCACATCCTCGTCAAAGTGTGTTATCTTGTCGTTTTAGTCAATCGAAAGTGAGTGAGCAGATAAAAACACTGAAAAGTATTTTAAATGCCAAACTCCAAAACAATGACGAAGTGACTGAAGATCACTCATTGTATTCCAACATCATGACATTGTTTAGTAAAAACATCATACAATTAATGATTAAAACCCCTATTATAAACATACAATTTGATCATATTCCTAAATACATTTCTGATGATTTGATGATTGTAGATTATACCTTTCAACATCACGAAGAAAAACACTGGCTTTTTATTGTTGATGAACAAAGTCAGGTATCAAACATTAGAAAACGACTCAAAAAACACAATAGTCAATTAAGCCATGATGTAAAAATATGGTTTATTGTGATTAATGATTGTGAAGTCATCTCATGGAACATCGATGACAAAGAGGAACTATTATGTTAGGTTTTACTTATGACAAACTTAAAACAAGACGTATCAAAAGAAATATTAGCGAATATCATTGATATATTAGAATCACAACAAGCCATCAATCTCAGTACAATTCCTGTTGCAAAGATCACATCAATTACAGATTATATGGTGATTTGTGAAGGTAGATCCATTAGACACATTCAAACACTCGCTGAAGAGTTGATTAAGTCAACAAGAGTCAAAGTCTATAACAAAAATCAAATTGAATATACTAATGATTTATGGGTTGTAGTTGATTGTGGCGAAGTCATTGTTCATATCATGCATCAAGACTCCAGGGCTCATTATCAACTAGAAAAACTATGGGAGCCTATGTAATTTGATTATCCAAATCATAACACAAGGCCATAAAATGCCCCATTGGATTAAGGACGGATATCAACACTACGCTCAAAAATTAAAATTGAAACATCAATTGATAGAACTTAAAGACCCAGATGAAGCAAAGGTATCAAAATATCTAGACTCAAATGCCTTACACATCGCTTTAGATAGTCGTGGTCACATGTTAACCAGTGAGGCAGTCGCATCAAAAATCAACTTCTGGAAAATCCATTCAATTAATGTTAATTTTTATATTGGTGGTTTTCAGGGTCTATCTGCAGATCATCTATCCAGGTGTAACGAAAAATGGTCATTATCTTTGCAAACTTATCCTCATCAATTAGTCAAAATAATGTTAATAGAACAAATTTTTCGTGCAGAATCTATCCTACTCAATCATCCATATCATAAATAATGGTACTGATATCCAACATTCATAAACAGAGTAACCAATACATAGTACTCATTAGAAACTTTTTTTTAATTTTAACTCTGCTACTGATGACTCAGTGCATGAGACTACAGATATTCAATTACTACTATTTTAATAACCTAGCTCAACATAACTATTTGAAAACTGCATCTATACCGGCTACAAGAGGTCAAATCACAGATCGTCATGGACACATACTCGTTGATAATCAATTAAACTACTCTCTAAAACTAACAAAAAAAAATAGAGCCCTCGCAAATGAATTGTTTGGTATTCAGAGTCATCAAAATTATATCCCGATCACACATCAACAAATTCTCAAGATTAAAGCCGATGAAAAACTGCATGATCAATTTGAAATTATTTTCACAAAAAAAAGAATTTATCATTACGGTAAAGAGCTATTCCCTGTTGTGGGTTATGGAATTTATAATGGAGATGTATTTAATGAGTCAACTGGCATTGAAAAAACTTACAATAAAATTCTAGAGGGACAACCAGGATATCTCTTGAATAAGGTATCAGCAAAAGGTAATCAGGAGAATACTGGTAAATATATCTCATCTATTGAGGGCAATACTGTCAAACTGACTATCGATGCTCAACTTCAAAAAACAGCCTATAAGGCACTTGGTAATACCAAAGGTTCGGTCATTGTATTAGATCCAAATAATGGTGAAATTTTGGCGCTTGTCAGCAAACCGTCTCTAGATTCAAACAACGTATTAGAATTGTATCAATCGAAACACACTCTCAATCATAAAGATAGCCCTGAGTTCAATCGTGTAACAAGCGGACTAATTTCACCAGGCTCAACCATCAAACCATTCATTGCCCTAGCAGCTTTAGATCATCATATCGTAACACCTAATGAGTCTATTGAAGATAAAGGTTATCTCATTGTAGGCAATCACAAATTTCATGATTGGCTCAAAGAGGGTCATGGATCAGTCAATCTACGTAAAGCGATTGCAGTGTCATGTGATACTTTTTTCTATGTACTCGCAAAAAAAATGGGAATTAATTTGATCACTGATACTCTCAACGAATTTGGTTTTGGTCATCAAACACACCTCGACCTTCCTAACGAATCAAATGGCTTAGTCCCAACACCAACCTGGAAGAGAGAAAATCGAGCTTCAAATTGGTATACTGGTGACACTATTATCACAACCATTGGTCAAGGTGCATTATTAACGACACCTATACAATTGGCAAATGCGACTGCGATATTAGTCAATGAAGGATTTTTCTATGATCCACATTTATTGAAAACAACCGTTGACCATGCTGGTGATGAGTATCAACCGATCCATGTGAAAAAATACATTCGCCCAATAGCTCATGAGCACTATGAACTTGTTAAAAGAGCCATGCAAGATGTGATTACTAAACCCTATGGTACGGGCAATTATAGTTTTGGACCAAGACCATATTCTATTGCAGGTAAAACTGGCACGACTCAGGTCACAAGCCATCATAATATAAAACCCTCTGGCCCTTTACCTAAGCATTTAGAAAATCACTCTTTATTCATCGGCTTTGCCCCAGTTAAAAACCCCAAAGTTGTCATTGTCACTATCAGTGAGAATAGTCAATTAAATGCAGCTACTGTATCAAGAAAAATTCTTGATCAATACTTTAGGAGTCTCAATGCAGACAATGAAATATTATACTAACCCTATAGATTATTATTTACTCTCATGCATTTGTTTACTGACTATACTCGGAATTTTTGTCTTGTATAGTGGCACCGATCAAAATTTAATGACTTTATTTAAACAAATATCGAAATTATCTATTGCATTTGCAATGATGTATGCGATCTCTCACATACACTACAGAGTGATTGATCAAATGGGACTGATCTTCTTTGTTATGAGTATTCTCACATTACTTGCTGTTTATTTTTTTGGAAGCTCTGGTAAAGGAGCTCAAAGATGGTTGGATTTAGGCATCATTAAGTTTCAACCATCAGAAATCGTTAAATTAACATTGCCTCTTGCATTGGCGTCATGGTTAAGCTTTCGAACAGACACCATTATGAATCACTTTATTTCTCTTATGATCCTTGCTCTGCCTTGTTTGCTGATTATTATCCAACCAGACCTAGGAACGGGTATTTTAATCGGGGTCACGGGCCTTTTGATGATTCTCATCGCTGGATTCCCATTTTACTTAATCATTACCGGCATCACACTATTCGTATGCGCATCACCCATTGTATGGCACTATGTTCTACATGATTACCAGAAGATGCGTATTATTACATTTCTCAATCCAGGATTAGATAGTATGGGTGGAGGATATCATATTATCCAATCAAAAATTGCAATTGGATCAGGAGGTCTATTTGGTAAAGGCTGGCTTAACGGTACACAGTCACATCTATCATTTTTACCCGAACACGCAACAGACTTTGTTTTCGGAATTATTGGTGAAGAATTTGGTTTTATAGGTGCATTTTCCATCATTCTACTGATTTTCCTGATTACACAACGCATCTTAAATTTAGCCATGGAAACCGCGGACCGCTATCAAAAACTCGTCTTATGTGGTCTTGCTACCAACTTCTTTGTGTGTTCAGTGATTAATATCGGTATGGTCATCGGGGTATTTCCAGTAGTTGGCATTCCACTCCCACTTATTAGTTATGGAGGGACACATGCGACCATCCTTATTCTCTCTTTTGGAGTGGTATTTGCGATGATAAGAGCAAGTCGTTCTAGATAATTGAGTGGTTTATGGTTAATATAATTTTATGGTTTATTTAAAGCATATCACACTCATTATTTCAATATTGCTTTGTGTTGGCTTATCAATGTGGCATCCATTTTCATCACAATCATCTAGAGCTGATTTCTATAAAGTTACAATCCTAGATCAATCAAAAAGTTTTTATCTGATCTTGAAATCTAATGGCATCACCCCCAAACACAAAAGAAGTATACTGTATGGTCCTTACAGTTCATTGAAGGAAACCTATGATAATATGGCTTCCATCTCTTTGATTAAAGGATCCTATTTAAGTTTGAAACAACTACCCATGATAGGAAGGATTGAATGAATCAAATTAAAAGCACAACCATCGTTTGTGTTAAAAGAAATAACCAGGTAGCAATTGGAGGAGATGGCCAAGCGACCTTCGGAGATACTGTATTAAAGCAGTCTGTATGTAAAATTAAACGGCTTTATCATGACCAAGTGATATCTGGTATGGCTGGTGGGACTGCTGATGCTTTTACTTTGTATGAAAAGTTTGAGGCAAAGTTACAGAAATATCAAGGGATTATCACTAGGGCCTCGATAGAGCTCGCCAAAGAGTGGCGAACAGATAAGTTTTTGAGAAAGCTTGAAGCGATGATGATTGTTGCTAACAAAGACCATATGTTTCTAATTAGCGGAAATGGTGATGTCATAGAGCCTGATGAACCTATCATTGCAATTGGGTCTGGTGGCAACTATGCCCTATCAGCAGCTAAGGCTTTACATAAAAATACCAGCTTAAGTGCAAAATCAATTGTTGAAAAATCGCTTGAGATTGCTGGAGATATTTGTATTTATACAAATCATAACCATATCGTTGAAACAATTGACTAGGAACTGAACTTATGAAAAACAATTTAACCCCTAAAGAAATTGTCACTTTGTTAGATAAGCATGTTGTTGGTCAATCTGATGCTAAAGAGGCTATCGCTGTCGCAGTAAGAAACCGATACAGAAGAATGAACGCTCCAAAAAGCATCCAAAAAGAGATTATGCCAAACAACCTTTTATTGATCGGTCCAACTGGTGTTGGTAAAACTGAGCTTGTCAATCGATTAGTCAATATATTGAATGCCCCTTTATTAAAAGTAGAAGCCACTAAATTCACTGAAGTTGGATATGTTGGTCGTGATGTCGAATCTATAGGACGAGATCTAGTAGAAAAATCTTATCAATTACTTAAAAAACAATCATTAGAGACTGCGAAATCAGAAGCACATGGCAAAATGATCAAACGGATCATTGATATCCTTTTACCTGGAACAAATGATCATGATCATTGTGATTTACGTAAGGAATACAAGGAAAAGATAGAAAGCGGTGAGATTGATGAACAGGAAATTGAGGTGTCTTTGACTAAGCAAAGTACAACTGGCTTTGAAATTATGTCACCTCCTGGTATGGAAGAAATGACTGAGCAAATTCAAGGATTATTTCAATCACTCAATTCCAGCAAAACTGAAAAGAAAAAGATATCCATTAAAGAGGCTAAAATTGCACTTGTTGAAGATGAGTGTTCTAAGTCGCTAGATGAAGAAACACTGAAAGCAGAAGCACTCAAGTTAGCTGAGAATGAAGGTATTGTGTTTATTGATGAAATTGATAAAGTGGTTAAGTCATCCTCTTCTAATGCTGATGTATCACGGGAGGGTGTTCAAAGAGACCTACTTCCTCTCATTGAAGGGACAATCATTAATACTAAGTATGGACCGCTTAAAACTGACTATATTCTTTTTATTGCATCTGGTGCGTTTATGGAAACTTCTCCTTCAGATTTAATATCTGAATTACAAGGGCGCCTACCTGTACAAGTTCATTTAAACAAACTTGAACTCCAGGATATTAAATCTATTTTAGTCACTCCAGAGTTTTCGATTATCAAACAGTATCAATCTTTAATGGAGACTGATAAAGTTAATCTCTCTTTTGAAAAAGATGGACTATCAGCTATTGCTGAAACAGCGTATAATGCCAATGAAAATCTTGAGAATATTGGGGCTAGAAGATTGAATAATATTATGGAGAGTCTATTAAGAAACATTTTATTTGACGCACCATACAAAGGGAAAAAAACCATTGTCATTGATAGAAAATATGTTGAAATTCGTTTAAAACACTTAAATATTAAAGATAACTGGAAAGATTGGGTCATTTAATGCCTTGTTTTATATTCCGAACTAGGGTACTATTTAAATATTGCGGGGTGGAGCAGTCTGGCAGCTCGTCGGGCTCATAACCCGAAGGTCGTAGGTTCAAATCCTACCCCCGCTACATGTAAAAGCCCTTATGGGCTTTTTTCGTGTTTAGACTAAGGTAATAAATTTATGAGCCAAAATGAAATTTTACTATTTGCTAATGCACTAGCTGCTGAAAAAAAAGTGTCAGTAGATACGATCATTAATGCTATTGAACGAACAATGGAACAAGTTGTTGCAAAAGAATATGGTGAAGGTACAAATATTAATGTTGTCATGGATCGTAGTAATGGCACCTTCCTCACAAAAATGATTCATGAAATTATTGAAGATGAAGAATATGATGAGCTAGAAATACAAGGACCATTTCTTCGTCTTTCTGATGCAAAGAAGAAAAACAGCTCCCTTAAAGTTGGTGATCTAATAGAAAATGAACTCGACATTGATATTCTATCAAGAATAACAGCACATAATGCAAAACAAATTATGTCAAGGCAATTACGTGAACTTGATCGTGAAAAAACTGCTCAAAAATATCAAGAAAGAATTGGTCAGCTCATTACAACTACTGTAAAAAAACTCACAAAAGACTTTTTTGTATTAGAAACTCAAGACGGCACAGAGTTAATGCTACCCAAAAATGAAATTATACCAAAAGAATCAATTCGAATTGGTGATCGATTGAAATCTTGCATCACAGGACTGAATGAAACTAACTACGGCCCAGTTGTCGTTGTGAGTCGAACTTCGCCACTCATGATTAATGCTTTGTTTGAAATTGAAGTGCCAGAAATAACAGATGGCGCAATAGAAATTAAAGCAGCTTGTAGGGAGCCTGGTGTCCGTGCAAAAGTAGCTGTTAAAGGCATAGATAAAAGAATCGATCCAATAGGCGCTTGTGTTGGTATGAGAGGTATCCGCGTTCAATCCATTTCAAACGAACTCAATGGTGAAAGAATTGATATTATTGCATGGAATGATGATCCTGCACGCCTTGCAATTGCTGCAATCGCTCCTGCAGAAGTTAAATCTGTTTACGTTGATGAAAATAATCAATGCATTGATCTTATTATCGCCAGTGAACAGCTTTCTCAAGCTATAGGGAAAAATGGACAAAACATTCGCCTTGCTAGCCAACTGATAGGTTGGGAGCTCAATGTTAAATCAGACGATGAGGAATTAAACTCTGATCATGAAGAACAAGCCTCATTAGAATCTCAAGGCACATCCTTAGACACTCTACTCAGTATTGATGAGGTAACCATTATTCATCTAGAGTCGGCAGGTATCCATTCAGTTGAGGATCTAAATCAATTAACTATTGAAGAATTAAAAGCCATTGATGGCATTGATGATGATATCGCTGATAGTATTCTTGCTGAAGCTCAACTATTCATTTAAGGATTAATTTTGAAGACGAAAAAGACTATTATTGAAATTGCAAAACTGATTAAGTTTGATCCAAACGAGTTATTAAAGACTCTGCGATCAATTAATAATCAGATTACCTCTGTTGATGACGAAATCACAAACGAGGATTATAAGAATCTACTCATTCAAATTAAAAAAAACAAACAGCCTGCAAAACAAAATGTTCCACAAAACAAACCACCCAGCCATAAAAAGTTTGTCTCAAAGAAAATAGAATTTAAAAAAGAAGTTGCGCCTGAAGAGCCCATCAAAGATCAAGATGATCTACAGGATGATCTAGAAGATAAAAAGATGGAGGAAATTTCAAAGCAAAAACAAGAAAAGGTTAAAACCACTATCAATAATAAAAAAACTCTCCATATTAATGAATTCATGACACCAAAAGAACTTGCGCATCAAATGGGCATCAAGGTCAATGATCTCATTAAACAATTTGTACAGATGGGTATGATGATCACAGTAAACCAGTCTATTGATCAAGATACATGTATCCTTGTTGCAGAAGAGCTAGGATTTAAAGTTAAAACTGTCCAATCTTCAGAAAACGAAGAAGAATATCAACTTCACCATTTCGACGATTTAATCTATGAAAATAGAAATGTTGTCGTCACGATTATGGGCCATGTTGATCATGGTAAAACGACACTTTTAGATTACATTCGAAAAAGTCGAGTCCAGGTTAAAGAAGCTGGAGGCATCACCCAACACATCGGTGCCTATCAAGTAGACACATCAAATGGTAAGATTACTTTTCTTGATACTCCTGGGCATGAAGCATTTACTTCAATGAGATCAAGGGGCGCTAATGTCACTGATATTGTGGTGTTGATTGTTGCTGCAGATGATGGTCTGATGCCTCAAACAGAAGAAGCCATTAAGCATGCTCAAGCCGCAGAGGTTCCAATTATCGTTGCAATTAATAAATGTGACAAACCAGGTGTTGATCTTGAAAAAATCAAAACTCAACTTGCCAATCATAGCCTTACAACAGAAGAATGGGGTGGAGATACAATGGTATTACCCATATCTGCTAAAACTGGGGAAGGCGTCAATGAGTTATTAGAAGCGATCTCTCTTAACGCTGAACTCCTTGAGTTAAAAGCTCCTATTAATGGCCCTGTCAAAGCCTCTGTCATTGAATCAAAACTTGATAAGGGTAAAGGACCTGTTGTGACAATCCTAGTTGAATCTGGCACCCTTAAGCTATCTGATATCGTTTTATGTGACACTGCCTATGGACGCGTTCGTGCTATTATGAACGACCAAGGCCAGCAAATAAAAGAAGTACATCCAGGCAGCCCTGCTGAAATCACAGGATTCTCATCAGTACCTAATGCAGGTAGTACTGTCATGGTTGTAAAAAATGAGAAACAAGCTAGAGAAATCGCCTCAGCACGCATTACAAAAGAAAGACAAGCTCAAATTGCTGAAAAGCAAAAGTCTCTTCATGATATTTTTTCGGAATTAAAATCAGATCAAGATACAAATGTATTAAAAGTAATCGTGAAAGCAGATGTACACGGCTCCATGGAAGCAATCATTCAATCACTGAATAAAATTGGTAATCAGGATGCAAAAATACAGGTCATCAATGAAGGTGTTGGCTCTATCACTGAAAATGATGCGACCTTAGCAGCTGCTTCTGATGCAATTATTATTGGCTTTAATGTTCGTCCTGATGCACAAGCAAGGAAAGTCATTCAAACCAACAAAACAAACATTTTCTATTTTAATATCATCTATGATTTGATTGAAAAAATCACCAATGCACTAGAAGGTCTCATTGCGCCTAAAATTGAAGAGCAGATTATTGGATATGCTGAAGTAAAAGATATTTTCCGTTCTTCTAAATTTGGGGAGATTGCGGGTTCTATTGTTGTTGAGGGCATTTTAAAGAAATCTGCGCATATTAGAGTCATTAGAAATGATATTGTCATCTATCAAGGTCGTTTAGAATCTTTACGCCACTATCAACAAGATGTTGATCTGGTTAAAAATGGAACTGAATGTGGAATTGGTGTTAAAGATTATACTGATATTAAAAAGAATGACCGTATCGAAGCATACGAATTGGTAGAACGAAAAGTCACATTATCATGAGCACAAGAAAATTAAGAATTGAACAACTTATAAAAAGAACAATTAGTTTCACACTGATTAATGAAATTGATTGCTCTAATCATATTGAGCGGATGCCATCTATTTCAAGGGTAGAACTATCTAAGGATTTATCATTTGCAAAAATTTATCTACTTTTTGATAATGATAATATTGACAAGAAAGACAGCTTGTTAAAACATCTAAAACAATCAACTAGTTTTATCAAGAAATCACTTTCAATTAATGCGCACTTAAAATATACACCTAAAATTGAATTTAAAGTTGACCAACAAATGATGTTTCTCGAAAAACTGAACCAAACATTTAAAAACAATCACAAAGATAATCTGTGATTTATATTATTAATAAACCTTCTGGAATTTCATCTTTTCATGCAGTTAAAGAGCTTAAAAGAATACTGAATGTCAAAAAAGCTGGGCACTGTGGCACATTAGATCCTTTAGCATCTGGCATGCTTCCTATTTGTATCAATGAAAGTACAAAATTTGTACAATATATCATATCAAATAGGAAAAAATACGATGTTGAAATGATGCTTGGTCAATCGACAGACAGTTATGACATTACTGGGAAGATCACAGCGACTAAGCCCTACTCACATCTAACCCATGATGATATTATCGCTGCAATACAGTCATTTAAAGGTGTCTCTCAACAAACACCTCCTAATTTCTCAGCAATTCATATCAATGGTCAAAGAGCTTATCAATTAGCACGTCAAAATAAAACATTTGAATTGGCATCACGACAAATTCAGATTGACCTTATAGATCACATCAAGGTTGAAAATCATTGCGTTAGTTTTAGTGTCATTTGTTCAAAAGGCACTTATATCAGATCATTAGTCAATGATATAGGTAATTTCTTAAATGTTGGTGCCACTGTAAAGACGCTTCATAGAACCTGGGTAGAACCATTTCATCATCAAAAACAATTTGATATCGATTCAATTACTCTGTCAGATGGCATATCACCTGCTATTTTATTTGATGAAACAATTACTCTTGACCAAATTGATATACAAAGATTACAGTCAGGACAAACACATCAGTGCGAAATCAACATTCCTGACAACACATTAATTGCCATATCTAACCATAATAATCAGTTTTGTGGTATTTGTAGATATCAGGATGGAATATTGAAACCAAAAAAAATGTTACAACACGTTACTTGAAAGATACTCTAAAACATATTATTATGTAGTACTGATAACTAATTTGGAGAGCAGCTACATGAATCAAGCTGAAAAAAAAGACATTATAACTAACCTTGGTAAAAAAAAAGGTGACACCGGTTCAATTGAAGTACAAGTCGGTATTATCACCTCTAAAATTCAGCACTTAACTAATCATCTTAAAAAGAATCATCATGATGAGCATTCTCGAAATGGAATGAAAAAAAGAATTAGCCAAAGAAAAAAATTACTTACCTATTTAAAGCGAGTTTCTTTAACAAGATATATGGATCTTATTAAGAAACTATCTCTACGTCGATAATTTATCTTAAGGAACAAACATGTCAGATTATTTAAAGCATTCCTTCGAGCTTGGACAGAAGACTTATGAAATTGAAAATGGATATTTTGCAAACCAAGCTGATGGATCTGTTTTAGTAACTGTTGGTGATTGCCAAATCTTTTCAGCATTAGTTTGGAGTAAAGATTTTCAAACAAAAAATGACTTCTTCCCTTTACGTGTTGACTATATCAACAAGTATTATGCTGGAGGAAGAATTCCTGGTGGCTTTTTAAAACGAGAAAGTAAACCAACAGATGCAGAAATTTTAAAATCAAGACTGATTGACCGCACCATCAGACCAACTTTCCATAAAGATTTTAATCAAGAAGTTCAAATCACTACCTATGGATTATCTCTTGATCCTCAGATTGAGTCCGATGTCCCTGCCCTCTTGGCTTCAAGCCTTACAATTGCATTAGCTGGTCTACCTACAAAATTCATTGTCGCTGGGGTCAGAGTTGGTCTTATTGATAATAATTTTGTTTTAAATCCAACCAAAAATGAACTAGAGCAGTCATCTCTTGACTTATTCGTATCTGGGAGTAAAGAAAATGTTGTGATGGTAGAAGCATTATCTCAAGAAATTGAAGAAGATGTGATGCTTGATGCGATAGAATTTGCAAAAAATGGTATCAAAACATTGATAGAACAGATTGAGTTTGTTGTCAAAAAACAGAAGATTCAACCTATTAAATTACCGACAGCAGTTAAGAAAAACCCTGTCGACATCACAAAATTAACTAAAGATATCGATAAAGCTATTAGTATCATTAATAAAATTGAAAGAAACCAAAAACTGAACGAAGTTGAATCGTCCATTCTTTCTTCAGTTGATGAAGAACATCATGATGATGCAAAAGAAACATTGCATAACTATATTAAAACCACTATTCGAAATAATGTAATCAAAAATAATAAACGTATTGATGGTAGAGATCTTACTACTGTCCGACCAATCGATATCAAAATTGGATATTTGAAAAGAACCCATGGTTCAGCTGTTTTTAAAAGAGGTGAAACAACGTCTTTGTCTACAGTGACACTTGGCTCAAGTGAACGTGATGCACAAATTATTGATGATGCTAATGGTGAATATAGAGATAAGTTTCTTTTACATTATAACTTCCCTTCTTTCTCTACTGGAGAGTGTGGTTTTTCAGGCGCTCCTAAAAGACGAGAAATTGGTCATGGTAACCTAGCTAAGAAATCATTTTCATCTATCTTACCATCAGTCAATGATTTTCCATATACTATCAGAATTGTTTCTGAAATTTTTGATTCTAATGGATCTAGTTCTATGGCAACTGTCTGTGCAAGTTCACTGGCACTTATGAACGCAGGTGTACCAATTAAAGAACATGTAGCAGGTATCGCGATGGGTCTTATCAAAGATCATGATGATTTTGCTGTTCTTACTGATATATTGGGTGATGAAGATCACCTAGGTGATATGGACTTCAAAGTATCTGGTACTGCGAATGGTATTACTGCATTACAAATGGATATCAAAATTGAGGGGATTAATCGTAATATAATGCATGATGCGCTTTTACAAGCAAAGGAAGGAAGAAAACATATCCTTAATTTGATGAACGATGTGATTAGCACACCAGCAAAAGAAATCTCTCAATTTGCACCTCGAATTACGACTGTTAAAATTCACCCTAATAAGATTAAGGTAGTGATTGGTAAAGGTGGCGCTAATATCAAGGAGATTACTGAAAAGTATAATGTTGATATTGATATCGACGATAATGGATTAATTAAGGTTAGCTCCAAGGTAGGGACTGACGCAGATCAAGCTTGTCAGCATATTGTTAATATGACCACTGATCCAGAAGTCGGTCAAATCTATGAAGGACCTATTACTAAAATTTTAGAATTTGGTGCTTTTGTCCAATTACCAATTGGAAGAGATGGTTTTTTACATATTTCTCAGATATCTGATGAACATGTCTATGATATTAATGAAAAACTTAAGTTAGCTCAGGTTGTTAAAGTCAAAATCGCAGAGATTGACCGACAGAATAGAATTAAATTAACCTTGAAGGATTTACAAACTTCTGATTAAATTTTCATAGTATGAGCGAAAATCATATTACTGATATTCAAAACAAGCAAGAATCTATTTCTTTTCAACAATATATTCTTGCTGTTATTAGTACAATGATGTTGCTTATTAATACCTCCATGGTGATATTCTCACTTGGAATGGATCTTTTTAGTATCACAGCAATTGGATATTTAAATTTTACATTATTAGTATCAACAATCATTGTTATTTCACTCATCACAGGACTTGTAGTCTCACAATTCGAATATGAAAATCACAAACTTTTTACTGATGCTGAAAAAATTGAACACGCTATTCAACGAGATCAACGAGAATCATTTAACTCGTATCTTTTTAATGTTCATCTTTTTATGTACTACTGTAATGATTTTATTGCTATTTCAACACTCATCAACTTAATAATACACTTGTCTATTCATCATGCTAAAATGCCCTTTTTTTACTATCTGTTAACTTTTTGTGTTGGATTAATCGTTACATATGCTCTAAACCTTTTCAGGAATAAAATACTCAATGATCGGGATACACTACATGTCTTAAAATGGAATACATTTGTAAACCAATATAATAATATGCATAAAAATAATCAAAGCAATCAACAAAATGATTATCTCATTCGGTTTTTCTTTGTGATTTTGAGTTTAGCTGTAATAGCATTAGTATTTCTCGTGCTTAAGAANATGATTTTCTTCATGAACCCAGAGATTTTNAGTCATGANTTTCTTGAAAAACTTAAAATTCTTCAGACTGTCNTNGGTGGCTTCTCATTCATCNCATCTGTCGGTGTAGGTTATGGTACATTCTTACTTCTCTCATCAATTTATGATGATAAACCATACCTACATATTATTTTTGGTTTCATCATGTTTGTCTCCTCATTTTTTTCATTTTCTCTATTTATTCAAAAACTTTCTGTCATTTTTGTACAACTCTTCGCAATTTCCATTAATGTACAAACAGTTGAAATCATGAATGGAATTTTTTGGTTCGTATCTTTAATGTTATCAAGTTGTTTTGGCATTACTTGCTTCCAAATTAAAATGCGTGATTTTGAACTGTACAAATTCAATAAGGATATTCTAAAAAGTTCGAATTTCGTTGAAGCACACAAAGTGGAAAATCCGGAAGCAGCTTCATCGAATGATACTGAAATTCAAAATCAACAAATATGTAGGATATCATAATGGATCATTATCATTTTGTTGGTATTTTAGGGTATGGTATGAAAGCATTAGCAAGTATATATCTTGAAAAAGGCGTTACTGTCACTGGAACTGATGCCTCTTACGATGATAAAAACCAGCCATTTAAACAACATACTCTCATCATGAAGGATGCATCAGACTCTGCAACACACTGTGATATCTTGATATACTCTACAGCGATTAAGTCTGATCATCCAGATATTATAAATGCCAAAAAAAACAATATACAATGTATTCATCGGAGTGAGTTAATTCAAAAATTATTTGATGAACATCAATATAACATAGCCGTTACTGGCACTCATGGTAAAACAACCACCAGTGCAATCATGGCGTATATTTTCAAATTTGCAGGCCTTAATCCTACCTTTGTAATTGGCGGTGAGCCAGAAGAGATCAACCAGTCTGAATTTGGAGATTCAAAATATTTGATTGTAGAATCTGATGAGAGTGATGGCTCTTGCCTCAATACGTTTCCAAGTCATATCTTAATTACAAATTTTGAATCAGATCATTTAGAAATGCATGATAATGATTTTAATGTGCTAAAAAGCACCTTATTAACTTTTTCACAACGAGCTCAAGTTATTTTTGCTCATTATGATGATATTGGTGTACAGACACTGCTTCAAAATATTTCTGGACAAATAGTTACTTACGGTTTTGATCCCAAAAATGATTATCAAATTGTGGACATTCAAAGTCATCATGATAGCATGTCTATATATTTCAAACAGAAACAACATCAAATAGACTATGTGATTCATACACCATTACATGGTAAACATAATGCTCTTAATCTTGTGGGCGCATTCAGTGTCGGTGCATATTTTAATATTGATATCAATGTAATGATTGAATCATTATCGAAATTTAATGGGGTTAAAAGAAGATTACAAACATTAGGCGACACTCAAATTAATCATCACCTAGTAACAGTCATAGATGATTACGCACATCACCCTACTGAAATACAAGCAACTATAGATACCATGATGTCTCGTGATGATGATCTCATTTTCATATGTCAGCCCCATCGAGCTGCTAGGGTTCAAAATTATTTTGATGATTATGTAAGGGTGCTTCAGTCTATTCCCCGATTAATTCTTTTAGACACCTATGAACCAGGACTTCACCAAGATGCAATCAATCCTTCCAAAAAGTTATTTGATTCACTTGTAAAGAAAAATAATACCATCATTTATTGCTCATTAAATGAATGTATAGGAGTGCTAGAAAGCTGTATTGATAAACCATTAACAGCTGTGTTTATGGGTGCCGGTGATATTACCAAAATTGCACATCGTATGGTTAAGTGATGACAATATATCACCAATACAACTTAAAAAAATATAATAGCTGGCGACTTGATTCCTATGCTAAAGAAGTCATTATTCCAAATGATTATAATGAGCTGTCTTTATGGGTGAGAAAAAATCAAACTCTGGGGTTGTGGCTTGGTTTGGGCAGTAATGTATTATTACCTAAAATAGTTAATCAACCTGTTGTTTTAACTCAGAAATCATTTAAGAAATTTGCATCAATGAGCAATCATCGCATCTATGCGCAATGCGGGGTTACATGTGCTCAACTCTCTAGGCTATGTTGTCAACAAGGCTACGAAGATGCTGCTTTTCTCGCTGGTATACCCGGGACTGTTGGTGGCGCACTTGCAATGAATGCTGGGGCATTTGGAGGTGAAACCTGGAATGCAGTTATTGCCGTTGATGTTATTGATCAATATGGGCATATTTACCACCTTGCAAAAGAAAAATTCAATGCAAGTTATCGGCAACTTACAACAACCTTTGACATTCGCTTTCTCGCAGTCTATTTTCAATTTACTCCCGGTTCAAGTGAGAAAGCGAATCAGTACCTTAAACAATGCATTCATAATAGAAATCAAACTCAGCCAATTGGCACGTTTAACTGTGGTTCTGTTTTCAAAAACCCCTATCCTCAATATGCAGCAAAATTAATAGAAAAAAATCAATTTAAAGGCGTCAAAATCAACGATGCTATTGTGAGTGACATCCACGCTAATTTCATATTAAACCAAGGTCAAGCAACCTACGAAGATATGATCAAGTTAATTAGAAACATTCAAGAAAAAGTGCATCAACAAGATCATATTTTATTAGACACAGAAGTTGTAATCGTAGAGTGATCTACTTAGCAATATGAATATCTAACTGATTAAATGGAATCTCTATGTTTTCAGCTTCAAATCTTTTGATGATTTCCATCCGTAAATCATGTTGAATTACAGCAAAATTAGATAATGCTGATACCCAAATGCCAAATTCTATACAAATTGATGAATCATCAAATGACTTAACGTAAAGTAGGTTATTTTCTGTATTGATTGAACTGTTTTTAATCGCATTTTTTATCCCACGACCTGCATGCTCACTACTCTCTATAATTTCTTTTATAATTTTGAGTGCCTTTTTAATATCTGAACCATATGCAACGCCTACTGAAACTGGAAGACGATATATTTTTGAACGATGAATATTTTCAATCACAGAAGACAACACATTTGCATTGGGTATGATCACTAATTCTCCATTATATTTTTGAAGTCTTGTATATAAAAAATCTATATCAACAATGATTCCAAGTTGAGAATTGATTTTCACCTTATCCTTCAATTTGAAAGGAGAAAATATGACAATCCATAAACCAGCTGCAAAATTTGATAATGAGGACTGTAGTGCTAATGCAACTGCTAAACCACCAGCAGTTAATAATGCAAGTAACGGGTGTGTATTCAAATTAAAATCATCTAAAACAATGATTGTTGCAGATAATATAATCAATGTGATAATTAATCTACCTAGAAAAATACTTACTGTGCTATCAACGTGTTTGATTGTAATTTCATCAATAAAAATATATTTAACAAATAAAGACAATAATACTGTGATTGAAATAGTTGTAATCGCGTGAAAAAAGCCAGATAAATATTTAAAAGTATTGTAATTAGATAAATAGATGGCAAGACCAATAAAGTTAACAGCAACCACAACACCAATAATGTTTGAAATCACTTTAATATATTTTGGTTTATGTCCTCTTCGACTTAAAACCAACGGGAACTGCTCTCTTAATAGAATTGCAATCTGAATTCCCATAACAGCTATAAATAAACTCGCAATGTTTAATAACTCTAAGTCTATGTAGTTTGAATATCTCATAGAAATTGATAATATAAGCAACCCGAATAAAATTAATAGATTTTTTGATAGTATATCGATAAATGTTTTGCTCCTAAAACACTTGATTAAAACAACTTGAAATAAATCGTTAATTGCAAGTGCCAATAATGGTGTGAACAATATAATATTAATAGAATAAATTAAGTTTGGATCAATATAATATCGAGTTTTCAAAAGGCCAAAAAAGTATATACTCACAATTGCTGTGCTTGTGAAAAATATGAGAATCAGCCAATGTTGATTAAACGATTGTAAGCCTCGAGTCTGGAGCGCACGCTGTGTGTGAGGTAAAAAGGATTTTGTTATAATGAATGAGAGTAGCAAACAACTGAAAACATCAACAACATACATTAACTCAATGATTGTTGTTTGTTTAAATCCAATATCGGATAAGGGAATCAATAGTAATAATAAACTCGCATACAATAAAGCCAGATTTAATACCATAAAAACGAGATGATTTAATGAATCTATAATATATTTTGAAAAAAATCGTTTATATAGAGTTCGAGTTGCAAACCAGAATAGACCTAAAATAGCAATTGCAAAAAAAGCACTGTAAACTAAACTGAATCGACCCTCAAATAAGGTTCTCATAGTGTATTCACTAAAATCAAATAGTGAGTCAACCATAAGATGAACTCTATCTATAAATGAATATTGAACCTTCACATTTCACCTCCCAGAAATGTATAGCATATTTTTATGGATCAATCTGGTAACTGTCGTCATCATTTGCCATATAAAAATTAATTGTACGGTTAAAAGAAAAATAAGTCGTTAAAATATGATCAAATGACAAAGCACCAGAACCATTGATGCCATACAATATGTTAATAATGAGCCAAAAAATAGGATATTCCCAAGCAACATCAGATTGAAACCAAATTGTGAAATCGGGATTTTCAAAGCCATAGAGGACCATCACTAAAAGATAGAAAACAAATAGTAATGATGCAAATCGAATAAACAAGCCTAACACAAATAGTAAACTCACAATCAATTCCACACAAACAAAGATGCTTAACTGATGTTGTAAAAATAATTTATTTGAAAAATATGGTACAAATGCGAGACCAACAAACAGTCGAACGATAACTAACTGCCATTGTTCCGGTGTCATTAAATAAGTCCCCTTTTTACGCATTGTGTAATCACAGATATAAGAAGATAATAAATCTAGAGAGAGTAATGTAAATTGACTTTTCATTAATAATTCAAAAAAGAGTATGTGTCTTTGTTGGGCGATGTAACATGCTACACCATTAAGCCAATAAACAATCAAAAAAAGACAAGCAGACAAAGCGTTATTGTCTTTTTGATAAATCTGTATAGAGATCAAGATGATCAAAGTTGGCAAAATCACTAATGACGCAGATAAATCATAATAGGTGTAAACCCCCTGCAATAGTAAAATAACAATGGCAAAACAATAAACCATTAAACAAGTATACAGGGTTAGAATATTTGGTTGGTAGTGATCATCAATCTGCATAACTTTGATTATAAATGAATTCCTGAAAAAGTCAGGTTTTATTCGAAAAATATTGCACACTGATCGTACATGCCATCGCAACATTGAGTGAAGGAAAATTCTTATTAGTACGAATTTTATAAAAATAATCAATATATTTTCTTGTAGATTGCCTGATGCCTTGACCCTCTGAACCTAGTACGATCACTGAACGTTTCGATCTTTCAACCTCCTCAATCATTTTATCACTTCGTTCACATGCACCATAAATCCAAAACTGTTTTTGTTTTAAAAAATCTAAAGTCTGGTTGAAATTTTGTACACTAAATACTGGCAATAATGAAGCACCTCCGACAGAAACTTTGTGCGTAATTGGCGTCACCTTAGCACTATTATGTTTAGGTACAATTAAGGCATCTGCTCCTAATGCCAATATAGACCGAATACATGACCCTAAATTTTGAGGGTCACTTACACCATCTAACATGACAACCAAATCACCCTGATCTTTTGCAATATAGTCCTTAAGGTCTCCTCTTGATGTATCTACTTTACAAAAGCAGGCAATGCCTTGATGTCCCTTAGGAAGTTTTGAAAAAAACTTTTCAGAAGCTTGGTTACAAGTCACTCCAGTTTCACAACACAGGTCTATTATCGATTGATTCTGATCGAGCATTACCACTTCCTTGATCTCAAATGATTTATATGTAATAAAATTTTTAACTGCATGATATCCGTATATCCAATCATACATATTGATCCACTCCTGTAACATGGTACAGTATATACTAATCATGATGTTTGTTAAATTACTTCAAATTGGCTGTCTATTTTTGCTGGTTGGCTGCGAAACTTATCAACAAAAAGCGATAAGAACTTTTGATCCATCACAAATCAAAAAGCTATCTGTCAAAAAAGAACGCATCAACCCAAGAGGAAAACATCAATATACGATGTATGGTAAAAAATATCGGATTCGAAAAGGTCGCAATCACTTTCATCAAACAGGAATCGCATCTTGGTATCTTGGGTCACAAGAAAATAGTGTCACTGCAATCAATGAGCCTTATGATATGTATGCACTAACTGCCGCTCATAAAACATTACCTCTACCCACATATGCGATTATCACGAACTTAGAAAACCACAAACAAATTCTTGTTAAAATAAATGATCGAGGACCTTACGTTAATAACCGTATTCTAGATTTATCTTATGCTGCTGCATACCAGCTAGGCATGATCAAAAAAGGGCTGACAAGAGTGCAAATCGATACAATCGACCACTATTAGAATCTAACTTTAAAACAACTATATTCTGCTCTAGTAATCTAATAACTGGTTAGATATAATTTAATCATGTCAAATATTCACACACTTAAAAAACTTGTTTTCATTTTTCTTTTAACCACTGTATTTGCTGATGAAAAATTTCTTATCAGGCAAACTCCAACTATTTCTGCGCCAAACTTTGTTTTAATGGATGCTGATACTGGACTTATTCTTGCTGAACGATGTGCGCACTGTAAAGTACCACCAGCAAGCATCACGAAATTGATTCCACTCTACATACTTTCTGAGGCATTACATAAAGGTAATGTCAAAAACGAAGATCTTGTTACAGTCTCTCAAAAAGCAGCAAAAGCACCAGGATCTAGAATGTTTGTGAATCCATCTAGTAAAGTTTCTATTGAAAATTTAATGAATGGAATGATTGTTTCCTCAGGTAATGATGCAACCTTTGCCATATCAGAATATTTAGGTGGTAATGAACAATCATTTGTACAAATGATGAATGAGCTTGCGGAAAAATTTCAAATGAAAGATACTCATTTTGCAAACTCCACAGGTCTTCCTGATAAAGAACAGTTTTCTTCAGCGTATGATCTTGCTCATTTAACAAGAAGATTAATACAGGATTTTCCAGAATTTTACCCAAAATATTCTCAGAAATATTTTTCCTTCAATAAAATTAAGCAACATAATCGAAACGCACTATTATGGGCTGATGATAGAATTGATGGTGTTAAAACAGGATTCACTAATGATGCAGGTTATTGCCTTGTTTCTTCAGCTAAGCAAAATGATTTGAGATTAATTGCAGTAATCCTCGGCTCAAAAACTGAAAAAAGTAGAAAAATTGATAGCCTAAATTTACTTAACTATGGCTTCAGATTTTTCAAAGTAAAAGAAGTTGAATCTAAAGCCCTATCAACAGCTCACGTATGGTATGGTAGAAAACCTGTTGAGATTGGATTAAAAGACAATATTAATGTCATTACGCCTAGATTCAATGACGAGGAAATTAAAATCAAGCTCGAAGTTAAAAGTAGTTTAAAAGCCCCAATACATAAAGGAGATACGCTTGGGAAAATGACATTTATGTATCGAAATCAAATTATCAACCAAAAAGAACTTGTAGCGCTGAATGAAGTAAAAGAAAAATTCATACTATTTAGGTTCTTTGATAATTTACAAATTGGATGGCACAATCTATTGCACAAAGACAAAATATGATTTTTCCTTTTTCTTATATCAATCACAATTTTATTGAGTCTCATCAAGCAAGCATTTCTCCAGATGATCGTTCCTTTCTTTTTGGGGTTGGAGTATATGAGTCAATTGCAATAGAAAAAGGCATCCCGTTTTTGTTACCAAGACACATTAATAGACTGATAAAAAATCTTGCTCTATTAAATATACCAAATCCATATTCTCATCAAAAATGGATGAGTCTCGTTGAAGCATTAATTGAGCATAATCAAGCGATTAAAGCAAAATGCTATCTTCAGGTAACAGATGGAGCTGCTGTTGAGCGTCATCATGCAAACTCAGGTGAACCCAATGTATACATTAAATTATACCCTTGGGAAACCCAGCCAAATAATTTTAACGTGATTACGGTAAAAGACGAACGATGGGCGCTTCCTCATGTTAAATCAACTTCTTTACTTGCAAATACTTTAGCAGCCAAGAAAGCAAAATTGGAAGGATGTTGTGAAGCTATTTTTGTCGATTCAGACCTTTTAGCACATGAATGCTCATCTAGTAATTTCTTCATTGTGAAAAACAACATTGTTGTCACACCGCCGGCGAATAATAAACTCGTAAACGGTATAACCAGACAAGTAGTCCTTGAACTATGTCATTCCAACCATATCTCATATCGTGAAGAGTCTATCAGTAAAAACGATTTATTTGAGGCTGATGAGATGTTTATTACCTCTACCTACAGGAAGGTACATCCAATTCATCAAATTGATAATCAATCCATTAACCAGGGAAATACAGGGCCAATCACAAATAAAATAATGTCTCTTTATAATCATTATAAAATGGAACAGCACCTATGCATCACCAACAGCTAAAATGGGTTACATGCCCTATTAGTCATTATGAAAAAACCTATCAGTTTATGAAACAATATACTGATGAAAGACATACTGGAACTCAAGATATCATTTTATTACTAGAACACCATCCTGTCATAACCATTGGCCCGACTACTCTGCATGAGCATATTAAAGAGGATCGTCAAATTCCAATATTCAAGACGAATCGTGGTGGTAAGGCAACCTATCATGGTCCAGGACAATTAATTATATACCCCCTACTTGATCTTAAAAGACTTGGCATCAAACCGTCTATTTTGGTTCATCTTTTAGAAGAAACTATGATTGCCTGTTGTCGTGTGTTTAATGTAGAGGCCGTTTCTAATCCTGCAGCAAGAGGCGTTTATATTAAAGGGAAGAAAATTGGTTCTGTTGGACTTCGTATCTCCAAAGGTTGCTCCTATCATGGTGCATCTTTTAATATAGATATGGATTTACAGCCATTTAAGAATATTGTGACATGTGGTATGGATAATCTAGAAGTCACTCAACTATCAGAGTTCAAAAGCTGTCATATCAGTACAATTAAAACCATCTATCACGATATATTTATGCAAAAATTAAACCATTATAGTTGTACTTCTTTAACAAGTAATAAAATCTCTTTAGAAACATTTTCCTCATTAAACACACTTAGGTTATCTCATGGATCATAAGAAAGAAAAAGGACAAGATAAATTTAAACGCAGTCCAAAAAAGTTTGTTCATTCAAAACCCATCTTAGAAAAACCACCCTGGATGAGAATCAGGTTAAATTATAGTGAAAAAGTACCTGAGTTGAAATCTACACTCAGAAAAAACAAACTTGTCACTGTATGTGAAGAAGCATCTTGTCCTAATCTTAATGAATGCTTTTCAAAAGGAACAGCCACATTTATGATCATGGGCGATCGGTGTACCAGACGTTGTAGCTTTTGTGATGTAGCCCATGGCCGGCCTCAACCTTTAGATCAAGATGAACCTGAAAGGCTGGCAAAAACAATTAGAGATATGAAACTTAAATATGTTGTGATCACTTCAGTTGATCGAGATGATCTCAGAGATGGTGGCGCAGAACATTTTTCTAATTGTACAAGAGCAATTCGTAATGCGTGTCCAGATATCAAAATCGAATGGCTTGTGCCAGATTTTAGAGGTCGGTGGGATAAAGCCATTGCACTGCTTGCAAAAAACCCGCCTGATGTATTCAATCATAATCTTGAAACGACAGAAAGGCTTTATAAAATTGCAAGGCCAGGTTCTGATTATCATTGGTCACTAAAAATATTACGAGAATTTAAAATAGAATTTCCAAATATACCTACAAAATCCGGCATTATGGTGGGACTTGGTGAAACTAATGAGGAAGTCAGTCAATGTCTAAAAGATATGAGAACATCTAATATTAATATGGCAACGATTGGTCAGTATTTATCACCAAGTCAATATCACTTACCCGTGGATCGATATGTGTCTCCTGAACAGTTTAGAAGTTGGTCTCAATTTGGAGAAGAGATGGGGTTTGATTCAGTTGCTAGTGGTCCTCTCGTTAGATCATCCTATCATGCTGATTTACAAGCTGAGGGAGAGTTGATTTGCTGAATTCAAACTTTTTAATTGGCAAAGTCATTCAGGAACCTTTTATAGGACTTGTTTTAGCATTCTTATTCGCATTTATTGAAGCATTACCTATCGTTGGTACGTTAGTTCCTGGTATTGCACTCATGAGCTTAGTCGGATATTGGATTGGTTCTAATATTATTTCTTTTTATCAAACTGTTCTAGTTTGTTTTATTGGTGCTCTCATTGGTGATTATATAAGCTATTGGGTTGGTCTTAAATATAGTACAAATATTATGAATATTAATTACTTTAAAAAAAGAGCCTCTCTCATTGAAAAAGCAGAGTACTTTCTCAATAAATATGGTGCCTTTGCAATTATCATTGGGCGCTTTGTTGGACCTGTGAGAAGCTCTGTTCCAATTATCGCTGGTTTATTGAAAATGAATGTGTCCATGTTTTTTCTTGGTGCGGTACCATCTGCACTGCTATGGACATTAATATATATCTCTCCAGGTGTCATCTATGCCTCATTGGCAATGTCATTACCAAAATCATTTTCCGGGCAATTTCTAAGTTATCTTCTTGTTGTATTTATATTTAGCTTTTACTATCGATATCAATTTGAAATCTCTCAGTACCTCAGTCGTAAACTGCATTATAGTGCTAAAATGATTCATCTAATACTCAGCTTCATCACCTCTTGGAGCATATTTTTTTGGATCATATACTCTGTAATCACTCATTCAATGATTGATCACCTCAACATGCCAATTTATTATTTGTTTCAAAGCATGAGAACCATCACCTGGGATCATATCATGTTGTCAATCACTTATTTGGGAAGTGTAAATTTTGTTGCTTCTTTTGTTTTAATATGGACAATATTCGCTTTTCTAGAAAAACGATATACCCATATGCAACATCTATTTTTAAATTTATTCATTATGGTCATTTTGACACACTTATTTAAAGCCATCACACTCGTTCCAAGACCGATGATTGGAGATCTTATCTCCTCTAGCTACTCTTTTCCAAGTGGACATACCGCAGTGGTTGCAAGTATCATGGCAACAATTCGATGGGCTTGCTCAAATAATATACATCCATCGCTAAAATGGACAAATAATCTATATATTCTCGTCGTTGGTTTAACTGCAATTTCACGAGTGTACCTTGGGATGCACTGGCTCACTGATGTCATTGCAGCCATCTTTCTAGCACACCCTATATACTGTCTATCCAGTGTTATTATCGAGAGTAAAAGTGAACTCAAAATACAGTCATTACTAAAAATCATTTTAATCTCATTATCATGTATGGTTGTTTCTATGGTCTTATTTCCGGCGAAAATTGACTCCATCAAAAACTACCAAATTAATCGACCAATCATTGAGATAGAGGAAAATAATTGGCAATCAAAAGAATTATCATTATTACGTTATAATAGGACACATCAAACCGCTGAACCTTTTAATATTCAGTATTTAGGATCTATGAATACCCTTGATGCCATTATGGCTCAGGATGGTTGGTCAAAAGTCGATCCAAATAACTTATCAAATGTTATATACCGTCTTGATTCAGCTAAATTTGCCTACACGATGCCATTTTTTAAACAGCTTTACCTTGGACAAGACCCAATAGCAAGTTATTATAAAAATCAGGGCAAGACATTATATGTGCTTAAACTATGGCAAAGTGAATATTACATCAAAAATCAAGCTGTATTACTCGGTACTATCATCGAGGTAGATCAGCCTAATACACCACACCCCTGGTTTCAAAAACATAAACGGATATATACCATTAAGCCCCTGACTCATGTCAATAATAATCATTATATTATTGTAAAAGTGAGTACAAAAACATCACTCTTAAATCAGTGGGATCATCAGGTTATTAAAATAGAGGGATCAAATGAATCAATCTAAATCACTACTTTTTTTATTTACAGGGCAAGGTGCTCAGTATCCGAACATGCTCAGTGAGTTGATGCAAAAAGAGCCCGTTTTTAAAAAAAGCATGAATCAGTGTTTTAAATTATTTCAATCATATCATATTGACCTTAATCATAAATACCACTCATCAGAAGTGAATCAAACCCGTTATACACAACCTGCCCTTTTTAGTGTTGAATATGCATTAAGCCAATTATGGCAGTCATGGGGTATTTCTCCCAATCTAATGATTGGGCACAGCATTGGCGAAATAGTTGCATGCACAATTGCTGATGTGTTTAGTTTAGAGGACGCATGCAATCTAGTTAGCATACGTGCTCGATTGATGGACTCTATTCAAGTGGACGGAGGTATGTTAGCGATTCTTGGTGAATTTAATCGATTCAAACATATGATCCCTGAAACTATTGATATTGCAGGGTATAACGCGCAGAAACAAATTGTGGTATCTGGATTAAAAAAAGATTTGTCTTCATTTCAAGCACAATTGAAATCAGAAAATGTCCGATCAATACCTTTAAAAGTCTCTCATCCATTTCATTCGAGATATATGTCACCTATGATCGATGAATTTACACATCATATCTCTTCAATGTCATTTGCTAAACCGAAGATTACAATTTATAGTAATTTGACATCAAAACCATGTGAAGCTTTTGATGCGGATTATTTTGCAAGGCATATCACTCATCCAGTTCATTTTTATCAGTCTATTCAGCAGGTCCTCAATGTTCAAGATCCTGTGATGCTTGAGTGTGGACCTGGTCCTATTTTAACTTCGCTTGTAAAAAAAGATCATCCACATTGTAAGATCATACCCAGTTGTGACAAACTTGACTCTTCAAATTTATTCATTAGTGAAGCTAAATCACAAATTCTAGAAGAGATTTCAAATGTCTATTAAAATCTACCCTTCATTACTAGCTGCTAATCAATTAGATATAGGACCGTCTATTGAAGAGTGTATTTCCCAAGATTTAAAGACTTTACATATTGATATTATGGATATGCATTATGTACCTAACATTGGTCTTAGCACTATGTTATGTCAACAAATTACGGAACGCTTCCCTGATTTACAATGTCATGTACATCTCATGACACTCTGTCCAGAAAGATACCTAGATGCTCTATTCTCTTCAAATGTATCAGCGATTGCAATTCATCCTCATACAACACAAGCACCTCAATCTATCATAAAGGATATTCAGAAACAAAATATCGCAGCTGGATTAGCAATTAATCCTCACGAACCACTAGACTCCTTCTTCAATTATGAATTTGATTATTTCTTGATGATGGGCGTCACGCCAGGTTTTTCTGGACAAACATTGAATCAATCTCTTTTTGAGAAAATCAAAATAATTAAAGACCATCCAAAATTTTCAAAACATGAAGTTGTTGCAGATGGTGGGATCAATATCCATAATATTAATCAGCTGGTCAAACTCAATGTTGACGGCTGTGTTATTGGTAGTGGTATATTTAACCACAAAAACGCTATCTCTGAAAATATTTTAAAAATCAAAGATCAATTAGCTTCGATGAAATAAATGATCTATCTCTTCTGATTTCATTTTAATCCATGTTGGTCGACCATGATTACACACATTAGCCAATTCAGTTTGTTCAATCTGTCGTAATAAAGATGCCATCTCTTGATGAGATAATCCGCGCATGCTTCTAACACTTCGATGGCAAGCAATCGTTGCAAGTATTTGATTCACTTTTTCAGATATTAAATGACTTTCATGATCTTGTTGTAACTCAACCACCATATCTAAAAATAATTTTTTAGGGTCAGAGTGTTGTAACAATTTCGGAATGCCTGATAGTTTAATCAGCGATGAATCAACCACTTCAACATGAAAACCAAATTGTTCAATCACAGTCATATATTCTTTAATACAATCACATATCGAATCATCAATTTGAATCTCTAGAGGCAGCATTAAATTTTGCGTCACAACACCAATATCCTCATATTGTTTTTTTAATGCCTCATAAAGAATACGCTCGTGAGCTGCATGAGCATCAACAATAATCAATCCATCCTCGACTTCACTGAGTATATATCTTTTTCCTAAATGATGGAGTGGCTGCCCTAATGTCAGAGATTGGTGCTGTTGTTTTTCTTGACTCAAGGAAGATCCGATGTCTTTTTCAGATCTAAAAGGCATCATGCCCTCATCAGATTTAAATAATGTTGTTTTATCAGTTTGTGATTGTTCCTTTTCGTCATAAGCAAAAGCAACTTGTTGAGGGTCTGGTTCTGCTCCTTGAACTGGGTTATCAATAAAATCATGGAGGGGTTTTTGATGACTGATTGATGATGTTGTTATTTTGCTATCTGTTATTGGTTGAGCCACATAGTTAAGTGTTGGAGAGGGTGATGGCTTTGTATGAGACACAGATAGTATCTGGTCTATTTGTTTTTTTAATACCGATACAATCCAACGAGTGATTTCTTGAATATCCTGGAATTTGACTTGCTCTTTAGTCGGATGCACATTAAAGTCAATCATCGCTGGGTCCAATGACAAATAAAGCACTAATGCTGGATAACGCCCAATCATCATCACATCATTAAAAGCGCGTTTTATGGCATTGGAGATGGCTGGATCTTTAATCACTCGAGAGTTTAAAATAATATATTGTAGATCTGACCGTGCTCTAGAAAACTTAGGATGAGCAACCCATGAATGAATTTGACCCATCGCAGATTCATGAGAATGAAAGTGAAGATGATTTGTAAACTCATTCCCAAGAATAGCTTCTATCCTTGGCTTTGCTTCAGCAATACTTGTAGCAGCAGGAATCTTTCTCACAATTTTTTGATCATTTTTAAATATCAGTTGATAATGAATATTCGCTAGACAAATCTTTTTAACGACCTGATCAACTTTATGATATTCCGAATTCGCCTTTTTTAAGAACTTACGTCTTGCCGGTGTTAGATAAAACAAATCCTCAATACAAACTCGTGTTCCTTCAATCCCAGAACTGGGAGAGGATGTTTTCCGATTTAAACCATCTGTTTTAATCTGCCATGCATGTTCCTGATTCTGAGGCTTTGAAGTGATTGATAATTTTGCAACAGCTGCAATACTAGCC
The DNA here is from genome assembly GCA_002690495.1 of Legionellales bacterium. Taxonomy (GTDB): domain Bacteria; phylum Pseudomonadota; class Gammaproteobacteria; order Comchoanobacterales; family Comchoanobacteraceae. Next base: position 1,980 of record NZEV01000030.1, on the reverse strand, counting down.
AGTGCTTCACCTCTAAATCCAAGTGTATGCAGTTGGTTAAGATCAGAGATACTTTGAATCTTACTAGTAGCATGACGTTCAACAGTTAGCTCTAAATCCTCTTTCGCAATACCATCACCATCATCAGAAAGTATGATTTTTTGAATCCCTCCATTAAAAATCTCAAGTTGTATATTCTGACCATTTGCATCAATTGCATTCTCAAGAATTTCTCTCACTACAGAAGCTGGACGATCAATCACTTCCCCTGCAGCGATCTGTAACGCAGTTAATTTTTCAAGTTTTTGGATCTGACCCATTTAGCACCTCGCATCACTGAAGAAATAACTTCTTATCTGTTATTAAATTACTTTGACCCAGTAAATTGATACTCTTTAACTGAGCTATACTTAGTTCATATTTTGAGGCTATATCCTTTAATGTAGTACCTTTCGAAGGGTAAATATATAGAGGCTTTGCAGCCTGATTACATACGTAATTAAATTGATATTTATTTTCTTCAAAATACCGTTTAATAATATCAGAAAACGTGGCTGCTAAAAAGTGAATGTAGGCATCATTTTGCAATAGGCTTCGATCCTGCTCATTTGAAATAAAACCTATCTCAATTAAGCAGGAAGGTATATTCATTGTTTTAAGCACAATAAAGTCTGCTGATTCTATTTGTCCTGAATGTAACGAGACAGATTCTCTCAGTCCCTCTAAGATAGATTGACTAAACTCTCTACTTTGCTGATGTGTCATATTTTTTTCAAAGTCCAGAGACATTTTTTGTTTAATCGGTTGAATCTGATTTTCATACTCAGCAAGATTTCTTGCAAATGCACTACTTGCATTTCCCTCTGATAGGGTAAAAATAGCAACACCGCGATCATTCTTATTTTCAACAGTATCGGCATGTAAACTAATAAATAGATCTGCATGATTTTGACTTGCTATTTGTGTTCTTTTTGCAAGACTAATATCAGCATCATTAATTCGGGTTAATATGGCATTCATCGGAAGTGACTCGTGCATTAATGACTTTACCAGTATTTTAGAAAAATTCAGTGTAATATTCTTTTCTTTTAATGAGCCTTTTGTTGATCCGTAATCATCCCCTCCATGACCAGGATCAATAACGATGGTAAACGGTTTGTGTAACGATTTACTCCAATGACAACGACGTTTTTTTTCCTGCTTATATAAAATTAAATGCCTTTGAGCATGGTATTTAAATTTTCGCTCTGGATCCAAATTAATAATATAAAAACGGTTATTAATTTTTTTTAGCTTTGTCTTTGTATCAAGATGATCAATGACTTTAACATTGACGTCCTTAGGTAATGCAATGACTGTCCGTTCTGGACCTTTTTTTGTGTAAGTACTATATTTTGGGATTGCGATCTTACAAGTAAGGTGTAAACTTTCTGCTGTGGATACAAGCTCACAAGCAAAACATCCTTTCATCAACACAATTAATAAAATAAACTTACTGATATGCATAGAAGTAGTATAACGGTAATAATATTAAACATTAAACCTTTATTGGATTTATATCATTTAAAAATTATGTCATATTAGTTTTATGTTGATACAGTTACTGGGAGTCATCCTCACTATTCATTTGATCATATTAATCCATGAATCAGGTCATTATCTATATGCTAGAAAATTAGGTTTTGAAATCATTAGCTTTAATATTGGTTTTGGTTCCCAAGTGGCTTCATTCACATTGAATCATACTAAATTCATACTAAGATTACTGCCACTTGGAGGGTACGTTGCAATTAAAGATTTATCTTTTGATAATAGACATCTTATGAAATGTATTAAAGTGTGGTTAATGGGGTCCTTGTCAAATTTTTTAGTAGCGATCATTGCATTATCTATCCTGCTACTTAATCATTTTTATGAATTAAAACCAAGGATTGAATCTAATGATATTCTTCCAGTATACATTCAATCAATCAATGCCAAAGTTGTGGACTCATGGAATCA
>NZEV01000029.1 GCA_002690495.1 Legionellales bacterium | reverse complement strand
TTGAGTTGGATCAACATCTCTCCAAGTACCCGACGAATCTTTATGAGAATGTTTCATTGATGAACTATGTGTGCTTTGACTGCTTGTGCTTGAAATTGATAGGGTGGAAATGTCAGATTCCCTAGCTTCAATATACTCCTCAACGCGACTTTCTTTGGTTTGTTCATAATACTGTACAGAAAATATAGCAATACAAGCAGTACAAAAGCATAAACTTATAGGAATAATATAGTCGGCTGCTTCTGAAATAATTGTAAAGTCAGGTATAAATGTCATTCCAACAGCATGTAAAATAATCACAGACCCTGTAAATAGCATCGCTGTCCTTAAGATTTTGAAAAAATTTCTGTTTGATTTATTTTGACCTGTTGTACTTGCACTCACAACCAATTGGGCATTTCTAAATACGTTTAGACTACAAAAACAAAATAATATAATGCTTAAAGGGAACATGATTGGAGAAGACTCAAGAAAGATATGTGATAATGCGATTACAAAGCTAATACCTAGATCAAGATGGATCCAATTCGCTATAGTTTTACAGTGTGATTGTTGTGGCTGTATTTCTGCCTGTAGATTATCCAAGCGAAGAGTGATTTCTTCAATGATGGCATTGTTGGTGCCCGGCGATGATAGAGATTCTAATATATTCTGAATCGAATTACGCCATAATGTATTATGTTCAATGTATTTGTTATCTCCAAAACCAACGATCAATTGAATTAATTTATTTTTCAAATTTGCATCATCACACTCTAAGCTTAATGCTAAAAGACAAATATGACATACTTTATCATTTGTCAGATGAAAATCTAGATCTGACTCCACGTTTACACTTTCAAGTATTCTGATGATGTTTTTGACTGCTTTATTTTCGTCTTGGAGATGTTTGACGAGAATAGTGATAGAAGTGAGACACCCAATCACTATAAAACCACATAATGTATAAATCATTGGATCCGGTATGATGGTATGAAATGCAATTAAGGCGACTTCAATAAAACAAGTCAAAATAGCAAATCGATTTGCAAAACGGATGTCCTGGGTAATAGAAATATTAGGATTCAAAGCATCCCTAGCTGCACCGTACATAGTATATAAACTACATCCTAAAATACCGCTCATGACTAACACTTCTCCAATCTGAGGATTAGTGAAAAAGATCACTAATAAAAAGAAGCTTAAACATGATAGAAGCACACGTCTTACTACATGTTCAAAAATAGTCTCATCGGTATGAGGTTGTTGTCGTATTTGATGTATTCGATCTCTGAGTGTTTTTTCTTGTTGAGCTAAGTTGACCAGCTCGCTATCGAGGGTTGTTTTTTCAATAGACTGCTGCCATTGCTCTTTCTTATCAACGAAATCATGCAGATGATTCGGTATGTCTGTGTCAAACTTTTTTTTAATGAGATTTCGGATCATCTCATAGAGGCGCTCTTTATGATCAATATTAGATTGTATGACTTTTTTAATATAGAACAAGAAATGATTTTCTGTCAGTGCCTCAGTCTGACTAAGAGTAGTTAGCTGTTCTAGAATATTTGATTCATCATCTGTCTGTGTATTCATAATCTTTTTGGACCTATATATCTATTATAACCAATTTTTCAAATATTTTTTGATATAGACAAATGAAAATAATCTGCCATAATTGTGTTGAAGATAATGATGGGCTGGTTACTAATCTATTTTTCTTATTTTTTAGCAACCAACCCGAGTGATGCTGAATATTCTTATTTGTCTTCATCATGACAGATCAACCTTAAGGAAATATTAAGACTGAATAAAGATGTCTGGATATTTACTTAAGGTTATGATTTTACGCCATTAATGATTCAATAAATACTAAGAGATTAGTATTGAAATGGTGTTGTATACATGATTAACGATGGATAAGATGTNAGGATGCTTTGATTTTCTTGACATCCTTTCCATTAAANATCTTGATGTTTNGTTTATGACGATTAAATCATAAAAAATAACATGAATTNAAAAAAATATTGGAAAAANAAATCAAATTTGATTAATTTGNACATATGGTCGTATTTTCTTCAAAAATTAATAAAAATGATAATGTCTTCCTACAAAGACAACAATATATGCAATCACTTTTAGATCAGTTAGATTCATTTTATGCTCATCAGGTAGGATCATTGAAGCCAACATATGATTTAGATCAAAGATCTCAGTTAGATGTTTGGACTCGGATATATAAACTCATTGATCATGATTCTCCTTTTCTTGAAATCATGGCTCTAGCTGGAGATGGTCAACGTCCAGCAGGCGCAGTTTGTGGCCTTGGTAAAGTCAAACAACGATGGGTGGTCATTTTTGCTAGTGACCCTAAAATATTAGGTGGGACGTTAACGGTCTACGTTTATCAAAAGTGGGCGAGGGCATTAGCAATTGCTAAAGACAACCGATTGCCATACATCAGCTTGGTGGAATCTGCTGGTTTCGATCTAAGACAAACTCAAGCTTTGGATAAACAACTTGTGATGCCACATTTTGGAGCCACAGGTAAAGAGTTTTATGATCTTACACAACTTTCAAGTGCTGGTATTCCAACTATTGCCATTGTATTTGGATCGGCTACTGCAGGTGGTGCTTATCAACCTGGTTTATCAGATTATACTATTTTTATAGCATCACAATCTCAAGTCTATTTAGCTGGACCACCGTTAGTGAAAGCAGCTACTGGTCAAACCGTAGATGGTGAATCATTAGGTGGCGCAAGAATGCATTGTCATCAGTCCGGTTTAGGAGATTATTATTGTCAAGATGAAATTGAGGCATTAATGACATGTCGTACAATAGTAGATCACTTCGAACCACAAAACGCTTTCAATACATCTTTCAATCCTCCTAAATTTTCATTAGAGGATTTACTTGGTTGGCAAGATCCAGATCATAAAGCACCTGTGGATGTGAAAGAGTTAATTGTAAGGTTTGTAGATGATTCTGAATTTCATGTATTCAAACCAGATTTTGGTCCTGAAATTGAGTGTGTTTTTGCAAGACTGTATGGCCATGAGGTGGGTATTATTGGTAATCAAGGTGTGATTTTTCCAAATGCAAGCAAAAAAGCGGCTCATTTTATTCAATTGTGTAATCAAAAAAATTGTCCACTCATCTTTTTACATAATACAACAGGGTTCATGGTTGGGAAGACTTACGAGGAAGCTGGTATTATTAAAAACGGTGCTCAATTGATCAATGCGGTATCCCATTCAAAAGTGCCTCATATTACTTTAGTCTTTGGTGCCTCTTATGGTGCAGGTACTTATGCCATGTCTGGACAAGCATTCGATAATCGTTTTATTTTCTCGTGGCCAAATGCCAAGATGGATGTTATGGGAGATCAACAAGTTGCTGAGGTGTTAGGCACATTGAAAGAAAATAAAGCAAAGCGGTTGAATCAGCCAATAGATCCTCAATCTCATCAAGCATATTTGGCAACGATCCGCCAATCCGCATGTGAAAATGCAAATGCATTCACTAAGTCTCGATTATGTGCAGACGATGGTATTATTCATCCTAAGGATACCAGACATGTACTCGGTTTATGTTGTGAGATTGTATCTAAAGAACCCATCAAAGGGAGTAAAGCATACGGTGTATTTCGGTTTTAAAAGATGATTAGAAAATTATTGATTGTTAATCGCGGAGAAATTGCTTTACGTATTCATGAGGCAGCTCAGACGTTAGGGATTGAGACGATCGGCATTTACACGCAGTGGGATGAGTGTTGTACGCATGTACAACAGTTGAGTCAACTGTGTGTAGTGTCAAGTTATACATCTAAGGAAGAAATTTTAGCCATTGCTGAATCACAACGAGCCGATGCCATTCATCCTGGATATGGATTTTTAGCTGAGGATAGTGAGTTTGTTGAGCAAGTGCTAAATTTAGGCTTAACCTGGGTTGGTCCACATATCAAAGCACATCGTGCATTGAGTAGTAAGTCACAAGCAAACGCACTTGCAGATGCACAGAAAGTACCTACATTGACGATTAACCGGCCTATCAAAACATTAAAAGAAAAAGATTTTCCATTGATGATCAAGGCAGAGTACGGTGGTGGTGGTCGAGGCATGTGCCGGGTAGAATCGCTCTCAAGTTTCCAAAAAGAGTATGACTTTATCCAAAAAGAGTCACTACATCTATTTGGTGATGATCATTTGATCCTGGAGTCTTTTAAATCAAATGTCAGGCATATAGAGGTACAGTTATTGGGTGATCAACATGGACATTTAATCCATTTGTACACTCGAGATTGTTCGGTACAAAGACGTCATCAGAAAATTATTGAATCAGCACCTGCATTGGGATTATCTCCAAAGACTGAACAGGCAATATGTTCTGCGGCTTTGAAAATGGGACGTGCATTACAATATGATTCTGTTGGGACCATTGAATTTTTGGTAGATCCAGTGACTGAAGCTTTTTGGTTTATTGAGGGTAATCCTAGATTACAAGTAGAGCATGGTGTCACAGAACAGGTGACTGGCGTTGATCTAGTAGTTTGGCAATTACGGGTTGCATCTGGTGAACCATTAACTTTATCTCAGGATATGATTCACGTGTCAGGTCATGCAATTCAAGCTCGCATATATGCTGAAGACCCGAAACAACAGTGGCAACCGAGTTTTGGTCAAATATTATTTTTTAATCCATCACAGCGTCTGATTCAAAAAAATGCTTGGAGTATACAACTTGATAGTCAAATTTCAAATTTTGTTGATCCAATGATGGGTAAAATGATTGTTCATGCATCATCCCAAGTCACTGCCATTGGAAAACTCCTTCAAGCGCTCAATGAGACTCACATTGGCGGCATTGCTAATAATATGGATTGGGTGAGGGAGATCATAACCCATACAGATTATCGTTCAGGTCATTACACCACCAAACGATTTGAGGGATTCAAATTACCCCAAAAAAGCTCGTTCTCACCATGGAAGATTGCGACAGCTTTAAGTCTAATATTGCAGTATCCATTTCAGGAGTATCCCTTGCATTGGTCTATTCGTGGGCAAAGATGGTCCACGCTACGAATGCGGTATCAAGATCAAATACAGCATGTGTTGTATTGTATGCGCGATAATCAAACAATCGTATTTGAAGATCAAACAACAATCTCACTCATCGATCATAAGATATCTGATGTGACGCTTCAGATCGATACACTCAGATTAAAGGTGAGTGCATTTTTAAACAATAATCATCTTGAGTTTAAGTGTGAGCAAGGCACTTTTACGTTGACAATATTGACTGATCAAGCAATACAAAAAATACGGTCTTCAGATCATCAACATCATTTGTGTGCGCCTATACCGGGCACGGTCATAAAAGTATTATGTGATCACAATCAGGTGGTTTCAAAAGGAGATGACTTATTGGTGATAGAAGCTATGAAAATGCATCATGTGATCAAAGCACCACACTCAGGATCTATTCAGTCCATTCAAGTTGAAGTTGGTCAAGTGATTGGTGTTGGTGAGCAGTTATGTCAAGTCAATCCTGAAAAAGCAGTTGACCCAGATTTAGTGGCGTAATAGAATTATTAAGATACAGGAGTTGTTGTGAGTAAATTTAAATTTCCCTTAAGATCTTCAAGTGCTTTAAGTTATACCCCTTATTTAGTGTTAATTGGCATGGCCCTTTTGTTTGTGCCATCTCTCATTCCAACGTCCGTACCTCAAAGTAAGATGGTGATGATTATAGTATCGTTACTGTATCTAATGAGCTTAGTGATGTTGGTTGTCGGTTTCATATTAATTGTCCCAGTCTATTTATTTTGGATTTATACAAGTTATCGTAATATTTATCTATATCAACCACCAACTCATTTTAGGCCTTTTATTGTGACGATATTGTCGATTACCCCATACTTGTCTTATATCATTTTACCGGTGGTTTATTTCGAGATTTGGTTTAAATCTCACAAAGAAACAAAAGATCCGTGGCATATTAGATATTATCAGCGTGTTTCAGTAATCACTTTTATCGTGTCAATGTTGTATCTTCTTCTCCCTATGGCTATGTCACTTCCAAAATTTTTATTTGGTTCCTTATACAGCATACTGCTGGCATTGAATGCAGTGACGATGATTTTTCAGTTTACTTTACCGAAAATCATTACACGTGAGTATAAAAAATATATTGATTCATTAGATACACTCTCAGGATGAGTGAAGCAACCGAGATTATTACTCAGTATCAGGGAAACGTTTTAGAGATTATCTTAAATCGTCCTCATAAACGGCATGCGCTGACTCGCTCAATGCTTCAGGCGATCATTGATGTCATCCAATCCGTTCAGGATCAGTCGACAACATCAGGTATTGTGATTAAAAGTACTGGACCAATATTTTGTGCTGGTGCAGATCTAGTGGAGATGCAGACACACTCAAACGAAATGATTGCATTATTAGTTCAGCTCATTGAGGTCTTTTCAAATAATACTAAACCATTATTAGCCGTCTTAGAGGGAGATGTGTATGCAGGTGCATTAATTTTTTTAAATTATGCTCATGTTGTGTATGCATTAGATCATGTGAAGGTTTGTCTTCCAGAGGTGAATAAGGGGCTCATGCCATACCTTGTCATGGCTGAGTTGCGTTCACAGATCTCATTAAAAAAAATGTATCATATGGTGTTAATGGGTGAAGCTGTGAGTGTTCAATCAGCAGAGATTCAAGGGTTGATTTCAAAAATATTTTCAAGTCAGCAAGATTGTCATCAGGCACAAAAAAAATGGTCTGAACAAGTCAAACACCATTGTCAAAACATCAGTGATTTTATTCAGCTTGTATCAACGCTTAAAACACCGTCAGATGCTAGTATACAGCGTTGCGCGAATGCTTTGAAAATGAATTTAACGAGTGAATGTACTCAAAACCAATTAAAGAAATTTAAGCGTATTGATGAATAATCTGTTTCTTTTGTAGAATATCACTTAGCATCAAGCTTAATCCAAGCAATATAGCGATCCAACTAATAGAAGTGACTGAAAATCCAAAGAAAGAGCTGAGAAGGGCAATTAATGAAGAAAACAAAAATCGTGCTGACCCCAAAATGGCCATGATAGATCCCATATTCGTTTTGAATGGTTGAATGGCACCCCATAATGCACTACTACACATAAGGCCACTCCCTAAAATAATCATCATCATCGGAATTAAAAAACCTAAGTGTGTTAAACCAAGCATCAGATAGCAAATAGACATCAGACAGCCGCCAAACATAATGATCAAACTGCTCGTAAGGACAATTTCTTTAGTTGATAGATATTTTGTAAGGGCTGAAAAATAAAAATTAGATAGAGAAAAAGAAAGTGCAATGATTGAAAAATCCAGACTAAATTGAAAATATGATATTTTTAATTGATGTAAAAGGATAATAGGTGCTTGTACTGTAAACGTAAAACAGGTTGCTTGAGTCACACAACATCCTAAACCATAAAAATAAGTATTTGGGTTGTGTAAGAAAGCTTTGAGAGTATCCCAATTAAATAATTCATCTGATAAACTTTTAGAGCGACTTTTAAAGTAATATTGAGTATAGATGAGGCTGAAACAGGTTGTGATAGTGAGTAGAATAAAGATATATCTCCAACTAAAATAACTAAGAAATATGCTAGTAAATCCTGGTAGAATGATCCAACATAATCCGACAGATCCATTGAGATAACTAATTAATTGTTGTGTTTGAAACGGAACACTATAGAAATTTCTTGCACAAGCATAGGCAATTAATAAAATACTGGCACTACCAAATGCCTCCAACACTCTGGCGAAAATAATTAAGTGGTAATCAATACTGTAAAAGCCAATTAAATGTCCTGTAATGAGAGAAAACATTGCGTAATGAATCACTCTGTAATGCCCAAGCATATCACTCAATGGACCAATGACCAACATACCAAATCCAAGGCATAGCATGAAAACAGATTGTAATGATTGGACACGTTCGACTGTCATGTGTAGGTCGCTTGCAATCGCTGGTATGGCTGGAATAAACAGATCCAAACAACATGCAAACATGGTACACCAAGGAATTAGGAGAAAGAGTACTGATAAAAGACTACTTTCTTGAGATGAAAATGCTGTTTGAGGTTGCATAACGCCTCCAACTTTAGGGTGATATTGCATCAAACTCATTTAGATGTCAAGCCTCAGGGAGACATTGTAGAGTGTAACTGTACTTGATGCCATTTTAAATGTTCTGGGAACACGAAAAGGCTATTGGTGAGTGTACTGTCAAGTGTATGTTTGGCAGCGTCATTACCAATGGTGCTTTTGAATCGATATTGGCAATCATCATTGAGTTCAAACATTCTGATTTTTAAATCAAAATTTGAGGCAAGGGTCTCAAGATCAGAAAGTTGAGTGATCGATTTAAGGCTCACAAATACGGTTTCAGCAAGACAGTTTGTTTGATCCAATTGGATAATGATAGCGGTCAGATACTGCATCACCGTATGGAAAAAACAATTACCATCTCGAGGGGTGATAAACATATCTTCACTGATCGAGAAATGACCTTCTGTCCAATAGATAGGCAGGGTGATAGGAGATCGTTCAGTGGTATACTCATCAATGGAATGCGTGTTTGTTTGAATGACTTTAAATGACATATCAAATAAAATCGCCATCTGGTAATAAAAAAAGATATTAATGTCTATTGTGGGTTGAGATAAAATAGCTAATATGTTTTGGAATCGTGAGTTTCTGCTCTCTTCAGTGTCAGTATCCTCTTTATTATCTCCAAGATGCTCTTGTAAACAATGATCTAAATCCATAACCAAGGGGCAGTTTCTATGGATTGCTGTCGAGGCGTAGATTTTTTCACATACGGCTTTGATTTCCTCTTTCATATCATTTTCAATATGATCACGATCGATAAGCTTATTGATTTCATGAGGTGTGAAAGAGAGTAATTTAAAGAAGAAAACCCTAAATTGTGCATGGAATGTTGGTATGTCTCTAAACTTAAGTACATTGTCTGTAAAAGAGTTGGCGTTGTTCATGAGTATTGCAAACAAATGATTGATCACATCCATACGATGTTTGTAGAACAATCTTTGATCATGGGATAATTGAAGGTGGGGTAGAATATATGGAGGTATCGTATTAAGCAGATTAAGAATTTGTTCAAAATCATTCAAATTAAACGGTGCTGGATTTTCAGGAGGAATATGTTCTATATCGCTCACACTCTGTATGTCTAGTATTCCTTCAGATGAACTACGCTGGGTATTTGATGAGTGCGCTTCAATGGGAGAAAATAGTATTTCTGCTGTTGGTAGATCATTAAATTCGATCACTACGAGACCTGGATCTGTACTCGTATCTGATTGATCATCTTGGATTGGTGAGGAGGGCATCGTTTCTTTCATCATTGGGTTTACAATTGGTTCATGTCTAGTCGGTCTTGATGGGTTAAATAATCCATTAAATAATTTATGACACCACAAGGTGAGGGTGCTGTAGTTCGTTTCTGACTTCATTTAAATTGGTATGATTGGGCCTTATTGTTAGTAACATAACAAATTAAAATAAACCATGCATGTTTTTTAGTCTAAAAATAGTATACTAGGTCTGGCAATCAAGGGGTAAACATGTTAAAGATCATGACGTTTAATGCAAATGGCATTCGTTCAGCACATCGAAAAGGTTTTTTTCAATGGTTTCTTAAACAGGATGTTGATGTTTTGTGTATTCAAGAAACAAAAGCACAAGATCATCAAATGCAAATAGATTCATTAGCTTTATCAGGGTATCAACAATTTTTGTGTTCTGCAGAGAAGCCTGGATATAGTGGTGTTGCCATTTATTCTCGTAAGCAACCAACAGCAGTTTTAACACCGCTTGACGGTTTGTGGACTAGCGAGGGTCGATTGCTAGGCATTCAGCTGGATAAGTTAGAAGTTTATTCTTTATATTTACCATCAGGTACTTCAGGAGACGCACGTCAAGCCATTAAGTATCAGCTGATGTCAGAGCTAAAAAGCTGGATGAAGTCTAAAAAAGACACGCCAGTGATTGTGGCTGGTGACTGGAACATCGCACATCAACGTATTGATTTGAAAAATTGGCAGTCAAACCAAAAAAACTCAGGCTTTCTTCCTGAGGAAAGAGAATGGCTAACGGCGCTTTTAGCAGATGATTGGGTAGATGCTTTTCGCGTTAAAAATCAGTCTGAGGGACAGTATACTTGGTGGACATATCGTGCAAATGCAAGAGCAAATAATGTTGGATGGCGTATTGATTATCAAATTATGAATCAGGTACTACAATCATCTTTACAGTCTGTACATATTGATCCACTTCCCATATTTTCTGATCATGCCCCATTATCGATGGTTTATGATATAGATCAGATTGGCATTAAAATATAGACTCGGTATACTAGTGTCATGAAGTATTTAATAATTATGACTGCTTTCATTCAATGTGTTTTTGCCATGCCTACAATGACACATTCACAGAAAGAGGATTTGCCAGAGATCAAAAAGATGATTTTAAAGGACTTTGAAGCTTTAAATCTTTCTTTTGACTCGAGCCATATTTATCTTGATCGCACTAAAAGTACTTCCGGTTATCCAAAGTTAACTATGAAAATCAAGCAAGATGATCAAGTGATTTTAGAGGAATCTTTTGTTTATCGTTCTAAGATGCGTGCTTGGGCAGCACATGCTTGTGCAGACCGCATTATTGGTCACTTTAACCAAGTTTCTCCGGGTTTTACGCGTCGTCTAGCGTTTATTGATCCTGATCATCCTACAATCATCATGCAAACGGATGTGTTTTTTAACACACCAATGGTGTTATTTGAAGCTCCGGTGCCAATCATTGCATTAGGATGGTCAAATCAGGCGAGTCTCATTGCGTTTGTCTTAAAATACAATGATCATTATGAATTAAGATCTTTCAATCAAAAGACAAAAGAAAATTCACTCATTTTCAAAAGTAAACAACCATTAGGACATCCAACTTGGTCGATGAATCGTCAAACTCTTTTTTTCACTCAAGTACACCATGGCGATTCTAAATTAATGGCTTGGTCAAAAAATAGAACAAAATCAATCAGCTTTGGAAACTCTCTTGATTTAATGCCAACAATGACCACTTCTGGGTTAATCTATGTTTCCCTTAAAGAGGGGCAATCATATATTATGCGGCGGAATCCAGATGGTCTGATAAAAACACTATATGTTTCAAATGATCTTATTTTAGAGCCCCAGCAGATGGGGCAATCACTCTTTTTTATGACAAAACATGACAAAACCAGTGTGTTAAATCGTTTAGATCTAACATCACAACAGCTTGAAACATTAAAAGATTTTGACGATGCTCAAGCATTTACAATGACTTTCTTAGGTCCGCTTGTTGCGTCCAAAAAGACAATCTCGCTTTTCAATGAACATGGTGAATTACAGTGGAAAAAAGACATGGCGGTTAATTGGCTTTCAATGATGGGTAGTCAATAAGTGTCAAAGTATCCTCTGAAATTAGTGAGCTATTGTCTTATTTGCTTGCCTAGAAGGCTGCATTTATGGCTTGGTTGGTGTATTGGATGGTTGATTACAAACAGCAATATCAAGCGGACTGCAATTGTACGATCGTATTTAGACTTATTTCAATCACCTATGAGCACAATGAAAGCCTATAGCCATCACTTTGGTGTTCAGTGTCTTGAATTGTTTTTATGGCCTTATTGGGGCAGTCTATTAAAACATTGGGTCGATACTGATGTAGTATTCAATGATATGGTTCATCAGAAAAACCCAGTATTTTTAACTGCCCACATTGGTAATTGGGAAATACTCCCATCCTTTATTGCCTCTTTTGGTCAAATTGCACATTGTGTTTATAAGCATGAGCCTCATCATTTCAATTGGCTTGTTCATTTTAGAGTCCATCAAAATATTAAAATGTGGGAGGCTTCTACGCAGATTCGTGATATGTTACGTGCATGGCAAGCAGGGGGTGCATTAGGCTTAGTGTGTGATCATGGTCATGGATTGGATGCACGAATATTAGACCAAGTTGTTGATTTACCTAGTGGCGCATTTCGATTAGCAAGTCGATCAA